>CAYSYX010000198.1:0-16066 GCA_964435055.1 uncultured Polyangium sp. | reverse complement strand
ACGCAATTCAGAAGCACTTCTTTCGTCTTCACGCCCTTCGGCTTGACGACTTCAATCGTCGCCGTTTCCGTCCCATCGAACGATTTCGTGATTTGAACATCGCGCCCCTCCACCGTCGCGTTGATCGTCCCCGTGGGACACGAATGCGCGCCGTCCGGCAATGCGCACGACGTCAATTCCACGAGCTCGGCATGGACCACCTTGTCGCTCCTCGTAATCGTCGCCGTGCCGTTCACGACACTGCAATGCGTGATCGGATCGACGTCGATCACGTGATCGGCCACGCGCGTGACCTCTTCTCCATCCGTATTGGTGACGGTTTTTTCGCCGTGCCAAACCACGTGTCGATTTTCTTCCGTAATCGAAATGATCGCGGTCGCGCGCCGCGTCGCCGGCTGACCGTCGATCGTCAACCAAACGCTCTGATGCTCGGCCAAAAGCCGCCCATTTTCATCCGTCGAATACGTGACCGTGATTTCGCCGCTGCGCGTATGCCGCCCAAATCGCCCCGTGCAGTTGTCCAGATAAACGTGCACGACATTCGGGTTTTCCGGGTCTTTGACGCGCGTCCTGCAACCGTCCCCATCCGATTCTTTCGCCATCGTGTCCGCAGCCAGCGCCGGATCCACCGCCGTCGTTTTTTCGAGCGCCGCAGGGGATAACCCAAGTTCGAGCGCCGATTCATCCGTTCCGGTCATCTCCTCGACGTCGTCGGTCGTTCCACAAGCCGTCAAACCGAGCGCCACACCAAGAACCAAACTCGAACGCAATGCCAATCGGATCATCTTGTCCTCCTGTCGTCTGCCCTCTCTACGCCGCCCATGCGAAGCTCCTTCAAATGTTTCTTTCCTTTTTCTTCCGCCGCTGATGGCTTGAAGTGTTGAGCGAATTACTTTTTGTACGGGGACGGATCCTCTCGGCAGGAGATCGTCGGGGCGCAACAATCGCGCTTTACCAGTTCGTCCAGATCGCGAGACGATGGCGCCGTGCAGGAACGGATCGTCGTTGCTTTCCATGGGTCACCTCAACTCTTGCGCGACCCGAATGCCGGGTATTTCGAACATGCCCTGAGCATTCGAACGAGCGCGGAAGTGTACGGAGCATCGTTGTGCGCCTGGGGAGGCGAGACGTTCGCGTTCGATTTTGGCCCGGACGAACTCGACGAAGCCGTCTCGTTTGCGATCGAGCATGCCCATGACAAACACCTCGACATTCGTTTAAGTGTCGGGATTGCTCAAGGCAACGTCCGTGATTTGGCCGATCGTGGATCCCTCACGGGTTTGTCTTGGGGAACCTCGACGGTCCTCGCTGAACAACTCTCACGCCTCGCTCGACCCGGTGAAGTGCTGCTCGATCCGGACATGCCCGGGGTTCGTTCCGGCGAACTCTTGCTGAGCGGCAAACGGGGGATCGAACTGCGCGGGGGCGTCATCGTTCGAGGTTTGCGTCTGGATACGGCGAGTCCTTATCGGCGCGACGCGCTCGCGAAAGTCGGTCGTTTGCGTGAAGCGCCGCCGCTCGTCGGACGTGATTCCGAGCTCGCCCATATCAGCTTGATGCCCGGTTTTCTCGGCGTGATTCGGGCCCAACCCGGTGCGGGTGGGACGCGTATGTTGCGTGAAGCGCGGAAAAAAATCGCCGCACCTCGCAATCTCGTCATCGCTCCGGCGCACTTGCCCCGTGAGCCGCTGTCGGGATTGCGCACGGCGCTCGGTCGCGTGATGGCGACGGAACGCTTGCCGAATATGTCGTCGCATCTGCTGGAAGTCCTCGATGCGATCGTTGCGGGCCAAGGCGCATCGTCCGACGATGCCGCCGACTTGCTCGATGCCTGGCTTGCTCCGGTCGATGGGCGAGGCGGCTTGCTGACGATCGACGATGTCGAACTGCTCGATGGATCAACGCTCGACGTCGTCGCTCGCGCCCTTTCCGCAAAAGGGTTTGCCCTGATCGTACGGACGGGGAGCGATGGAAAGTTACCTCCAGCGCTCGAGCTGTTGCCGACGATGTTCGAAGTGGAGCTCGGACTTTTGCCGTTTAGTGCTTCGGTTGCGCTCGTTCGTGGATTTCTCGGCGACGCGATCACCGATGATGCCGCGCGACGCTGGGCTGCTCGAGGCGCCGGTTTGCCGCTGGGAATTCGTGAAGCGTTGGCCGATGGTTTGTCCTCGGGTGATTTGCGTTGGTCCGGTGAAAAAGCCGAACCACGCACGGCGACGAGTGGTCGAGGACGTTCGGCGCCACCGTCATCGTGGATTCTTCGTCGACTTCGGCATCTTTCTCCCGGAGCCCGCGCATCTCTCAACACGCTGATTCTTCTCGGCGGAGACGCTCCCGTTCCGATGATCGATGCGATCGCTTGTTTGATCGAAGGCCCGGGCGCTCGTTATTCAGCCGTCGAATCGGAACTCACGACGGCCGGTTGGGTGTACGCACCGGAGCCGGATTGGGTGTCGGTCGCTTCGCGTTCGTACCTGCAAACGATCGAAAACTCGCTCGATGCCGGCACTCGCGTGATGTGGCATCGCATGATCTGGCGCACGCTGGAACACCATGTCAGCACGTTGGGTTTGGCCGAACTTGCCTACCACGCGGGCCGAGCGGAAGAGGAACGGGTTGCGGGGACGTTGGCTTCATCGGCTGCGTTTGGCGCGTCAAACGTCGGGTTGACGAGCGCGGCGGCCGCGTTGGCGACCGAGGCGCGCAGGCATGATCCGGAAGTCGAAGTCCCCGAGCAGGTGATGATTGTCCAGACAACCGAGGACCATACACCGATCGAGCCGGCGATTGCGATCGCGTCACTCATCGAAGCCACGATTGACGAACTGCCGATCTCCATTTCGGGCATGGCGCCGATCAGCCTTCGTGCGCCGCCCGATTCGATGCAGATGTCCGCACCTCGTCCGAGTGTCGCCGATGCGTTGGCGGCATTGCGAGCCGATCCGGCGGTGGAGGAAGATCCGGACCTCATGGCGGCGCGTTTGCCGCGTTTGGCCAAGCAAGCGTTGCTCGAAGGGGATTTGGCGACGCTCGATCAAGTGCTCGTGAGTTTGCGGGTGACGGGTGAACACGACGCGCTCGTGGAGCGGATGAGTGCATTTCACGCGTTGAGCAAGAGCAACGCGCCCGAAGCATTTCGTCGAGTGCAAGCGGCCGAGGAAATTGCGGGTCGGGATACGCGCCAGCGTTTGTCGCAGGCGATCGTGTTGGCGTCGGTTGGTTCGGTGGACAGCGCGATTCTCGAAACGCTCGAAGGTTTGGCGTTGGCGCGGACCGAGCGCGATTATCGCGGCGAGCAGGCGTGTGCGCGCTTCATGGCCTATTTGTCGGCGGCCATGGGACAACCGCGGGAAGCTTCGGTTTGGACGCGGGTGGCGCAGGATGCCGTGGAATCGTCGCGCGGGTAGGGGAGCGACGAGCGTGAATTGGTTGTTTTGGACAAACGACGGATCGTCGTCAGGGCAGCGCACGCCAACGCAATACGAATTGGTCGGCAATGTTGTTCAAATCCGTCGGGCTCAGGCCGTCGAGACCTTCGTTGGCATATTTGCTCGAATTGTAGAACAGCGCTTGTTCGAGCGGAGCCCAATCACGCGGCGGCGCATCGACGAATCCGTCGGCATGTAAACCCGCTCCTTCGGAAATGGTATGCAACATCGTCGACGTCGCGCTCATGGTATCGGCGAGCCTTCCGAGCGGCGTATAACGATAGAAAAGGCTCAGTACATCGCCCACCAAGGGAATGGTTTCTCCTGGAAAACGATTTTCCGGCAGCGCCAAGACATTCATGGCGAACATGATGTCGGCTCCGAACCGTTCGGCAACGAAAGGCGGCGGCAATCCGGCCATGACGGCGCCGTCGCTTTGCCGCGTATCGCCGGCGAAGTACGGCGCGAAAAACGGCGCTCCTCCGCTCGCTCGAATGGCGTCGCCTATCGTGCCGTCGACGACGACCGTGGGCTGGGGAGGTGAAACTGGTGGTAGAGCCGTGCAGAAAGCCAGCATGCGCATTTCGGTGTTACACACGCCGCAATCGTCGAAAAAACGATTCATGTACCAACTGACGAGCCGCGAGGAGACGAGCGCACCCAAAAATGTGGCGCTCATCGATAATCCGTGATTGGCCAGATCGTTGACTTTGGACAAACCTCCCATGGCATAACATGCCGCAAAGATGGTCCCGCCGCTGACCCCGGCGATGAGATCAATCGGTAATTGTTTTGCTTCCAGCGCCTCGAACAAGGGTACCAAACGAAATACCGCCGCTCCGCCGCCGCTGATGCTCAACCCCACGCGCCGCCACGTCACCGTGCGCGCCCAACGCTCGAACGTGGCCCGCGTCGCCGCTTCCACATCCGCCCATAACGCTTTCGATGCCGCGTCATTGACTTGCGCGAGCGACAAACGTATTCGACAAGAATCGCGTTCCGGCGGGTCCGGCGCATTCCAGCCGTCATCAATGGCGTAAAACGTCGCCGGTCCATAATTGCCCGTCGCATTCGCAGGCAAAACGACCGCCGGCATGGTGCGACCCGCACCCGCAGGCAGAGCCCACGAAGTGACGTTCGACGGCTGCGGCACGAATCGGAAGGCATACGCCGTAAATGGAGTCACGACATCGAAATACGCACTCGTGGCGCCCACAAATGCACTCAATGACGCGTGGTCGATGACCAAATAATGCACCGTTCGCGGCGTCAACGTATTCCAAATGATGTCGGCTTCGAATTCGACCGCCGCCATGTCCACCGTCGGCGGCAAATTCATGATCGAGTTTGACGTGTAAAACTGACTCGTGCCCGCAGGATCGACGACCACGGCGTAATCACCGAGGTGGTTCGCAATCGCGCGAGCCAGCAGTTTGACCAATGTCGGCAAGGGCGTGCCGATCAATCCCAGCGAATCACCCATGCACAAAACGCGGCGACTATTCATGGTCGACTCCTGCTACATCGGGGACGATGGGCGGCGAATGAAATTCAAGGTCCTGAGCGTCGATTGCGAAAAAGCCAAATAACGAACGGGCTGCGCTCTGGCGCTCAAGACCATCGCCGCATCTTTCCCGCTGAACTGATATTGCGAAATTCCAAAAATTTCGCCGGGACCAACCCAGTGACTCCCTTCGCCTTCGACCCTGACCTGCAGAGTCCCTTCCACAACGAGACCAAAAGCCGCCGTTGTCACGGATTCCGCGTTGCTCTCGACCGTAACGAGCGTTGCGTCGCTCAAAATATCGCCGAGTCGACGCAAACTCATCGCCGGCATCCATCGACGCATGGTCATCAACAGTTGGGATCGAGTTGCAGTGCGAATTGCCATCGGCGACCTCGAGCAAACTTGTAGACTACTTCACGTCTACCACCAAGTCGGTTCGCGCGTCCAGCCGTTGACTCCATCCCCATAAGCCGTTCAATACCGAAGCCATGACCCAATCCGAGGATGCGCCAAAGAGCTTTCTTCATAGCCACGGGCGCCTGCTCAGGGTCGTTCTCGTCGTCGGCAGTCTGATCGGTACCGCCGTAACGTTCTATTTTTACAAACAATACGCCGACGTTTGGCTCAAACGACCGCCGCGCATGTCGTCGTGCGTGATGCTCTCTCGTCGCCTGCTTTCGCACGAAGAAACCGTCAGCGGATCCATTCCGCATATCGGGCCCGACGGCACCATGGTGTACATCCGCCCCGCCGAAGATCGTGCCGTGCGGTGTTTGAGCCGTTATTCGACGAAAAGCGCATCATTTTTGGCCGCCGCGTTCGCGGAACTCGACCCGGACAAACGCGCCCGCGCCTTGGGCGCCGTCGTGCGCGAACACATTTCAACCGATACCGCCGCCGATTCGGAAGCCCTCGCCGCGTACTTGATCACGACCGCCGCGTTGCGTCCGCTGCCCAAAACGCAAGAAATCCAAGACCTCCAACACGACCTCGAACAACGCAATGCCTGCCGATTCGACATGCAAAGGCCTTGTCCGATTCGTCCTGCCGTGCCGAAAATCGTGTGGATCGTCGGGCCTCCATCGTCCATCGGGCTCGTCGTTGCGCTCGTTTGGGGAGGCGCGAGCCTCGCCGGCCGCGTGCGCGCTTGGTGGGACAAACGTAAGGCCAAGAAAAAGTCGGTCGAGAAAAACCAATCCGCCGACGAAGTTTCGACCGCCTCAAACGTCGATCAACGTTGAACGTCCGCGACGATCTGCGCGGACAACGTTCGGAGCGCCTCGAGGTCGCTCGCGTCGCTCAGCGTCGGCTTGCGCGGCCACGCAAGCTGCACTTCGCCCGCGAAAAAATACACGTGCTGCGGATCGACATACCCGTGCACGCTTCCCGATGCCGCCAACGCCTCGATCGCTTGGACAAACCGATCGAATACGTCTCGACGAACCTTGTTCGGAGCATCGGCCAACGCGACACCTTGTGGAGGCGCCACCCAGATTTGTTGCGCGGCACGATCGACACGCAAGATCGTCGGCAACATGGGGTGCGCCACGCGGGCAAACGCACGCGCTCGACGCAGCGATTCATCGTCGAGCGGCACGACGAGCACTTCGCGATCGAGCCACTCGTCGTGGCGCAAGCTCGCCATGTCGCGACCGTCGCCCAAGGCGTGCGGGGCTTGCAACCGTTCCGTGGATTGTTTGCGCACCACTTCCGGCTGGTTTGTCTGGGCTGACCAATTCGTCGGGAGCTCATCGGACCAACGCAGAGCGGACAAGATGCGCCGGGCATCGAAAGCATCCGCGGGGCGTTGTGTGGGATCCGGGGCGAGAAACCGAGCAATTGCGGCGTCGTGGGCCGGCGTGATCTCCGGATGGCGCGTACTTGGTCGAGACAAACCTTCCCAATTTGCAGGCACCGGTTCGGCGGCGTGACCCGTGAGCAGCTCGTACAAGATCGCGCCGACGGCATAGAGATCGCTGGCGATCTCCGCGGGTTTGCCGATGCGTTGTTCCGGGGACATGTACGCGTACGTGCCGATGGCTCCCGCCGTCGCCGTGCTCGAAAGGTCCCCCAGATGAGCGGCGCCGAAGTCCGACAACATGGCCGTGCCCGCATCATCAAAGAGCACGTTGGCCGGTTTGACGTCGCGATGCAGGATGCCGAGTCGATGCGCTTCGCCCAGCGCGGACAAGACCAACTGCGCGATTTCCACGGCGCGTGCAGGCGCAACGGGTCCCGCTCGCATCTTGTCCGCGAGCGATCCTCCGCGCATGTACATGAGCACGATCGCGGGGCCTTCCGGCACGTATTGTCGCAATGGAACGACGTTTGGATGGCGCAACCTCTCGAGCGCCCGGGCTTCACGTTCGAATCGTTGCAACGCGTCGCGCCCCGCACCTTCGATGAGCCCCGCAAAGATCTTCACGGCAACACGTTCGCCCGTGATGCGATCCGTCGCTTCGACCAACCGCGCGTGCGCCGAGCTCGCGATTTCTCGCACGACTTCATAACGGCCATACAGCACGACCGCTGCTGTGCCGGGCGTATTTTTGGGGTTTGACGGGGCACTTGGGGACGCTCCTCCCTCCACGATGCCCAGCCGCTTCATCTCTTCGCGAGCTTCACGTGCCGCGTCCAGCAAGCCCGTTTGATCGAAAGCTCGCGCCAACATCGGGAGCGCCGTCCATCGTTCCGGCGCCGCGTGATCGATCTGTTGCAACGTCTTGATGGCTTGCTCGGTTCGACCATGACGAACCAAGAGCGAACCGAGCGCAAGTCGCGCCGCAGCGTCGTTCGGGTTGCGTCGTAACGCCGCGTCGAGCGCTTTCGCGGCATCCGCAGGCTTTCCGGCGCGTTCGAAGTTATCCGCCGCTTCGATCGCCAGTCCGGCCAAGGCAAACGCTTCGGCTGCCTCGATGTGCGCGCCAAGGCGTACGTAAAGCATCGCGGCATATCGATGAGCTCCGCGAGCACTCAGATCGATGGCGGTTCCCAGCGCTTTGAGGCGCTGCAGATGCGTCGCGATCTCTTCGATGGCTTGTCGCGCAACCTCATCATCGGCGGCGAGCGCAGCCAAACGAATGGCCCGGCGCGGGTCACGCGCCAGCAAGGCCTCTTTTGCTGCGCCCGAGAAATCACAATCCACTTCGAGGCGACGCGACGCGTCCGCGTGCGTCTTGACCAACTCGTCGTCTTGCGGTTCGTCGTCGCTCATCGTCACTCACCGGCGTCGAGCGAGTTTGTCTTGATGTTACGGGTTTGGCGCAACGATCGTTGCTTTGCCGACGACCGAGAAATCGAAGCGGAGTTCGGCTTCATCGATGCCCGTCGCGGTGAACGAACCTTTGCGCGTTCGATGCACGGCGATCGTGATGGCCGCGGGCAATGCTCCCCAAACTTTGCTCGCTACTGCACCGGCCGGAAGAACGGCTTCGCCCGAATCCTTGTAGCTGCAACGAATCCCGGCACCACTTGGAGCGGTCAGATCGATGTACACGCGATCATTCGAATTGTCGGAGACGCGCCACGAAAGGTTTGTCGCAGCACCTTCTTCGAGCACCACGGCTTCGCTGAGATCGACCGAACCCACGCGAATATTTTCAGGGTTTGCCGGAGCATCGGCACCGATGGAGAATTTGTCGAGGACGTTCGAGCCGCTGTTTTCCAGGACGTACCGACCCGGCGCGGGCAGGTCATTTCGGGCATCACGCGACGTGTAAAAAACGCCGGAGATCAAACCGCCAACATCGGGAAAAGCCCGCGTGGCGAGCGGCATGCTCCTCGATTCCGCCGTGATCGACAAATCACCCACGTCGAGCAATTCGACGGCTCCCAAGCTTGACAAAGCCGGCGCTTCGTCTGTCCCGGCAAACGCCGCCAACGGTCGACATTCGCCGTCGGGCGGAAGATCAAGCCACGAACCTCCGACCACGCGTTCGGCAACATCGAGGTCTGCATTGGCCGCGAGACGCATGAACTTGGCGGAAACGTTTGTCTGCACGAACTGACCGTCTCCGGCCGTTCGCTCGACGAGCACCAAAGCTTGGGTTGTGTAGTTCGTCGCGCTTGCAGCTTCGTCGTCCATGACGGGAGCTGCACAGCCACCCACAAAAGCCCCCAAAAGAGCGAGCAGTGTGGACGGCAGACGATTCGAAGAACGCATGGATCTCAGTGTATGGCTCAACATCGCCAACGGCAAGCCTCATGCACGAACCTGCGCGATTCAGAACGTGAGCACCAACGCCCCGGCCGGCGTCAGCGTGAATTGCTGGAAAGTCACGTCGATCGTTTCATCCACGGTCGCATCGACGAAATGAAACGCTCCACCCAGCTCCATCGCCACATGCACCTGACGGAATCCGACCCGTAGCCCCGCGACAAACCCAAGCCGCGTATCTCGCGCTGAAAAAGCCGCGCCGTTGTCGAGTCGCCCGTCCACGAACGAGATCCCCGGACGCGGACCGATCCACGCCGAATAAAGCCCCGCCGTGCTTCGCCACCCGAACATGATCGGCAGATCAACGCCTCCACCAAGCACCGATTGCGGCTCCTGCGCATTCGCCTGCTGCCGACCAAGCAGCAAAAGATCTCCGCCAAGACCTACCGAAAGCGCCAGCGTGTTCTTCTTGTTGAGCTGAAATGCGTGCCGTCCGTCAAGACGAACCCCGCGGCCCGTGTACGCCAAGCCGACTTCGTTCGAGCCGGTGATTCCAACTCGCGCCGACACCCAGGGCGCAATGGCCGGGGCGAGCGCTTTGGTTTGGATCTGCGATTCGCGGCCGGCTTGATCCGTACCCGCCGCGCTCGGCAGGTTTTGCAGGAGGACTTGTCCAGACAAACCAGCGCCCGCGGACACTCGTCCCGCAGGCAATGTGTGAACTGGATGGAGAAGTGGCGATCCACCGCCGCATCCGAGCGAGCTCGTGGAGGCGGCGAGAAGGAAGATCGATGTAAAAAACGAAAGAAGGGCAGGTCGTTGAGGCACCTTGTACAGCGTACCCCGAGAAGCGACTACTTGCGGAAACGAGATGGATAGTCGTTCCCCGAAGCCTTCTTCTTCAGATCGGCGTCATCCGGGTGGAGCTTGAGAGCGCGGGCGATGAGCGTCGATTCATCTTCGCGAATTTCCGGATTGGGCAAACAGCATTCGACGGGACAAACCGCCTGACACGCTTCGTGGTCGTAGAATCCTACGCATTCGGTGCAAAGCTCGGGGTCGATCACGTAGATCTCGTCGCCTTCGCTGATGGCGTCGTTTGGACACTCCGGTTCGCAAGCACCGCAGTTAATGCAATCTTCTGTAATGTGGGTTGCCATGGAAGTCGTTTGTCTTTCCGGTATCGGGTCCGGAAGTTCCCGCTATCTAGAGGTCGTCGCCCCGTCTGTCAATCGGCGGTTGGGGCAGAGGGCAACCGGCGAACGTTTCACGCACAGTTGCAGTGGGTTTGGGCGCGTATCCTGACGCTTTCTTTGCGCTTCGTCCAGAGCATCCTTCAAGCTCGACCGGTCAAAGTGATTCTCGTCGGCCGTCGTCTCGTATCGTTGCGTGGTTGCGCGATCGTCCGGCCCCCGGTACTCCAAGGCTGCAATGCAACGATTTGATGCGTCTCGGTTTGCCCTCGCCGCGTTCGCGGCTCTTTTGATCCTCGGCGGATGC
Source organism: uncultured Polyangium sp. (assembly GCA_964435055.1). Lineage (GTDB taxonomy): Bacteria > Myxococcota_A > Polyangia > Polyangiales > Polyangiaceae > Polyangium. Next base: position 5,475 of record CAYSYX010000198.1, on the reverse strand, counting down.
ACTCCGAAGATCGGTCGTGAATGCTCGAACTCGCTCGATTGTTCGCAACAAGGCGACCGGCTTTGCGACAACACGCAGCCCGGCGGCTACTGCACGATTTTCAATTGCGAGCCGGACAAATGTCCCGAAGGAGACGGCGTTTGCGTCTCGTTCTTGTCGCAAATCGATCCCGCGTGCGGCCCGACCGACGACGCGACGTGGGGCCGATTCGAACGCACCTACTGCATGGCCGGATGCGAAGACAACTCCGATTGCCGTGACGGATACGAGTGCGCCGACCCTGCGTCGCGCGATGGTCGCATCATCGATTTCTCCCCAGTCGCCACCAAAATTTGCATCGTAAAAATCGAAGCCTTGCCCCCTGCGGGCGGAATTCCCGAGGTTTGTCGCCCTCCCGTGATTCCCGACTCCGAATGGAACATGACGCCGTACAACCCCGGATCCGGTGGCGCCGGCGGCATGAGCGGTGGTGGAGGAATGGGCGGTATGGGCGGCGGCGGCATGGGCGGCAGCGGCGGAATGGGCGGTATGGGCGGCGGTCCCTGAAAGGTCCGTCCGGACGATCGCCGTTCCGGACGAACATCGTTCAAGCATGGTTTCAGTCGCAACGTCTGTCGCGTGCTAGCCTTGCGCCGTGTTTCAAGCGCCTTCATTGCCGCGAACGTTGGCTGCGTCTTTGCGTGACATCGAGTCGAAGCAACCGACGGTTCGCGAAAGCGCCGTGCGCGACCTGGTCAAACACGCGGATGAAGCTCGTGAAGACGTCGTTCGCGTTCTTGAAAAAGCGCTTCGCGACGATGAGGCTCCGGGCGTGCGATCCGCGGCGGCGCTGGGGCTCGCGGATGTCGGGGGAACCGAGGCTTTGTCCGCGTTGGTCGTCGCGATGGAAGACGCCGACGTGCACGTGCGGCAGATGGCGATCACGGCGCTTGGAGAAATCGGCGACAGTCGAGCCACCGAAAGACTTCGTCGTGCGCTTTCGGATCCGCGAGCCGAGGTCCGTTTTCAAGCTGTGATCGCGTTTGCCCGGGTGTGCAACGATCGCGCGGCCGTGGTCGAAGCGTTGCTTGCGCGTATGCGCGACGCCGATCCGTTGGTTTGTCATATCGCACTGCGCGTCGCCGAAGAAGAAGCCGAACGCAACGGGGGCGAGATCGATCCCGCTGTGCTCGATCGGGCCAAAGAACTGCTTCAGCATGAGTCGCCGCGCGTGCGGGTCGCAGCGGCGATCGCTCTCGCGCGAGCCGGAAGTCGTTTGGGTGCAAAGGTTCTCGTGGCGCTCGTTCGGGGGGACATCAAGACGGATGATCAGGAAGACGAAGCCACCGTGATCGAGCTCGTGGGGGACCTGGGTATCGAACAAGCGCGTGTTGGTCTGGAAAAACGAGCGTTCGGCGGCATCTTCAGGCGCGATCGTCACGCGTGGCATGCGCGTGTAGCCCTCGCGCGTATGGGGCACGAGCGCGCCGTGAGCGAGATCGTGCGCGAGCTCGACGCGTGGGATCGTTCCAAACGGACGCTCGCGGTGGCGGCGGTCGGTCGAGCACGCATTCGTACGGCCGAGCCAAAGTTACGCGCCATGCTTGCCGAGTTGACGCGTGTGGATCGGCAGGTGATCGAAGACGCGCTTGCCGCGCTTGCGGGCACTTCCGAGGGTGATCGTAACGACAAACCTGCGTCGACGATGGAGGGCGTTGCATGACGAGTTCGAACAATCGGGGCTTCGGATCGCCTTCGGCGTCCTTCGCCCCAACCCCCCGTTTCAGCCGGCCCAACGGGGTTCGTTTCGATCCCGCTTTGCGGCGCGATCACGTGGAAAGTTACTTCCTCAAAGCCAACGAACCGAACGGTGAACGGGCCCTTTGGATCAAGGCCACCATCTTTTGCTCCGCATCCGAACCGGATCGAGCCGTCGCCGAGGGGTGGGCCATCGCTTTCGACAAACGCGGCGGGACGAACAAGCACGTCGCCGTCAAGCATGTCCTGCCTTTTTCTCGAGCCTCGTTTGATAAGACAAACCTCGATGTGCACTGGAGCATCCCGGCAGCCAAGCCCGACGCCGAAGACGAGGCGCTCGTTATTCAGCCCGGAAAAACCTCGGGACGGATCGCTCGTCGCGCGGACTGCATCGCGTGGAACCTGGAACTTCAAGGCGAAGGTCGAGCGTTTGTCCCGTTCCCGTACGCGAAGATGTACACGGGCGCTTTTCCCAAATCGAAGACGCTGACGCCGTACCCGGATCTACGTTTGTCTGGGGAAACCATCGTCAACGGCGAACGTTGGGACATCTCGAATTGGCGCGGCATGCAGGGGCACAACTGGGGGCGAGGCCACGCGGATCTTTATGCCTGGTGTCACGTGAACACGTGGGAGAGCGACGCGGAGCTCGTCGTGGAAGCGATGAGCGGTCGGGTGCGGGTTGGTCCGGTCATGACGCCCCTGCTCACGGTCGTTTGTGCTCGGTTTCGCGGGGTTGACTATTTGTGGAACGGCCCCATCGAGATGGCGCGAGCGCACGGGGACGTCGGCTTGCGACGTTACAGCTTCACGGCCGAAGCCAAGCGGGCGCGCATCGAAGGGCTGTTCGAGGTGGAGACGGAGGACATGGTTGGTCTTTATTATCCGAATCCCGACGGGCCCATGACGTATTGCCTCAACAGCAAACTCGCGCGGGCGCATCTGCGTCTCGAAGTACATGGTCGACCGCCGGTTGCCATCAACAGCCGCGCCGCTGCGCTCGAGATTGGCACTCGAGACAGCGAACACGGCGTCAGGATGTACGTGTGAACGAGACGCGTTTTACCGAAGAAGATTTGTTGCCGAGCCCCGAAGAAAAACGTGCCCGACTCCAATCGATCGTGGAGCGAGTGGCGACGACGACGGGTGTCCTTGCGGGTGGGCTTTACATCGGGGGCCTCATCGCTCTGGGTGCGTGTGCCGCGCCGGCCGTGTTTCGTCTGACGCCTTCGCCGTACTCGGGCGATGCGATGGGCGTGGCGTTCGCGCGGTTCGATCAGATCGCCATCGGCGCGTCGGTCGTCGCGTTGGCTTCCGAAATTGGACGAACTTGGGCCGGTGGTCTTTCCGGACGAACCAGGTTGGCTCGAATTCGGCGCATGAGCGCCATTTTTATGGCGTTTGCGGCGACGTATGTCGGGCTCGCTCTTTCACCGCGGATCAACGAACTGCATCGCAGCGGAGTTCGTCGTGATGAAACACCGCAAGGGCAGATGCTGGAGAGCATCCACAAACGTGCGGAAAGTACGGGCAAAGCGGGGTTGGTCTTCGCGGTGGCGTTTGTCGGACTGAATATTTTCACGCTGCGCGTGCGTCGTCCGGATGAAGAAGACGAGGACGATGTGGGTGAGGTGTTTGCTCCACTTCCTCCGGGTCCTCGAGACGACTGAAGATTTCGCGTCGGAGCGCTGGTCTCGCGCGAGGCACATCGGTATGCTGCGAACGTCGTGAAGGTGCGTCGTGTCGCCCGTCGTTGGGTGGCCGGGTCTTCCTTTTGTACGTGGAGGCAAGGCAATGAAGTTGAACAGTGCAGGATGGCTTCTGTCGGCGATCGGGGTGGGCGTTCTCGTTGCAGCAAATGCGATTGGTTGCAGTGATCCCGTTAACCCGAACACGGGCGGCGCGGGTGGTGAGGGAACATCGTCATCATCGAGCAGTTCGTCGAGTACGGGCGGCAAGAAGGACGATGGGCTTTGGATCGGCGCGTCGTGCGCGAAAGACGACGATTGCGCGGCGGAAGGTGCACCTGCAGATTCCGGCGGCGTTTGCTTGAACTCGACGACGGTCGTCGAGGCGTTTGCCGGCGCTCCCGCGGGCGGTTACTGCAGCAAACCCTGCATGAAGCTCGACGATTGTCCCGGCGTGGGCAACGTCTGTTACGGCGCGGCAAACGGCAAAGCCGGCGTGTGCGTGCTCGGATGTGAAGCCGGTCAACCCTTCACGAGCCTTCAAACGCCGCTCGACGAGTTCAAGTGTCACGGACGTGATGACGTCTTCTGCGCCAAGGTCGACAACACCGCGCGGGCGTGTTTGCCCGGGTGCGGCAGCGACGTCTACTGCGAGAACGGTTGGACGTGCCATCCGCGGAGCAACAGCTGCGTGCAAATGCCTCCGATGGGCGACGCCATGGGCGCGGCATGCTCGCAAATGAATCCGTCGTGTGCCGGCACGTGCCTCCTCACGTCGATGACCGGCCCCGGCCTGTGCTCGCAGAAGTGCGTCATGGGCGGCGACTTCCAAAACGATTGCGGCAACGGCTTTGCCGACGGCCTCTGCATCTTGTCTCTGCCCATGGAAGGCGTGGGCGATGCGGGATTCTGCGCGCCCGGATGCACGGATCACGGCAAGTGCCTCGCCGGCGGCATGTTCTGCGTGGACCTTGGCGCTCCAAACGGCTTCTGCGTCCCGGGTCTCGTCGAGTGCCCGATGGGTCAAGCCGATTGCGACAAAGCCATCATGTCCATGGATGCTCCCATGGGGGCCACCTGTCAGTTGACCAAGGACGGCAAGAGCTACTGCCTCCAGCCGAAGTACCCCTTGGGTGATGCCGCTCCGCCGATGGACGGTGGTGCCGACAGCGGCATGGGTGGAGCCGGTGGTATGGGCGGCGGCGGCATGATGGACGCCGGTGCCGACAGCGGCGACGGCGGCTGATCGTCCACCTTCCAAAGCAACGCTGCAAAAGCCGTGGCGGGGTCGACCTCGCCGCGGCTTTTTCATTCGCGTCGTTCTGCGCCTACGGCGTGTTAGCGTCGATTCATGTCCGAGCTTCGATTCGCAAAGTCGGCTTTTGCCGCATCCTTTCTTGGGTTTGTCCTGTGCGCGTCGTTTGTCGGAGGCTGCTCCCTCTTCGGAGGTGACGACGGCTCCGGAGGTTCGTCCTCGTCTTCATCGAGCGGCGGAGGCGGAGACGTGGGAGGTTCGGGAGGTTCGGGAGGGACAAACTCCGGCAGCAGTTCGAGCGGCATGCCGCTCTTTTGTCCCGACCACACGACGCTCGATGAAACCAATTGCGGTCTGATCTCCCAGAACTGCACCGCTCCCGGGACCATGTGCGTGCCGGATGGAGCGGGGACGAAGTGTGTGTACGAAACCGGCATCAAAGGCGTCGGCGCCAGTTGTTCCGGCCCGGAGAGCACCGAATGCGCCGCGGGTTTGACGTGCGTGTTTCTCACGTGCGCACCGTTTTGCTGTCCAAACCAACCGCAACCGTTTTGCGGAAGCGCAAAGTGCAACGTGAACATCAACTTTGGCGGAGGCACTGCTTGGGCGTGCAACTTGGCCAAAGCCTGCACGCTCTTCGGCAACGATTGTCCGGAAAATCAGCAATGCCGTTTGGGGGACCCGGACCAGGAACTTTCGTTATGTGCCCCAAGCTCCGACATGCCCGCTCCCGAAGGCGGTCCATGTGGATTCCTCAACGATTGCGGCGCAATCCAAGTCTGCAAGGCCGACCAT
>CAYSYX010000197.1:0-16088 GCA_964435055.1 uncultured Polyangium sp. | reverse complement strand
GCTTCGAAATCGTATTCGCCATGTTCGTCGCGCGCGGTTTTTTCGCGATCGATGTAATAATCATCCAATGACAAACCGACGGGGCGCAGACCATTGACCAGCAGCTGTACGTTCAATCGTTTGATGAAGGTCGTTTTTCCGGACGATGACGGTCCGGCGACGCAAATCGCCCGAATTTGTCCATTGCTACAAATCGCGTCGGCGATACGCCCGAGGCGTTTTTCTTGTAAACCTTCGCTGACCCGAATGATCTCCGGCGTTTTTCCGCGAACACACGCGTCATTAAATGCCCCCACGTGCGTGATGCCCAGCGTCGTCAGCCATGGTTCGTCCGTACGTACACCCAAATGAAGTCCTTTGGGCTTGAGATATTCCGCATTCCGTTCGGAAACGGGAGCGGCGCCTCCGAGCGCTTCGACCTGCGCTTCGTCGCCATAACGAAGACAAACGCCGTCCGAATCCACGAAAAGACTGAATGGGATATTTTCCATGAGGCCCGCATGGGGAAGGACCGGCCCCAGATATATGGCCAATGTTTCTCCGGCTCGGACGAGCTGCACGTGGCCCGAACGTGACGTGTGCAAAAGGGCTGCCAAGTCTTGGGCGCCGATATCGGTGAAATGACGCCGGGCTTCGTCGACCGTCCATAATTCTTGGCGGAGCACCAAGTTTGTCGCAACAAGCTCACGCATCATTCCATAAACTTGTTTGGCCCATGTTTCGATGGACAGACCATGCAATCCCGTGACTTCCACCGGTTGGCCGAATCCAATCGACGGACCGAGGCGCACGTGCACCTTCGGATCGACGCGACGGGCAGCTTCGAGCAGCACGAGGCCCAGGCTCGACCGATAAACGCGTTTACCTTCCCAATGCGAAGCGAGCAGCGGTTCGACGTGGGCATCCGATAACAGCGGCATGGCCAGGCCCACGGCTTTGTTGTTCACGAGCGCCGCGACGACGCGAATACCACCCACATCGGCCGGCAATAACGACAGCAATGGCGTACCCGTTCGCACGCGTTGCCACGCATTGCCGATCGTGACGTTGACGAATACATGTTGCGGCAAAGAACGTTCACGCAAAAGCAATCCGACGTTATCGGTCATGGCGACGAGGTCTTGTTGAATGGCATTCGCGAGCGTTCCCATGAGGTGCACGGCCAAGGCCGGGTCTTCGTGGGTCAATGCGGCGAATTGCTCGTCTCGGAGCCACGCCAGTTCCACGGCGGTTTCCGCAATGAGCGACGCGTGATTTTGCGCTCGCACGGCATTACCGAGCGTCCCGAAATGACTGCCTTTGCCATATCGACCGAGGTCCATACCTCCGCGACACAATCGCGCCGTACCGGCGAGGAGAATGAATAAGCCTCGGGATTCTGCTCCTTCGTGCGCAATGACCGTCTGGGGTTTGGCATGGACACGCTCCAAAAACTTCACGACGCGCTGGAGGCCCGCGTCGCCCAAGCGAGCGAATAACGTTCCCGGTTCGGCGAGAATGGCTGCGGCATCGGCGGGCAAAGGTTCCGGGGGATAAAGCAGGGTGGAGGTCATGCGTTGGGGGAGCGGAGATTACCGCAACATTAAGCCAAAGCAAAAAATGAGGTGATTTTTCGGCGATACATCAAGCTTGACGCAGTACGACAAGACGAGTACGCCCCACTGCAGATGGCCGACGACTTCCTCGAAACCGCGCAGCAAAATGATGAACGATGCGAAAGCCCTGCAGGCCGCCGGAGCGCACCGTAACGCCTGCTATCTTGCGGGCTATGTCGTTGAATGTACGCTGAAAACAATGCTCGAAGTGGCAGGCGAAAATCCGTGGGGACATGAAATCGACGACCTCAAGGATTTACTTCTGAGGCTACGTTTGGCGCCGGCCGACAATATGGCCAGTATGGAGATCCAAGCGTTCTGGCGCCAATGATCTTCACGCAATTGCGCGAGCGCGTTATAAGGCGCGATGGCAGCATCGGGTGGCAAGATCAACGTCACGGACAAATCGAAGATTCGCGACGGCATCGATCGTGGAACCATCAAGTGGGAAGCCGTGGATATTTATCGTGCCGTACTGAAAAGAATGGGTCACGTGCCGGCGATGCGCGAGTTGTTGCGGGCTGAGGGGTTATGGCGTTCGGAATTCGACACTATGCTCACGCACCCCTTGGGGTTCAATCCGCCCAACGATGAAGATTGGGTCAAAAAGTGCGTCCATTTCCTCGCCGGCGATACTATGGCTCCGGGAGAATGGGGGTACAAGAAAGGCTACGTCTACACCTGGGTCATCCGACACATATCGGATGCCGAAGAACTCGTTCGACCACGCAATGCATTGCTGCTTTTTGCCGAGGCCGCCAAACTCCAAAAAGTACCGCAATCGACAGGGGCGCTCCTTGACCCGCGTAAATTCGGAGAAGCTTTGCGCGGAGTGGACAAACCTGGACAGGTTTCCGTGCAAGCCGTCGAGGATCTGCGACAAGAGTATCGACAGGAATGGTCGATCAACAACGAATGGCTGCCTGACACGTTCAAAACGTTCGAACCGATATGGCCCGTTGCGGAGAATGCGCTCGTCAAATTCTTGTGCAAGAAATTCGCAATTGATCCCAATGACGCCAAAGAAAAAATCGAGCTCATGTCGGCGGCGGGTTTGCTCGAGCGCCGGGCGCCGAAAGGCCAAAGCGCTCAACTGCAAATCCCCGACATTTATCTCTTTGGTCTCGAATTGACCCGCAAAGGCTGAAGTCGACCTCGTCTTCGGACGCCTCGTGCGTACGGACCAACCACGAACTTGCCCAACGCACTGCCCTGGTGCATGAACGTGCCTCATGAAAAACGCGAATTGAGAAATTCGTCGCGCGAGATGAGCGTTTTGTCGGCATGGTAGGCTGGTGATCGATCGATGAGCGAACAAGCGCAGAAACCACGTTGGAAAGTCCTCGGTGTTTTCGTGGTGCTTTTGGTGCCAACGTTCGGTGCCGGAGTTTGGCTAGGGAGCATGCCCACGGAGGCGGGCTCGATGGCGCCGCGTATGGCAGTGTCCGTCGAACCTGCGACGTCCGGTTCGGTGCCTGCTGCACTGGCCGCATGTCAAAAGAAATTGGCGCGGCGAAAGAAGTTGCTGGCGCCGCCATCGTCGTCGGCCGTTCGTCCGGACACCTCGGCGGGTGCGGAAGCTCCGGTCGACCTTGTGGAGGCGCTTCGGGGGCGGATCCAGACATGTCGGCGTACGGAGCGACTGCACGGGGCGGAGATTTGCCGTTCCGTTCAATTGCACCTCGATGCGCTGTTGGGTTTGCCCGAGAATGATGTTTTGTGTGTGCAGCGCGTGCGGGTAGCGGACTATATCGAAGACGATTTCGAGAAATGCGCGCCATTCAAGAATCCGCCCGCGGATTGGGAATCGGCTGGTTATACGCCCGAAGAACGCAAGACGATATTGGATGCGATGGAAGTGGCGAAGTCGCTGGATGAAGAGAAGCTCAGGCGACTGTTGAATGGTGTGCATCGGCGTTGTTATGGTGCGTCGGGGTGGGATCTGCCATGAATACGAAGCATTCCGTGTTGGCGGGCGTGTGCCTCTTGGTGGCGGCGTTTGTCGCGGGGTTGGGTGTGGGCCGAGCAAACCGGGACAAACCACGACCGCCGGAAACGGCGCGGGTGACGAATCCGGGACGTGCCGATTTCAACGAGGCGCTTGCGGCGTGCGAAGATGAGATGGAGGCGCTTTCACAGCCGTCCCCCAATGCATCCACGACGGATGCAATGAGCGATGAAGCAAAGCAGGCAGTAGCTGAAAAAGCGGCTACCGTGGAGGTGTTGGAGAACGAGTTACGGGGATGCCGGAAGAGCGATCTGCTGCTGGATGCGGAATTGTGTACAGCATCGGATCGATATTCTTTTGCATTGCTACTTCCTGTGTTGCATGCCGATCAAAAATGTAGCGACAAGCTGGGCGTGGGAGATCTCATCATTAGGCATAGCGAACAGTGTCTGAACTTCGAAGACGACCGAGATGTGGAGGAATTAGATATGGGTACGTTTTCTGATACCGAAGTGGCTGATCTTTACCACGCGCGGCACTATGGGCGAAATCGAGAATTTAGTGCAAATATGGCACGTGGTATCGAGAAGATGATCCGCGATTGTCACCAAAAATTTGGTTTGCCCGACGAATGATCACGACTTCATAACGGCGTTTCCCACGCGGTTTGTGTCGGTGGTGCATTTTCCGGCGCCGAACGAATCACATCGGAGGAGGGGCGTGATGATCTCGTGGCATGTGCGGGTTCGGGGTTGGCGTTGTCGACCTGCAGCGAACCATTGCATGGCGAGCCGTCAGTCTTCGAGTTCCGGCGGTTTGAGGTCGGGATGCTCTTTGTAAATTGGATTCATGATGTCCACGAGCATTGTGCCCATGATCTGGGCTATTGCAGCCCGGTACGCTTCAAACTCTTCCACACTGGACGTGTCCATGACGAGTTTCACTGAGTGATCCAGTTCGGCGCCGTATGCAAGCATCAATGTATTGATTTTCGCAGCTACATCTTTTTTCATGTCAACACCCCGCCGTCCGCATGCATCGATTTACACAATTCCAGAACCGAAACCCAAAATCACCCGTGGGAAGTTTTCCGTTGCACGCAACAATGCAGTCCTCTTTGACTTCATTGCAATCAGGCCCGGACACGGCGTCGCGAATGATCGTCACCGAAATCGCCACAAGGATTGTCACGCCTAATGCAGGAATAACAATGGGAGCAAGTGCAATCGGAGCGACAACGGCCTGAACGACACCTACTTGGCCACGCGACGAATACGTGCGTTCGCCTCCGGAAAATGGCTTCGACGACCGCAATCGCAATGCCTCGTCGGGCACGACCATCGCCTCGAGCGCCTGCTTGAAACATGCTTCGAGCGATGTGTCTCGTTCCGTTGCGTCGTGCAACGCCACCGTGAGCACTTTCCCTCGTTCATTGGCACCGAGGTCGTATTGAAATGCCACCGAAGGATCCATCGCTGTATGACTCATTTGCTGAACGCACGCCGTCATTTTTCGCACCGTCGCATCGGGCACTTCAACGCTCGGAGGAGTTTCCTTGATCGCTATGGGCACCGCTTCATTTTGCGCGAAATGTGGTTCCTCTGGCGCTCCGCCGCATCCAACCGGCAGCAAAGCCCCCACAACTCCGCAGGCAACCCAATTCGCCATCAACCATAGACGTTTCATATCCAGCTCCTTCTTTGACGACGTAATGTCTTACAAAGACGATGGCCAAGTTCTTGGCGTGCTCCCTGCTGCCGGCCCTTGACAACACCCGTAAAAACACTCCCGCGGCACGCAATCGCTGAAGTTCGCCGCCACCCCCGTTTGCGCCGTCAAGACCGGCTCGTCCCCGAACATGCACCCCGTCAAGGCCCAGCCAATCACCAACAGTCCCACACGTCGTCCCCAAATCGTATTCATCACCCCACGATATTCACCCGATACGAGCCCGTCGACGGAAACGTTCTCGCGATAGGACAAACTACGTCCGTGCTCACGCGGCCCCGATTTTACCTTGACGCGCACGACGCCTCACAGCTACCGTGCTGTTTCCGTCACCAACGCAAAGGAGCATGCATGCAAACGCCGTCAATGAAAACGCCTGTTTCCAAGTGTCAGGAACTCGCCGCGCATGGCATTCGTATGTTCGGCAAGTTTCCGACGAATGTGGTGCTCAGCGCCCTGGCAGCGGACATGATTGCCGCGAATACTCATTTGACGCAAGCGCAGAATGATTACGTAATGGCGGTGCAGGAGCTTTTGCCGGCCCGCGTTGATGTGAAATACGAAAATCACGTGGCGGATCGTCGTATTCGTTTGACCCAGCAAAAAGTCGAAATCGCCGACGGTAAAAAAGGCGGCCGAATCGCCGCGTTGGTCCTGCCCGAGGGGTCCACGCCCATTACACGCTTGCTCGGTGATTCGCAGATCCAAGCCATGGCGGACCTTGAAGGACGCCTCGAATCAGCTGTGTCGATATGGCCCGAGGCCGCCGCGGAGAAAGCCGACATTGCCAAGTCGCGTGAAGCGTATGCCGCCGCTTTGAAATACCGCAATGACGTCGCGCAGACCGTGCGCAACAAACGCGCCTTGCGTAATGCCGCCAAAGAAGCGTTCATCACGAAGTATGCCGAAATCGCCAGTCGCGTGGCGGCCGAGTTTCCGCGCGACAATGCAATGCAGGACTTGTTTTTCGATGACGTGCGCAGCAAAGCGGCTCTCGCCGAAGCGGACGACGAAGGCGACGCCGAAACGAACAACGAAGAAAGTTCCGGCGAAAGCAAGACGGGCTGACGCAAATCCCCGCGAACCTCGTGCGTCGAGGGTATTGCATCGGCGCAAACGATGTGGACACCTCCGCACCAACGCAATTCAACACGAGCAAATCACGTAGCGACCTGTGCGCCGGGTATGTTGCACGCGTGCAAATGGGTCGCCGCAAACGGCGGAGGGGCGATGTGCGCGGGCGCAAATGGGTCGCCGCAACGTGGGGGACGTTGTTGGAGCGGAGCGAATCGGGTGACGTGATGCGGGCGGGGTGATTTGCGCGGGTGCAAATGAGTCGCCGCAAGCGGCGGGGGTGGATTTGCGTGGGTGTAAATGGGGTGCCGCAAAGGGGGCGCTGCGAGATTGCCGTGGAATGTACGTCAACGCGGACCGTGCCGGCTGTGGTGCATGAATGTGCCCGGATTGGGACCGGCTGGTTCGTACTCATGGTCGGCATGCGTGCGATTGTTGCGACCCAACCCGGCTCGGAGAGTTCGTCCTCGTCCGGGCACTCGAATATCCGTTGAGCCGTGACGAAGAAGTTGCACATTGCGACGAACGCCGCCGTAGGTTCGTTCATCCCATTTCGTCTTGACGCTCGTTCGTTGTAAACTCGCGCGAAGGGCACGGTTTTCGGGCGTTTGATTTCTCACCCACCGCCCGTCGTTCGGGTAATATTTACCGGTTTCCTTCGTGAAACCCGGAGCTGTGGAGGCTGTTTTGGCTGATAACGCGAATCTACGGTATCGAATCCTCTCGATCGATGGCGGACCGGCGGCTCCTTTGCAGATTCGCATGTTGCGAAAGATCGAAGAAGCATATCCTGGGTTTGTCGCTTCAACGCATCAATTTGCCGGCACGTCCGACGGAGCGCTCCTCGCGCTGTTCATTGCTTCTCGATTGCCCGCGGACAACGAAGCGGCCAAGCGTATTTCGCTTGATATTCTGGACGACGCCATTGCTTTTTCCGATGCGACGATTCGCGCGCTCCAACCAACTGCAACCACCATGCTGCGTTTTTTGAGTGGAACAGGCGCGCTGGTCGATCCTGCAGCGCTGCACCGGATTCTCGAACAAGCGTTTGGCGATATGAAACTGACCGAAATCGAACGAGATTGCCTCATTACTTCCTTCAACGTCGACGACATGAGTGCCGAGGTCGTTATCAAGCTTGGCGACTTTTGTCCCCTTGATCGAACGCTGGTCGATGCTCTCTTGGCAACGAGCGCATTACCGATGTACATGCCTTTGCACCCCATCGACGGGCAGCGATATGTCGACGGCGTCATTCATGCGAACGATTCGAGCTTTGACGCAATGTGGGCCACCACAATTGGAGTTCGAATGATGTCAGTGTCGATGCGAAACAATCCTGGGGAAAAGGCATTCAAAGGCTTTCCGGCTTTGGAGGCCGCTCTGAGCCGCTCCTTCTTGCCGACTTTCGAGGAACGTTGCGCGGGGTTTCGCATGTTGTCGCTTGGGCTTCAGCAGGGCAACCGCAAGGTGTACGTATCGGAGACACTCGTGAAACGAATGTTTGGGGATCGATTCAAAGATTACGATAAGAAAGCAGATTGGGGTTGGTTTCAGTGGATCGTGAATCGACCGCGTCTGTTGCCGGCCATGATGTACGGTGCAAGCAACGACAAGATGACGAACCTCAGCGAACTACTTTTTCCCAACCGTTTTTTCCGATATGCCCCCAGAGACGAAGTCATCGGCGAAGTATGGCGCGTGATGTCACGGCATGCGCAGGAACTTCTCGACCATGCCGATGAATTGGCCAATGAGTTGTGGCAACAAGGTATCGATCGAAAATCCCCCGATGGGTCTTTGCCGCACACATCCGAGCTGTTGGATTTCGTCAAAGCCGAGTGGCTCGATCCATGAATTTCGCTTTTCGCCCGACCGAATGAGCGACACGGCGGCATGGTTGACGGAGTACGTGATATCACCGGTACAAGCATGTGTGCGACAGTATTGGAAATGCTTGTTTGTCGCCGCATCAATCTCCCCGGTGCTCCATCCCTCTACGTTTCGACTGGTCACTTTCTCGGATATCGAGTAATGGAAGCGCGTGCACGACACTCAGCCGACAGTCGACGACAACACGCATCTTGGCGAAAAAACTGACGCGTGTGCAATACCTGGCCTGGTGGTTGTGTTTGCCCATGGAGAGCCGACGAACAGACTTATTCGCCTGGATCGTGGCCCGATCGAACTCGGCCGCGCAGAAGCTGACGGAATCGTCTCTCTCGATGACGAACGAGCCTCACGCAAACACGCCCGTCTCGCGCTCGAACAAAGCGGCTTACGCATCACCGACATGGGCAGTCGCAATGGAACCTTCGTCGATGGGCGTCGCATCACGGACGAGCGCTTTGCACAACTGCCTCGAGTGCTGCGTATTGGCAAGACGTTGCTCTGTTTTACGCCGAACCTTCAGGCGTTCGTTCAACGAGGGGTGCAAGTCACCGCGTTCGGCGTCATTGGTCCACTCTTGTATGAGGCGCATCAACGCATCGCCCGAGCGGCCGGCAGCGGAGATTCGGTACTGTTCACAGGTCCGAGTGGAGCAGGCAAGGAATTGGCCGCGCGTCGTTTTCATGATGCCTCGGGTCGCAAAGGGCCGTTCATTGCCATCAATTGCGCGACCATTCCGAGCGGTTTGGCCGAACGGTTGCTTTTTGGAGCACGCAAGGGTGCATATTCGGGCGCAGTGACCGATACCGAGGGGCATGTGCAAGCTGCCGACGGCGGGACGTTGTTTCTCGATGAAGTGGCGGAATTGGACATTGCCGTGCAGCCAAAACTCCTGCGCGTACTTGAAACGCGTGAAGTCATTTCGCTGGGCGCATCGAATCCAAAGCGTGTGGATATTCGGATTTGTGCTGCGACGCTCAAGGACATGCGCACGGAAGTTCGTTGTGGGCGATTCCGAGAAGACCTGTACTTTCGCATTGGTCGTCCCGAAGTTCGCTTGCCGGGGCTCACCGAACGCCTTGAAGAAATTCCCTATTTGATCGATATCGAAGTCAAGAAAACCCAGGCGGAAGCCTACGTCATGCCCGCGTTTGTCGAAGCGTGCCTGTTGCGTGTTTGGCCTGGAAATGTACGAGAATTGATGGTCGAAGTTCGTCAGGCTGTTCATGCGGCCTTGGCGGCTGGTCGACAGGCCGTCGATGCTCAGGATTTATCTCCCTTGGCAGGACAAGCCATTTCGCAAGAGAAACGAGTACAAGATCCCAACAAGCTGAACCGCGAAGCCATCGAAATCGCTTTGCGAAATGAACAAGGAAATGTCTCGAGCACGGCGCGCGTGTTGGGACTGCATCGAACGCAGCTCCGGCGCATGATTGAAAAGTTCGGCATCGACGTGAAAATGTTTGCTCCGTAATGTCGCGAATGACCTGTGCCTGGCACGTGCCAGGCCATGTGTCACCACATCGAGCGCCGGAAACTCCCGGATACCTCCCAAAACAAGCCGATTTCTTATCCGTGTGCCGGAAAAACCATTGGCACGAAGTCTGCTCTAGGGGTTGTCGAACGATGACGCTCCGTTCGATACGGAGTGCGACAAACCTGCTGCTTCCCGGAGGAAATCATGAATACGCGCCTCGCTGCCATCACCATGCTTCTCGCCCTCGGTTCCGTGCATTGCGGCGGTGAACCCGGACAAACCCAAGAAATGGAAGAAGAAAACCTCACGTTCTCGATTTCGGAAGCACTTACCGCGCCCGTCAATCTCGCCCTGTTCAAACCGACGTCGCAAACGAGCACCGCATACGGAGGTGACTCGAGCCGCGCTGTCGACGGCAACAAAAGCGGCAATTGGGGTACGGGTTCCGTGACCCACACCGAATACGACGTGCCGGGCGTCTGGCAGGTCGATCTTCAGAATATCGAACCTGTGGGCGAGATCGTCATTCACAAACGCACCGATTGTTGTGGCGAGCGATTCCATGATTTCACCGTCAAGGTTTCGACCGACGGCGCGAATTGGGTGGACTTTTTCCAACCGGGGGTTGCCAAGCGCGAGACACACATCGCGGTCGATCGCCAAGCTCGTTATGTGCGCATCGACAACCCGGATTCGCTGCAATTGGCCGAGGTCGAAGTGTTTCGCACGAAAAACCTGGCTTACAACAAGCCGGCGACGCAATCGAGCACCGCATTCGGTGGCGATGCGTGGAAAGCGGTCGACGGCAATACCGACGGCAATTATGGCGGAGGATCCGTCTCCCATACAGACTGGGAACCTGGCTGGTGGCAGGTGGATCTCCAGGTGCTGAAAAACATCGGTCAAGTGGTCATCCACAACCGCACGGACTGCAATGGGAACTATTTGCATGATTTCAAGGTAAAAGTCTCGAACGATGGCCAAAATTGGCACAGCATTCCATTCCAGGGCCCCGCGAGCGCACAGGTGGTCGTGCCTGTGAATCGAGAAGCCCGCTACGTGCGTATCGAGAATGGTCTTGGATATTTGCATATGGCTGAGGTTCAGGTCTTCGAGGGCCAGCATTTGCCGGGATGGGCTTATGGTCGCGGCGCAGGCACAGTCCCGAATTGGGGTTGTGCGGAGGGGCTCGAATACCAAGCCGGTCTTTGTTACGATCCTTGTCAGGACGATTATGACGGAGTAGGGTTCGTATGTTGGCAAAAGTGTGCCCCGGGGTATATGGATTTCGGCGCAACCTGCACCAATTGGTCCACCTGGCATACGTACGGGAAAAACACATATACCCGCGCGGTACATGGCTTGACGGCGACCTGCGCTTCGGACGAGGATCTGGACGCGGGATTATGCTACCCGAAGTGCGATCCTGGTTTTCATGGCGTGGGTCCGATATGCTGGGCCGATCAAATCGACATTATGAGTGTCGCCCAATCCACCTGCGAAGCATTTCGTGTTCCAATCGTCTCGGAGCTCGCAATGCGATCGGGTAAAACAGTGACCGCAGGCGTGGGCGCGAGTGTGTCCGTTATTGCACAAGGAACGAGCGAAATTGGCGTGGCGTATGGTTCGAATGGCGAATACGGCTGCTATGTCACCGCCTGCGGGGGCCTTTCGCTCAATGTTTCGATCAACGCTTATGCCTCGCTGGGAACGTACAACAGTTTCTCGAGTATTTCGGGGGATTCGACCGTCATCTCGAACGGGTTTTCCGTAGGCATCCCGGAAACGCCCATTTCGATTGGCGGGGGCATGGGCTTCGTTTTGAACTCCCAGGGGCAGCAAATTGGAACGACAATCAGCGGAAACGTCGGCGTTGGGCTTGATGGATTGACGCCGATCGATTTCAGTACTCTCTCGTGCCACACCGAGGTATTGCGGACGCGGTGACGAATGTTGAAAACGTCATTCATTCAACGCACCAATGGTTGTTCCAAGCAAAACCATTTCGCGCGCGATTGTCATGACAATCCGTACCCTCGAACGGGTCTCGCTTCGACGACCACGATGTGACCCTCTTCCAAATCGAAGCACACGCGTGTCCTACCCGCCGTGCGAATCCCCACCCGCTCTCCCCCTGCCTGCACTCACCCCCTCCAACATTCCCCCACCGCGAACTTCACCAGCGCCCCCTCGTCGAGCGTATGCTCAGGCTCCCGGCGATGGCGTTGCCCCCTCTGCCACCAATCGTGCTCGTTCAAGAATCCGTCCATCGCACCGATGATCCGTCGGCGCAGGCGTTTCTCCACGTCGAAAGATCCGTGTTGCGAGCGCGGTTCCAGAACGACGAACCCAGCGCACCCTTCACCTACGACACCGTCGCCCGCGAGCGTCTCGATGCCGTCGTGATCGCTGCGCACTACACCGACGATTCCGGTCGACGCATGGTCTATCTGCGCTCCGCGTTGCGTCCTCCCGTTGCGCTTCGACCTCGCGAGGTTTGGCCCGTACCCGAACGTGATGACTTGGGTCAGCTCTGGGAGCTGCCCGCGGGGTTGGTCGAGACAGACGAGCGCAGTGTGGAAGGACTTCGTCGTTGCGCCGCGCGCGAACTCTTCGAAGAACTTGGCTTCGAGGTTGAGCCGGAAAAACTCGAAGGACTTGGACCGTCATCGTTTCCAGCGCCGGGCATCATCGGCGAGCGGCACTTTTACTTTCACGTGCGCGTCGATCCTGCGCGTCGCGTAGCGCCGTCCGAAGACGGTTCGGTGCTCGAACAGAACGCGGCGATTGTGGCCGTGTCGCTGGACGAAGCCTTGGACCTTGCGCGTTGTGGAAGGATCGAAGACGCCAAGACCGAGCTCGGACTTCGACGACTTGCGGAGATAAAGGGACCATGAGCCGCCGCGCAGTGACTCCGGTGGAGAGACAACCGAGGATTGCGGTCGTCAGCAAACGGTCTGCGTATCGCGAGAAGGTCGAAGAGCAGAAGGACGCGCGCATTCGTCGTTTGCTTGCGAAGGGCGATCCGTCCGTTGCCCGTCTTCGCGCGTCGCATGATGAACACGAAGCCACGATGACCGAGGTCATGGCCGCGCTCTCCGTTCTTGGCGTGGATGTCGTGTTTCAAGGCCGTGCGGGCGAATCGTTTGACTCGACGAACCTCGATCTGGTCATCACCGTGGGTGGCGACGGCACGTTGCTCAGCGCATCGCACTGCGTCGCGAACGTTCCCGTCTTGGGCATCAACAGCGCGCCTTCACATTCGGTAGGTTTTTTCTGCGGTGCGCAACGAGGTCATGCGGCGGAGGCGATTGGACGGGCGCTTCGTGGCGAGCTGCGTCGCGCGGTGCTCACGCGCATGCAAGTGCGTCAGAACGGCGAAGTCGTGCATGCACGCGTGCTCAACGAAGCGCTCTTCTGTCACATCTCGCCGGCGGCAACATCGCGGTATCTCATGTCTTTTCGCGGCATCGAGGAAGAGCAGAAGTCGAGCGGATTTTGGATTGGACCCGCGGCGGGTTCGACGGCCGCGCAGCGTTCTGCGGGTGGTCGCGTACTTCCTTTGACCTCAAAGAATTTGCAGCTCGTCGTGCGTGAGCCGTACACGCCGCATGGTGAGCGTTACGAGTTGCGTCGCGTGCTCGTGCCTGCGGGTGAGCAGCTGGTCGTGCGCAGCAAGATGCACGAGGCGTTTCTCTTCGTGGATGGGCCGAATCGTTCGGTGAACGTGCGCTTCGGCGACGTGCTCGAGTTCCGTCGAGCGGCTGAAAACCTTACGGTTTTGGGCATTTCGCCGACGCGAAGGTGGGGAGCGTAGTCGGGGACAAACCCCATGCGCGAAGGTCTTTCCCCACGAAACTCGGCACGCAAATCATGAGTTTGTCCACGGTCGTGGACGACAAACGCCGGCGTGCGCAATGGAAATCGACGTGAAATGCCCGGATTGACCGTGTAGCCGTGTGAGCCGGCCCGGAACGTCGGTCTGTGGATCCGAATGGAGTGTTCGCGATCTGCTTCTATTTAAGGTGTTTGGCGTCTCGTTCGTGCGAGATCGCGAGAATTTGTGCGCGAGCGTGACAAGAAATGTGCGGTTTTTGCCCATGAATTTGCAAGGTTTCGTGGGGCGAGTCCCGGCGGGAAGAACGGGCGTCGCGACGTACCGTGACGGTGCGGGCCTTTTTTTGTCGTGCGAAAATGAAGATCGACGCTGGACCTATCGCTTTGCTTGTGGTTGTTTGGGCCCGCGAGACGGCAAATCTCCCGGAGGAAAGTCATCATGGCGAAAGCAAAGTCTGAATCGAAGAAGCCCACGTCGATGAGCAAGAGCGCTCTTCTCAACGCAATTGCCGAGGTTTCGGAAGGCGTGACCCGCAAGCAGGTCAAGCTCGTCCTCGACAACCTCGCGCAGATTGCGTACCGCGAGCTCAAGAAGAACGGCATCTTCACGATGCCCGGCTTCGCGAAGTTCCGCGTTGTGAAGAAGCCCGCGACGAAGGCCCGTGAAGGCATCAACCCCTTCACCAAGCAAACGATGACGTTCGCTGCGAAGCCGGCCAGCAAGTCGGTTCGCGCGCGCCCGATCAAGGCGATCAAAGACGCGATTGCTTGATTCGAACAGACGGCCGCGACAAACCGCGACCGAATGAGTGGCCGGCAAGAGGCGCCGGCCATTCTTTTTTTGTCATCCCCAATCAGCCGCGAACGCCGCATATCGACGATCCCGCTCGGCCCGAATATCCGCCGAGATCGCCAACAGTTCGTCCAACTTGCCCCCGCGAAGACGCTTGAACGTCCACTCCGCCCGGTCTTGCGAAGCTTCCTCGGCTTCCTCCACCGACGCGGCAAACACCGTTCCTCCTTCGTGATTTCCCGCGGGTATGAACTGGACAAACGGGTCCGGCGCGCGTCGCAACAGCCCGATCATCCGATGCGCATTGTCCCGATCTCCAACGAGTTCCGGGTGAAACGCCGCCATCACCGGAGGACTGTCGAGCTCGCCGCGAAGCGACGCCACGAGGTTCGATGCGAAGCGTTCGAAGAGGTTTGGCGCGGGCAACGCAAGAGGAAAAACCACGTGCAACACCGGGCTTTTCGCCTCCAAAATCGCCGCGCGCGTCGCGTCATGATCCGGCTCGCGATCGAGCATCACGCAGAACTTGCCAAACGCCACTTCCACATCACGCGTGAACGGACACAGCGAAAACCCTTGCACGATCTCCGTCGCGTATCGCTTGTGCACATGCAGCACCTCCGCCGCGAACGCTTGCGCGTGCGGATGCGTTGCCAACTTGCCGCGAATCATCGGCTCGAGCGCTCCCATCTCGTCACTCCTTCCAACTTTCTGCGCCGACATCTCGAAGAGGTTTGTCCGCGCATCGTACGACCTGGACGCACCTTTCGACGGGCAAACCAACGTGGTTTGAATTACATGACCGTTTTGTGAAACAGCGTGTTTTCCCTGATTCGCGCGGGTGGGTCGAGTTGTTTGCAGTTATGACGAGGATCTTGTCCGCGACGGTGCGGGATGCGTGGTACTTTCCGCCGCAATTGTGGAGAGTTGAAAGGAGGACGCGTGCAGGAAACGGCCAAGCTCACCCTCGAAAATGAGGGCAAGACACAGACACTCGAGCTTCCGATCGTGACCGGGACGGAGAACGAGAAGGGAATCGACATCTCGACGCTCCGCGGCAAGACCGGATACGTGGTGCTCGACCCGGCATTCGTGAATACCGCGTCGACATCGAGTTCGATTTGTTTCATCGACGGCGACAAGGGCATCCTGCGTTATCGCGGTATCCCGATCGAACAACTCGGCGCCAAGTCGACGTTTGTCGAGGTCGCATACTTGTTGATCTACGGCGAATTGCCGAATCGTGACCAACTCGCGAAGTTCTCGACGTTGCTCACGCGCCATTCGCTCATTCACGAGGACATGAAGCACTTCTTCGAGGGCTATCCTTCGACGGCGCATCCGATGGCGATCCTGTCGTCGATGGTCTGCTCGCTCTCGAGCTTCTATCCCGAGGCGCTCGACGCCGATAACAAAGAACAGATCGACATCACGATCGCTCGTTTGCTCGCGAAGGTCCGAACCATCGCGGCGTTCTCGTACAAGAAGTCGATCGGCCAGCCGTTTGTCTATCCGCAAAACTCGCTCTCGTACTGCGCGAATTTCTTGAACATGATGTTCTCGGTTCCCGCCGAACCGTACGAGATCGACGAAGAGATCGTGAAGGTGTTGAACCTTCTGTTGATCCTTCACGCCGACCACGAGCAGAACTGCTCGACCTCGACCGTGCGTCTCGTCGGTAGTGCCAAGGCAAACCTGTTTGCCTCCATCTCCGCGGGTATCTGCGCGCTCTGGGGCCCGCTGCAC
>CAYSYX010000196.1:0-16198 GCA_964435055.1 uncultured Polyangium sp. | reverse complement strand
CTTCTCGATCGCCGATCTTCTCGAAAAGCCGGTCGAAACGACGCTGGAAGTGCCGCAAACTCCGCAATCGTCTGCGCAACGAGCGATCGAGACGCTGCAAACGACAACGGACAAACCCATCTCGACCAGGACGGTTTCAGAACGAGTCCCGCTGGTGCCGTCGTCGGCACCGGGCAGTCGATCCGCAAAGGGCAATGTCCCGTCGGCACCGCCTCCGCCTCCCACTCGCCCAATCGGGGCGCTCGCTACGCTAGCCGAAGAAAGAACATCCGATCCTTCGTCTCAGCCTGCCGCAAGTTCGCGCGAGACGTTCGAGACAAACTTCCTCGCGAAAGCCGTTGCCTCCGACAGGCCGGATTCTCGAAAGACGGGCTTGTCGTTTGCGGACCTTTGGCCGGAGGCCGACCGATCGCTCGTGTACGACGTCGAAGCGGCGATCGCGGCCGGAAAGCTCGCCGAAGCGATCGATCTTTCCGATTCGCTGGTCACGCGCGTCTTGACCAGCACCGCGACACTCTTCGGCTCGACGGACGTCGCACGAGACGCAAGCAACATGCCTTATCTCCTGGGCATCGATGGCCGTCGGTACCTGGCGTTCCGGTCCATCGTTCGAGCTGCGAGAAGCGGCGCCAAGGTCAGCATGCAAGACGCCTTGGGCGCGTACGCCTTCGCGCTCGAAGCGCGAATGGCCAAGAGCTCCGTTCGCTAAAGACAAACAGCTTTGTTCAGAGTCGATCCGGCGCAGGCGCGACCGAGAAACGGCGCATGGACACGTTCATGAGCATCGCCACGGACATGAGCATCGTGGTGATGCTGGATCCGCCGTAAGAGAAAAGCGGGAGCGTCACGCCGACGACCGGGAGCACACCGCTCGTCATGCCGACGTTGATGATGGCGTGCCAGAACAAGATCGCTCCGGCACCGACAGCAAGCACGGCGCCGAATCGATCCTTCGCCAGTGAAGCGATACGGATCGACCAGACAGCCAAGAATGCGTAGAGCATCAAGAGCAGGACCGATCCGACAAACCCCCACTCCTCCGCAAAGATCGGAAACGGAAAGTCCGTGTACTGGTCGGGGATGAAGTTGAACTGATTCTGCGTGCCCTTCATGAAGCCCGAACCCAAGACACCACCGTCGCCGATCGCGACGCGCGAGTGATGCGCGTGCCAGCCGCGATGATGAATGTCGTCTTCGGGGCGCAAGAACACCGTGACGCGATCCCGTTGGTAGTCGTGCAGAACGTACGTCCAGATGATCGGCAACGCGGATGCCACGGTGACTGCAAAAAGCACGACGCTCTTCCACTTCACCCGCGTGAGCGCCGCGATCGTCATGAACACGAAGATGTGAATCATCGCCGTGCCAAGATCGGGCTGCTTGAGGATCAACAGCGCAGGTACGGCCGTCAAAAGCGCAGGAATGAGCAGATCCTTGAGGGTTCGTCCTTCGCTCCGCGGATCGTCATGGAGAAACTTGGCGAGGGCGATGACGAGGCAAATTTTACTGTATTCGCTGGGTTGGAAAGAAAAACCGCCGAAGTCGATCCAACGAACGCTGCCGCGAATGTCCTTGCCGAAAACGAAGACCAGCAAGAGCGCGAAGATGCTGCCGCCATAAACGACGTATCCGAAACGCTCGAAGTACCGGTAATCGATCGCGACGAGAACGCCGCCGAAGATGCCACCGAGCACGAGCCAGTAGATCTGACTGATGTACAGCTCGGAGCGTGAGGAGACGCCTTGATACACGCTTGTCGCGCTGTAGAGGTTCACCACGCCAAGCACGGCGATGAGCGCGACGGTGATGAACAGCGGCCAGTCGAAGTGGTCCTTGTCGCGTGAAGAAACGTCACCTCCAAGAATCACGGCGCACCTCCGGCCGCTTTCGCAGGCGTTCGTCCCGGCAAACTCGTGCCGGCGCGCGGCGCTCCGCGTTCACGGAAGAGCTTGTTGTACGCAGCGACGACTTCCATCGCGACCGGTGCGGCGTGCTTACCACCGGCACCACCGTGTTCGATGAGCACGACGACGGCGACTTCCGGAGACCTCGACGGCGAGTACCCGGCAAACCACGCGTGTTCACGATTGAAGTACCAAACGCGTTCGGCTTCGGCTCCGCGCGCCAGCTTGTGTGAGACCTGCGCCGTTCCGGTTTTTCCGGACACGTCAACGCCGACGAGCCTCGCCTTGTTGGCGGTACCGTGTTCCTCGTTCACGCCTGCGAACAAGGCTTTTTGCACGAGCGAAAGGTTCTCGGGACTCACGTCGACTTGGCGACGAACACGCGGCGTGAACTCCTGCACGACCGTGCCGGCGCTCGTTTCGACCGCACGAACGATCTGCGGTTGATACAGCGTTCCACCATTCGCGAGCGCCGCGTATGCCAGCGCGAGCTGCAACACGGTGACGGTCGTCGCGCCTTGACCGATGGCAGCGTTGAGGCCGAAACCCAGGCGAAACTGGCCCTTGTTGTGGAGCGTCATCCACGCGCGCGTGGGCATACGCCCGGCCGCTTCCGCGCTCACGCCGAGGCCCGTGCGTGTGCCCAAGCCAAACCTCTGCCCCATCTCGGCGATGACATCCATGCCCACGCCAAGCTCGGAAGCGAGCCAATAAAAGTAGACGTTGCACGACTGCGCCATGGCCTGGTGCAGTTCGACCGGACCATGCACGTGCGTGCAGCGGAAGGAACGTTTGCCGAAGGTGATCGCTCCGCGACATTGCGTCGCCGCTCGAGGATTGATGAGACCTTTTTCGAGCGCCGCGAGCGCCGTGAACGGCTTGAACGTCGAACCCGGCGGATAAGCACCGGCGATCGTTTTGTCGAGCGCGGGCTTGAGCGGATCCGAATAAAGCCTGCGGAAGGCGTCGCGAATGACCTGCTTGCCCGAACCACCCGACAACGCGTTGGGGTCGTAGCTGGGTTTGGAATACAGGCCCAGGATTCGTCCGGTACGAACATCGATCAGCGCGACACCTCCGGCGAGCTCGCCGCGCATCGCATCGCCCATCGCCTTCTGGAGATCGGCATCGATCGTCAGACGCAAATCACGTCCGGGAATCGGATCGACGCGACGAGGTTCTTCGATGACGCCATCGACGCGTTGTCGCCGACGACCTTTCGCATCGACAAACACCTTCTCCCATCCGCGCGTGCCGTGCAGATAACTCTCCCACGCCCGTTCGATGCCCGTTGCTCCGATGCGATCGCCTTCGACGTACCCGGCACCTCGAAGCTGCGCGAGTTTTTCCCCGTCGACTTCGGCCATGTACCCGAGCAAGTGCGCACCGACTTCTTCGAAGGGGTAATAACGCACCGGCACGGGAACGACTTCAACCGCGGGCAGCTCGGCTTCGTGCGTCTTGAGCGTCGCGACGGCATCACGCGAGATGTCCTCTTTGAGGAGGATCTGCTGGCTCTTGCGTTTGCTCTCGCCCGCACGGAGGTTCGTGATGATCGTTTCGAGACGAACTCGTTCGTCCACGCCGAGGTTCAAGTATTCGACGAGTTTTGGCCAAACCGTCTCGAGGTTGATTTTGTCGGGGACGACGTAGAGGTTGTACGACGGACGGCTTGCAGCGAGGACCTTGCCGCCGCGATCGCGGATGATGCCGCGCGTGGTGGCGAGCGTGACGCGACGAACGATGTTTTCCCGAGCAATCGCGGCGTTTTCGGCACCTTCAATTACTTGGAGCTGAAACAATCTTCCGATGAGCGCGAAGAACGCGAGGAGCATCCCGAGCGCGATCCAGCGGAATCGGCGACGAAACTCGCTGACGTCGGATCGTTGGACGACGAGGCTCATCGTTGTGCTCCTTCCCCGGGCCTAGGCGCAGTGATCGTTGCTTGATGAACGCGTTCGGCAAGATTGAAGATGAACGGTGCAAAGAGCGCCGTGCCGATCGCGTGCGGAATCACGAGCGAAGCGAGCGCGCGTGGGCGCGCGGTATCGGTCGAAAAAATAGCCGTCAAAACGATGATGAGAATGCCTTCGAGGAGCGCAAAAACGAGCGCGAGGAACGCCTTGGTGAGCAGGGTTTGAGCGGCCAAACGTACGCCCGCAGCTCTGGCCACGACAAACGTCGCGACGGTGATGAACGTGAACAAACCGATGGGCGCAGCGGAAAACAAATCGAGCAAGTAGCCGAGCAAGAACGCGAGCGCTGCGCCGCGCGCGATCGAATATTCGTGCACGCCCATGAAGACGACGAGCGGCAAGAGAAGACTGGGCGTCGCTCCGGAAATCTGAAACCTGCCGATGAGGCGAAAGAGGTTCGATTGCAGGACGAGGAGCCCGATTCCGATGGCGAGGAAGGCGGTATTGCGCATCGCTCACGTCCCCTTCGTCATTTGCGTGGTGGAGTTGCTCCGGGAGCATCTCGTTGGGCTTGAGGTGGTTCTTCGCCGGGAGGCGCGGCGACGATGAGAACTTCTTCGAGTCGTGAGAAGTCGACGGCGGGTGTGGCGAGCACTTGTTGGTAGATGCCGAAGTCGCGTTTGACGACTTGCGTGACGGTTCCAACAGGGATGCCTTTGGGAAAACGCCTGCCGACACCGCTGGTCACGAGCACGTCACCGACCTCGATTTCATCGGTGCGCTGCACGTATTCGACGCTGCACAGGTACTTGGTTTCGTCGCCCGTTCCTCGGACAAACCCGCGCGCTCCGGTGCGTTGAACGACGACGTCGACACCGCTGCCTGCATCGACGACGAGACGCACGTCGACCGTATCTCCGGAGACTTTCAGCGTCGTACCGACGACGCCGTCCGGCGAGATGACGGGCAAATTCAGGCCGATGTTGCGCGCGTCTCGATCGAGCGTGACGCGTGCGATCCGGAAAAACTCGTTGGTGTCTTTGCCGATGACTTGCGCGCTGATGACGTCCGCTCGAACGCTCGTTCGCAGATCCAACAGGCGTTTGAGGCGACGATTTTCTTCTTCGAGTTCTTCGAGTTTGCGGACACGTTCGCGAAGACGGGCGTTTTGCGAAGCGAGACGGGCGTTGTCTTCTTTGACGTCGACCAAATAGACGTAATCGCCCCAGAGATCCGAAACGGCGCGAGCCGCCGCGGCGGCGAGATACTGCACGGGTGTGGAAAGACGAACGATGATCTTGTCGGCGCCGGTGACTTGTCGCGGGTCGCGCATGCTGGCGCGGAGAAACCAAAAGGGAACCGCGAGAGCGAGCAGAACAACGGCGAGATCGCGGTAACGCTTCAGGTTCATGGTGCTTGCGAATCGAGCGGCGTGATTTCGAGGACGTCGAGATCAGCAGCTTCGGAGCGATGTGGACAAGAAACGGTCGTTCGGATCGATCCGATGCCACGACATCACGACGCGCGCCACATCAAGAAGCATTGGGAGAAGCAATCAGGTGGGAGCTTCTTGCAGTCGTCTTGAAATCTTCGCGTTTTTCGGAAACGTTCTACAGGACAAACGGCATCAACCGATGGTGACTTCTTTGAGCAGCTCGAGGTGATCGAGGGCTTTGCCGCATCCAAGAACGACGGCGCTGATGGGATCGTCACAGACCATCACGGGCAAACCCGTTTCTTCACGCAGCAGAACGTCGAGGTTTTTCAAAAGGGAACCACCGCCCGTGAGGACGATGCCTTTGTCGACGATGTCGGCGGCGAGTTCGGGAGGCGTGCGTTCGAGCGCAACGAGGACGGCGTCGATGATGGCATTCGTTGGTTCTGCAAGTGATTCGCGGATCTCGTCGGAGTTGACGACGACGGTTTTCGGGATGCCTGCGACCATGTCCCGACCTTTGACTTCCATCGTGAGTTGCTGGTCGAGCGGGTAGGCGTTGCCGATGGTGATCTTGATTCTCTCCGCGGTTTGCTCGCCGATGGCCATGTTGTACTTGCGCTTCATGTAGGCCATGATCGACTCGTCCATCTTGTCGCCGCCGACGCGAACACTTTGGGAGTAAACGATTCCGGCGAGGGAGATGACGGCGACTTCGGTGGTGCCGCCGCCGATGTCGACGACCATGTTTCCGGAGGGTTCGGTGATGGGCAAACCCGCTCCGATCGCGGCGGCCATGGGTTCTTCGATGAGGTAGACCTCGCGAGCCCCGGCGCCTTCGGCGCTTTCTTTGACGGCGCGTTTTTCAACTTCGGTGATGCCGAAGGGAACGCAGATGATGATGCGCGGTTTGACGAGCGTGCGGCGGTTGTGGGCACGCGCGATGAAGTACCGGAGCATGGCTTCGGTGATCTCGAAGTCGGCGATGACGCCATCACGCAACGGTCGAACGGCCTGGATGTTTCCAGGGGTTCGTCCGAGCATTTCTTTCGCCTCGCGGCCGACCGCGAGCACCTTTTTGCCGCCGCGGTTGTCGCGCTGCACGGCCACCACGGAAGGCTCGCAGGAAACGATTCCCTTGCCTTTGACGTAGATGAGCGTGGTGGCGGTGCCGAGATCGATCGCGAGATCGTTCGAGAACAGGCCGTAGAGCCAGTCGAAGATCATCGCATCGTCCTGAAGCTACTCCCAAACGGAAACCGGAGTGGTTCCGTGGGTGAAGACGGTTCGTACCACCAGCGGAACGAAGCCGCAAAAAAACGGCAATGACGGGACGGAATCGTCGATGCGTGGTCGGATCGATTGTCCCGTCGATCACGAAGTTGAGTTCGAAGATCGCGAAGGTGGACCATGACAAACGCGCAACGCGCGAAGTCGGATCAACCTTTCGAGATTTTTCCTTCTTTGTGTTCGTGGTGCTTGCGGCAGACCGGGCAGAACTTCTTGATGACGAACTTGTCCGTCATCGTGCGCTTGTTCTTGGTCGTGTGGTAGTTGGCTCGGCCGCACTGGGCGCACGTCATCTTGATCGTGTCGCGCATGGTTTTCTCCTAGATGCCTTCACCGATCCGCCACGACGGCGGGTCGTGAAGAGGGCGGTAACGTACGGGATTTCTGACGGCTGTCAATGTTTGACGTCATTCGTGGGGACGGTTTGCCCTGACGTACTGGTTAAACATTTGGGGCTTCAGAGCGCCTGCGGCGTCTTTCGCCCCTGTTCGTCAAGTCGAAAGGGCAAACCGGCTCGGGTACATGTTTGGGCGCCGGCTGAACCGAACGTCCTCGAGGGTTTTACCGCGAACACGTTCGGGGACGAATCAATCATCCCAATCGTCGTCGCCGCCGCGTCCTCGTGCATCCCAGTTCTTGTTGCGTCGACCGCCGCCGCCGCCACCGCCACCGGCTCCGGGAGGACCTTCGCCGTCATGGGCACCACGACGTCGTCGATCGTCGAACGTGCGACGTTGTTGAGGAGGAGGAGCTGCGTTTCCGTAGGAGCCGCCGCCGCCACCGCCGCCGCCGCCGCCAAACCCGCCTCCGCCAAACCCACCGCCGCCACCGCCGCCGCCAAACCCACCGCCGCCTGATCGTTCTTCACGCGGGGGACGTTCGCCTTTGGGATGAGCAAGGTTGACGACGAGGCGTCGACCACGAACATCGACACCGCGCAATCCTTCGATGGCACCTTTGGCCGCTTCAGCGCTGGCCATCGTGACAAACCCGAAGCCGCGTTTGCGACCATCGGGGTCCATGGGCAGGTGAACGCGAACGACAGGACCCGAGCCTGTTGACGTGATCATCGCTTCGACTTCTTCGACGCTCGCGTCATACGGCAAGTTGCCTACGTACAGCGTGCGATCGGGAGCGCCTGCGGGACCGCCGGGACCGCCGCCGAAGCCGCCGCCACCGCCGCCGCCACCACCGGGACCACGATCGCCTCCGGGACCTCCGCCACCGCGGGGACCACCGAAGCCACCACCACCGCCGGGACCACCCTCACGACGAGGAGGTTCGGCTTGGAACGGTCGAACAGAAATGGACTTGCCACCCTGAAACGACCCATCGAGCGACTCACGTGCCGCGTTCGCCTCTGCACTCGTCGCGAGCGTAACGAACCCAAAACCGCGCGGCCGCCCAGTCGCGCGATCCTTCGGCAGACTCACTTCGACGACGGACCCTCCAGTGGCCTCGAAAAGCCCCCGGAGAACATCTTCGGTGATTGAATCGGGCAAGCCTGCGACGAACAACTTACGAGAATCTTCAGCCATCGAAAAACCTGCACACCCACGATATCCGGTTGCGTCGAAGCACCCGTCAAGATGCTTGCGACTTCGAGGCGCGCGCCCTGCTGCTCACCTCGAATGCTCCTCCTCGAAGACCTGCCGATGCTGCATGTACCGGAGCCAGATCTTCTAGGACCAGCCCACGATATATGGCCCCTTTGCCGCGTCAAGGGAGCCCCCAAATCACCTTTGCACAACGCCCGCCGGCACGACCTTCCGGAAGGTCCGATTCCTCAGTAAAACAAGCATTTCGTGGACTTTCGCCACCGCGTAAATTGGTGCGCCCCAGTGCGTACTCCGGGCCTTCTGTTTCATGGCTGCAAACCATGTTAGGAGGACGTCCGAGGTAAAAAAGGCGATGGCTGAGGAGTTCAATATCGACCGCTTGATGAATTCATCGGGACGCGTCGATCTGACGGATATCGACTGGTCGGAGGTTCCGAAATACGAAGTCACTCCGGAAGCGCGACGAACGCTCCAATACTTCCTGCGTACGGAAAACTCGACGATCTACTACGTCAAAACCCTGATGCAGACGCGCGCGGTGTTCGAAGAACCGGAACTCGCGCCGTTTCTCTGCGTGTGGATGTACGAAGAAGAATTTCACGGTCGTGCATTCCAAAAGTTTCTCGAAGCGTACGGCGACCCCATCGAACCGTCGTTTCGCTCGGACATGTACGAAACACGCGGCATCGGTGAACGCGTCGACGAATGGGGACAAACGATCCTCGGCGCGGTTTTACCCGTCCACTGGCCGGCCGTGCACATGACCTGGGGCGTGATCCAAGAATTCACGACCTTCAACGCCTATCAATCGCTCATCGAACGCGTGAATCACCCGATTCTGACCAAGATTTGTCAACGCATCATGAAGCAAGAGATCCGGCACTACGTGTTTTACCGGGAACAAGCGAAAAAACGACTCGTCAACAGCGCCATCACCCGAGCCATCAACAGCTGGGCCGTCAAAGCCGGATGGACTCCCGTCGGCGTCGGCATGTGTCCGACCGAAGAAGCCGTCCATGCGATCCAGTTTCTCTTCGACGGACTCGATGGTCCCTACATCTCCAAAATCGAAGAAAAAGTCCGGGAAATGCCGGGGTTGGAATGGTTCGACATGTTCACGGCTTTCGCCCGTCGCCACAACATCGGCCGCGCTCCGGATAGTTGGCTTGCAAAAGATTATCGCGCCGACGCGAAGAACAAAAAACAGCTGGCCTTCGAAGCCATGGCCTGATCGTTTGTCTCTTCGTTCTCCCGCCTCGTTTGTCTTGTCCTAACTCTTCCTTCAGCTCTCCGACTTCGTCCCCTCGCCCGAAGAACTCGCCTCTTGGGGTTGTTCCGACGCGACAGGCACGGCAACGGCCGGGATTTCAGGCACGTTCACGGCCGGAATCATGAGCGGCGGTTGTCCGCTCTTCTTCGTCACGTACAGCAAGAAGTAGAGGCCGAGCGCGAGCAGTCCAAACGATTGCCATTGCGCGGGCGTGAGTCCCCCGTACCGAGGATCGCCGGGAAAAAGTCCAACTTCGTCCTCACGCAAGAAGTCGAGGCAGAACCTGACCGGCGCATACGCTGTGCACATGAGTCCAATGTAAAAGCCCCAAGGCCGGGGCTTACCACGCCACAAAATCGACACGGCGATCGCCAAAGGTATCGTCAGGAAAAACTCGTACAGACCCAAATCATATCGCCCGACGACGCCGTGTCCGTGCGGAAATGGGTACTTCACGGCAAACCAGGCATCGGACAAACGCCCCGGATGATCATGCACGATCGCGCATCCGGCTCGGCCGAACACCCAGCCCCACGTGAACGATGAACCTCCCGCATCCGAGTACGGCAGGATGTTCTCATTCTTCGCGTACTTATAGGCAAATCCCCCGATGATCGCTCCGGCAAACCCCCCGTAACTGGACAAACCATCCCACAATGCGAACAGATACAGCGGATGCTGAAGTACGCGTTGCGGATGGTAAAACAGCGCGTCGAAGACGTGCGCGCCGATGAATCCAAACCCCACGACCCAGAAGAAGAACTCACTCATCTTCTTCGTATCGAGACCCCGCAACGCCGCACGTTTCACCGAAAGAATCGAGCCTATGTACACACCGAGCGCGACGAGCGCCCCGAACGGTTTGATCGTCGGTTCGACGTGACCGATCGCCACACGACCCAAGAGCGGCAGCTCGAACGGCGGAACGTCAAACGAGATCCCAAGGTGGATTTCCGGAAGGGTGATGTAGGGAATCAGCGGTTCTGCCACGCGCACGTGCGTAGCTCAGAGCGCGCAAAATCGCTATCGCATCGGCTCACTTTTCGTCGGCGCTGAGATCGACGCCCCGCCGCGCGAGCAGATGCGTGACGGATGGAGACTCGTTTGATAAGAGCGGGAGCGTGCGTGCGCTATCGCTTCCGGGCTGCGCCTGTCGAGGCGCCTTTCAGATGGCCGTACTGTCGCGTCTCGTCGCCCAGGGGGAGCGATTCGATCTCGTCGCGGGCGCATCATCGGGCTCGCTGACGGGCGCCACGTACGTGTCGGGGCAAGCCGAACACGGGCCGGACATGTGGCGGCAAATGGCGGGAACGCCGGTCGTCTCGCGACGCTACCTGCGCCGTGAAAAAAGCGTCTTCGGCATGACCGTCGTGGTCGAAGAAGCGCTCGCCAGATTCTTGCCCGAGGACAAACTCCATGGGACAAACCCCGAGCTTCTGGTGGCCACGACCCGCGCCCGAAGGTTCTTCATGGGCAAACCCGATGCGCTCGTCGTCCACTCGAATCAAACCCGACGTGACATGCATCGAATCCTGCTCGCCTCGTGCTTCATCCCGATCATCTACACACGACCGCCCGTCATCGACGGCGAAGTGCACATCGATGGCGGCGCCGCGGACAACACGTTGATGGATGCACTCGTCGATCGCGGCGCGAAGGAAGTCACGGTGATCACGCCGTTTCTCGAAGGACGAATCGCCCGCACGATCTTCGCCAAAGAAGCCCCGCCGATCGCTCCTCCAGGCGTGCGTCTGCGCCTGATTTTCCCGGAACGACAACTGCGCCAGAAGCACTTCGACTTCGCCCCGGAACCCCTCGAAGAAGCCCTCTCGATGCCCCACCGCGAAGTCATCATCGAAGCGCGTTGAGCTCGCCCATTTTCAAAAGTATGAGGTCCAACGATATGTCCGACACCGTGCGTATTGCCGTGTTCACTTCGAGCGACACTCGAACCCGTGCCGACGACGTCGGCGGCAAACTGCTGAAAGACAAACTCGAAGCGGCAGGGTTCACGGTGGTGCTTCACGACATCGTTCGCGAAGACCGTGACTCGCTGCGGGAAGCCATGCATCACACGTGCGATCTGGGCGTCGCTGACGCCATCGTGCTTACCGGCGGCACCGGAATCGCGCCGCGTGATCGCACGATCGAAGTGCTCCAACCGATGTTCGAAAAGACGATCGACGGGTTTGGCGAAGCGTTCCGCCGTTTGTCTTGGGACGCCATCGGGCCGCGAGCGATCTTGTCGCGTGCCGTCGCGGGCGTGTTGCGCGGTCACGTCGTGATCGCCTTGCCGGGAAGTCCACAAGCGGTCGAGCTGGCCGTGGATACGCTCATCGCGCCGACACTGCGTCATGCCGTCGCGCTCGCGAAAGGTCGCGGGGGCAAACACGCCGCGCACGGGCATCATCACCACGCTCCTGCAAAACAAGGCTGACATGATCACGTACCAAGAAGCTCTCTCGCGGTTGGTCGGAAGTGTTCGGCCGACGGCCGCCGAACGAATCGGCGTGGATGAATCGACAGGTCGGGTGCTCGCCGAAGACATCGTCGCGCATGTCCCGATGCCCATGTTCGATCACAGCTCGATGGATGGTTACGCCGTCGACACGAACGACCTCGGCGGCGAAGGACCGTGGCACTTGCCCGTCCATGGAGAAAGCGCCGCAGGCGGCGAAATTCCTACGTTCGTGAAAGGATCGGCGTGCCGCATTTTCACCGGTGCACCGACGCCGGTCGGGACAAACGCCGTGCTGCCGCAAGAAGACGTCGAGCGTTCGGGAGATTCGATTCGCATCGCGCAGGCGCCGAAACCTTTTGCGTGCATACGAAAACGTGGCGCTGATTTGGCCGAAGGCTCGATCGCCGTCGCTCGGGGAACGCGTATGACGCCCGGTCACGCCGCGATGGCCGCCGCTCTCGATCACGCGTTCGTCCTCGTGGGACGACGTCCCGTCGTGACGATCCTGTGCTCGGGCGACGAACTTCGTTCGCCGGGAACCCCAGGCCGTCCGGGCTCGATTGCCGAGTCGAACGGGATTTTCGTCGCCGCAGCCGCGCGACAAGCAGGCGCTCTCGCGCGCGTCGGTGCGTATGTTCCAGACAAACCCGAGGCCGCTCGAGATGCGGTCGCGGCAGCTCTTCGAGGAAGCGATGTCGTCGTGACGATCGGCGGCGTGAGTGTCGGCGATCACGACGTGATGAAGGGAGCGGTCGAAGCCGCCGGTGTCGTGCTCGATTTTTGGCGCGTCGCCATCAAGCCGGGCAAACCCATCGCGGTGGGTCACGCGGGACAAACGACGGTGATCGGTCTACCGGGCAATCCCGCGAGCGCATCGCTCACGTGGTACCTCTTCGGCGCGCCGCTGTTGCGTGCACTTCAAGGCGACACGCATCCCCTGCCCCATCGGCAAATCCTGGAGATCGAAGGCAACATCGAACGAACGCCGGGACGTGAAGAGTTCGTCCGGGCAACCCTTCAGCGAGGTCCGGATGGGACGCGCGCGAAGATCTTGCCGAATCAAGCTTCGGGCGCGGTGACGAGTTTCGCGCGAGCGGATGTGCTCGTGATCGTGCCCAAAGACATGGGTCGCGTCGAAAGCGGAACGAAGCTCGAAGCCATCCGCATCGATGAATTTTGAGCTCAAACGATCAGTGATCGTGGTGCTTGTGATGATGGTGGTGATGATGCTTGTCGTGTTCACCGTGATCGGGTGAGCAGCGGGCATCTTCCCAGCCCACCCAATACGGTCCGTCCGGTCCGTGTTCGCGTTTCCAGATGGGCAATCGGGCCTTGATGCGATCGATGAGCTCGCGACACGCGTTGAACGCTTCGCCACGATGCGGAGCACTTGCGGCACAAACGACGGCGGCATCTCCCACGTTGAGCGGTCCGATCCGATGCGTTGCGGCGACACGCACGTCGGGCATCTCGCGCTCGAGCTCCTCGAGAATGCGCTGCAATTCGGCTTCCGCCATCGTGCCGTAAGCTTCGTATTCGAGCAGCGTGACGGCGCGGCCGTCGTTCATGTTGCGAACGATGCCGAGAAACGTGGCGACCGCGCCGGCTTCCGGACGCGTCACGATCTGCGTCACTTCATCCAGCGAAAGCGCCTCACGACGAATGCGATTCACGGTCACGTCGACCTCCGAAAATGCCCTGAACGTCCACCACTCTTCTCGACCAACAGCACCTGCTCGATGACCATCTCGCGATCGATGCCTTTGAGCATGTCGTACATCGTGAGCGCGGCGACCGAAGCAGCAACCATCGCTTCCATCTCGACGCCCGTGCGATCGACAGCTTCAGCTCGAGCCGTAATGGCGACCGTCGACGAAGGTTTGTCGATGTCGATCTGAATCTCGACGTGCGAGAGCGCGATGCCGTGACACATCGGGATGATGTCCGGCGTGCGTTTGGCGGCCATGATCCCGGCGATCCGCGCCGTCGCCAGGACCTCGCCTTTCGGCGTGTCGCCACGCAGCAAGCGTTCGATGGTCTCCGCACGCATACGCACGCGTGCCGACGCAACACCAAGTCGTTTCGTGGGCGGTTTGTCCGCTACATCCACCATACGCACATCCCCCGTGGGACCGATGTGCGTGGAGATCGATGGCGTCTGCACCGACGGGTTTGTCACGACCTTCTTCAGGTCCGGCGAGGGCATCGTCGAGCGCGACGTGAGCACCTCGATGGCCGTCGACAGGATGCCCGGATCACCACGTTTCGCAGCTCGTTTTGCCGCATGCTCCAGCGCGAAACGGGACAAACCTCCCAGCGAGGCCCACGTCTGCGCGTCGATGCCCGCATCCGACGGGACGCTGTCGGGCAAACGTTGCGGCGTCGGATCCGAGACAGGTTCGACAAGACGAGCCGATGGAACGGCTTGGGAAGCGATCGTCGCGACAATCGTCACGTCGACGTCTTCGAATGTGCCCGCATGCGTGATGCGTTGACGCAATTCGAGCGGCAGAGAACGCCAACCATCGAGCGACAAATGCACGCCCGCATGATCGAGCGCTCGGCGCGCAGCGAGCGGCACGAGGTCCAGATCCGGACCGATTTCGTCCGTTTCGAAAGGAAAAACCAGATCCATGGCTGCGGAATGCTACCCGCCAATCGCGCGCATCGATACATGAGCGGCGGTTTCTTCGGTGCATCCCTTCCAAACCTTGCCGTCCGGCTTCATCAGCCACGCTTCGGCGATCTGCCGCGTGATCTCTTCAGCGTCACCAAGACGCGCGGCAAACGACGCATCGACACCATCCTCCGTCGCCAAACACGGTCGCAACACACCCGTCGACGACACGCGCAGCCGATCACACGTCTCGCAAAACGTGTCGCTCGTCCCCGTGATGAAGCCGACGCGAAGCCTCGGATCACGCTTCGCATGCACGTATTTCGCAGGGCCGAGTCCCGGATCGACGATCGCTTCTTCCTCCACCAAGTGCGCCGCCAATCGCTTGCGCATTTCGGTCGCCGTGACGAGATGATCCGCCACGAGCTTGGCGCCTTCAGCGATGGGCATGACTTCTAGAAAACGCGGAACGAGTCGCCGCTCCCACGCCCACAACAAGATCGCCTCGAGTTCGTCGTCGTTGACGCCTCGCAACACCACCGTGTTCAGTTTGATCGGGGCAAACCCCGCTTCGATCGCTGCGTCGATCCCTCGGAGCACCGGCTCGAGCTCCCCACCTCGAGTGACTTCGCGAAAACGCACGGCATCCAGCGTATCGAGCGAAATATTCAGGCGATGCAGTCCGGCTTCGCGCAAGGGTTTGGCAAGACGAGCGAGCTGCGAAGCGTTCGTCGTGAGCGCGACGTCTTCGAAGCCGATCGTCGACAGATGGTTCACGATCGAAACAATTTCCGGATGCACGAGAGGCTCGCCGCCGGTGAGTCGTACGCGACGAACTCCAGCCACGTGCAGAGCCTCGAACATCGTGCGCCACGCGGACGTCAACAGGCGGCCGTCGGAGTAGCCGTCACTGCGGGAAGGTCGACAATACGTGCAGGCGAAATCGCACCGATCCGTGACGGATAGACGCACGCTGCGCGGCGGAATCCCCGGCTCGGTGCGCCGTGGAATCGATGGACGAGAAGACACGATCGGCAACGATCGCTTTCGCGGTTCCGTCGTGTCGTGCGTCATCGGCATAGGTCAACCTCCAGCCACGGGCGGGATGAGAGCGATTTCGTCCCCCACCCGAACCTCGGCGTCCCATGGCGCATAAGCGCCGTTGATCGCAACGCGAATCGAACGTCGGTACGGTTCGAGCCGTGGAAATTGCTCACACACACGCCCCAGCAGTTCCGCCGCCGTGCATGTTCCGTCGAGCGGTAACGCCAATTCATGTGTCCCGAGGACATCACGTGCGCCAGCAAACGCAAGCACTCTCACCAAATTTGACATGTTCCGTAACGTTCTTTTTTAGCGAGGCCGACGGGGCACCCTATCACAAGAAGGAACGCCGAGCCTGTCTTGCTTTGCGTGAATGCACGATATAGTGGCCTGCTGAATGAGCGAGCAGACCAGCGCGATGGTCGGCAAGATTCTGGCCGGTCGATATCAGATCCGGCGAGAACTCGGGCGGGGCGGCATGGGTGTCGTCTATTTGTGCCGAGATCTCGTCGACGATGACCGTGTGGCCGTCAAGGTTTTGATCCGGCCGGGCACGCGATCCCGTCAGGAGGAATCCTGGTGGTTTTACGAAGAAGCACGAGCTCTGGCGGGGCTTGGGCATCCGTGTTTGGTGCGTGCGCGCGACTTCGGTGCGCTTGCGGATGGCACGCCGTTTCTCGTGATGGATGCGGTGCCTGGACG
>CAYSYX010000195.1:12310-16217 GCA_964435055.1 uncultured Polyangium sp. | reverse complement strand
GTTTGGCCACGCAGTGGACAAACCAATACCCGGGTCAAGGGCCTGGGCCCTTGCGCGGGTGCAGGGGCGCGGAGCCCCTGCTGGGCCTGGGCGAAGCCCAGTCAACGCTCGAGCAATGGCTTCACGCGCGGCGCATCGTGCGAACTTTGCCCGCGACGACGTCTGCGGTAAAACCAAAGTGCACGGCCAGATCCGTATCCGGCGCCGATTCGCCGAATGAATCCAAGCCAATCACGAGCCCTCGTTCACCCACCAAGGATCGCCACGGCGGCGTCACGCCCGCTTCGATGGCGACCCGCGGAATTCCCGGCGGAAGAACCTGATCGCGATAAGCTTGGTTCTGCCGCTGGTATTGCTCGAGGCACAACATCGAAACCACGCGAACCCGCTCGCCTTCCGCTTCGAGGAGCTTTTTCGTCTCGACCGCCAAGGCGACTTCGGATCCCGTCGCGATCAAAATCACGGTCGGCGGGGCATTTTTCGCATCCGCGAGGATATAGCCGCCCTTGAGCATCAAATGCGGATCGAATCCTTCGGGACGGGACAATGCGGGCAGTTTTTGCCGGGAAAGCGCCATTGCGGTCGGACCTTCTCGACGTTGCATTGCGTGAGTCCAAGCCGCTGCGCATTCCAATCCATCCGCCGGACGGAAAACGTCGAGGTTCGGAATGAGACGCAAGGTCCACAAATGCTCCACAGGCTGATGTGTCGGACCATCTTCGCCGAGGAAAATGCTGTCATGCGTAAAGACAAACGCCGCCTGGATATGCGACAACGCAGCCAAACGAATTGCCGGACGCATGTAGTCCGCGAAGACCAAGAAGGTCGAGCAGAACGGAATGAATCCTCCAGCGAGCGCCATACCGTTGACAAACGCGCCCATGGCATGTTCGCGAACGCCGAAATGGATGTTTCGGCCGGAAAAGTCATTCTTTTGAATCGATGGCGAACCTTCGATGAAGGTTTTCGTCGACGGATTCAAATCGGCCGAACCTCCCGCGAGCGAAGGTACGAGCGCAGCCACGCGTTGCTCGACCACGCCCGCATGCGCACGCGTTGCGCCGTCTTTTTTCGGGGCGGCGGCACAAAGCTCGTCGAAGAGGTTTTCCGGAACGTCGCGCGCGAGCATACGCGAATACAGGCGCCCGACGGCGGGCTCTTGATCCTCCAAATCGCGCAACGCTTTTTGCCAATCGTGACGAATGCGGTTTCCTTCGAGCGCCCGCGATTGAAAGATTTCGCGCACGTCATCGGGCACGAGAAACGTCGGTTCGAGCGGCCAACCGATGGCTTTCTTGGTCGCTTCGACTTCTTTTGCGCCCAAAGGTTCGCCGTGGGCTTTGGAAGTATTCGCTTTACCGGGCGAACCTTGGCCGATGGTCGTTCGCGCAATGATGAGCGACGGTCGTGATGGTTCCGCGATGGCTTTGTCGAGCGACGCGCGAATTTGCGCGTGATCATGACCATCAATCGTCTGCACGTACCAGCCGTACGCTTCATAACGACGCGCCACGTCTTCGGAAAATGCCAAATCGGTTTTTCCGTCGATGGTGATGCGATTGTCGTCGTAGAAGAAAATGAGGTTGTCGAGACCAAGGTGCCCCGCGAGGCTCGAAGCTTCCGCGGAGATACCTTCCATGATGTCGCCGTCGGAAGCGAGACCGAACACCCGCGCTTGCACGAGTTTGTCCGCGTGCTTGCCGACGCGAGCCGCCATCATTTTGAGCGAAGCGGCCATGCCCACGGCGGTGGAAATGCCTTGTCCCAACGGACCGGTCGTACATTCCACGCCCGGCGTGATATGCACTTCAGGGTGCCCGGGCGTGCGCGAACCAAGCTGCCGAAAGCGCTTCAATTGCGCCATGGGAACTTCGTAACCGGCCAGATGCAGCAGTGAATAGAGCAGCATCGATGCGTGACCGCAGGACAAGACAAACCGATCCCGGTCCGGCCAAACCGGCGCGACCGGATCGAAGCGCATGTGTCGCGCCCAGATCTCGAACGCGATGGCCGCAAGCCCCATCGGTGCTCCGGGATGTCCCGAGTTTGCCTTTTCGACCCCGTCGACGGCGAGCATCTGAATGGTGTGCACCGCCTTCTGTACGAGCGCCTCGTCGATTTGCATCGTTTCCTCCACGGGCGGCTTGATAACACAGTTCGAAGCAATCCGTAGGCCTTTCTTTCAGAACAATCACGACCTCGTCCACCCTGGTCGCTCATGATTCGTGCGCTCGTCCACTTGTTGTCGCGCGAGGCTCGGAGGACAATACGACGATGCGTACGACCGCCACCGCGTTTTTCTTGATCACGTCATCGCTCGCCGCCTGCTTCGCGGCGTGTTCATCCAATCCAAACAGTACGGGACAAACAAGTTCATCGTCGAACAGTTCCTCGTCGACCACATCGAGTTCGGGGGCTGCGGGAGGTTCCGCAGGAGCCGGAGGAGAAGCCGGACAAGGGGGAGCCGGACAAGGGGGAGCCGGCGGAAGTGGAGCCCAAGGAGGACAAGGAGGAAGCGGCGGGAGCCCGGGGGTTTATCAACCCAAACCGGGTACGTCGTGGCAATGGCAACTTTCGGGATTGCCGCTGGATTTGTCGTTTGATGTGCAGGTGTACGACGTCGATCTCTTCGAAACGAAACAATCGGAGATGGATGCGTTGCACGCTGCGGGGCGCAAAGTGATTTGTTACTTCAGCGCAGGGAGCTGGGAAGTGTACCGACCCGACGCGGCTGACTTTCCGGCCAATGTCAAAGGAAACTCGCTCGATCCCCCGTTCGCCGACGAACTGTGGCTCGACATCCGTTCGACGGTCGTGCGCGACATCATGAAAAAGCGCCTGGACTTGGCGGTCATGAAGAAATGCGATGCGGTCGAGCCGGATAACGTGGACGGTTATGCGAACGACAACGGATTGGGTTTGACCGCGGCGAATCAGCTCGACTTCAACAAATTCATTGCGTCGGAGGCACATGCGCGAAATTTGTCGGTTGGACTGAAAAACGACATCGATCAACTTGGCGCCTTGGTCGATTCATTCGATTGGGCGCTCAATGAAGAATGCTTTACGTACAAGGAATGCGCAGCGTATACGCCGACGTTCATTCAAGCGGGTAAAGCCGTTTTCCATGCCGAATACGTCGATGCCGGACAACTCGGAGCCGTTTGTGCCGTGACAAAACCGCTCCAAATCAGCACGATCATCAAGAACATCGAGCTTGACGCGTATCGCGTGGCTTGTCCGTGATGACGATCAGGGCGGGAGCGCAAACAAAAAGGCATCCCGCCCCGAGACCGAGGAAATGCTGCCGACGCCGACGTTGATCGAGCTGTTGAAGTCGCCGGCAACATAAATATTTTTCATACTGTCGACAGCCAAGCAGCGCACGTCTTGATCGCTCGCATTGCCAAAGCGACGACTCCACACGTGATCGCCGGTGGATCCCTTTAGTTTGACGACGACGATATCGTTCGAACCGGCAGCGCCGACATTGGTGATCGGGCCGCCGCCATAATCCACGACGCCATCGTGGCCGACCGTGAAGACGACGTCTCCGGATTTATCGATCGCCATGGCGCGCATGAATTGATCCACCGGATCGCCATAAATCTTGGTGTACAGATGGCCGCCATTCGAGTCGAACTTGGTGACGTATGCATCGAACTTGCCGACGGAATTCACCAAGCCGCCCCCCATATCGATGGAGGTACTGAAGTCGCCGACAATGTAGATGTTGCCCATGGCATCTACGCCGATGGCATCCCCAAACTGATCACCCAGTACGGGAAATCCTTTGCTCAGCAGATGGTTGCCCGATGAATCCAGCTTGGCCAGAAAAACGTCGTAGCTGCCCCCGTCGCCGATGGCCCCGCCTCCGAAATCGACGATTTCATCGAAATAGCCGGTG
>CAYSYX010000195.1:0-12300 GCA_964435055.1 uncultured Polyangium sp. | reverse complement strand
GATAAATACGATTGGCCGAATCCGTTTTCACGGACACGCCTTCATCATCGCCGCTGTCGCCAAACGTCTTTTGCCATTGCTCGGTGAGCGTGCTGCTTAATTTGATGACAAACCCATCGAGCGCATTGACGGAGGTCACGACCCCCAACGCCGTATTGAATTGGTTATCGAATGTCCCCGTGACGATGACACCCCCCACATCGTCGACGGCAATGGCATTGGCGCGCTGGTTGCCAAGCCCTCCGAGAGGCCTCAATTCCACAACCTGGCCGGTGGTATCGATCTTGATGACGACCGCGTCTTGCAGGTCCGATGACGGCAGATTCATTGCGTCGACCGTCATCATTCCGGTGAAATAGCCGGCGACGTAGCTGTTTCCCAAAGCATCGACGGCAATGCCCAACCCCTCGTCATCCGTCGGGCTGCCGTAAACCTTGCTCCAGAGGTGATTGCCGGCTTTATCGAATTTCGAGACGAAGATGTCGAGCCCACCGAAACCGTTCATGACCCCGGCGCCGAAATCCAATGTGCCCGCGATATGCCCGGTGACGATGACATTGCCGTCGGAATCCGTCGCAATACCCAGAATGGCTTGATCGTTCGTGCCGGTTCCTCGGGTAATCCAAAGACCGCAATGATCATTCACCGCGGCATTGCAATCGTCGTCGACGGCCGTCGTGCTGCATTCCTCGACAATCGG
The DNA here is from genome assembly GCA_964435055.1 of uncultured Polyangium sp. GTDB lineage: Bacteria > Myxococcota_A > Polyangia > Polyangiales > Polyangiaceae > Polyangium. The sequence goes on along the minus strand of CAYSYX010000195.1, from coordinate 11,600 downwards.
AACCACTTCGCCGAGACAAGGGCCATAACCCATGCCGTCCGGTTGGCATAATGTCGCGCCACCTTTGCACGGGCCGATATTTTCCGTTCCGGGCGCCCCCGAATAACACGCTTTGCCGACGCCCGGATCACATACAATGCCACCGCCGGAACCACCCATTCCCCCGACATTCATTCCCCCGACGCCGCCCATTCCCCCGGCGCTCATACCTCCGGATCCACCCATTCCGCCCGTCCCCATGCCTCCGGTCCCCATGCCTCCGCCGGAGGAGCTCGACGAACTGGTCGACCCGGACGAACTGGTATCTCCGGACGAACTCGTCGAACCGGACGAACTACCCGCTTGACGAGGGTCATAAGAATTCCAGTCGTGGCTGCACGAGGCGGCAACAAACGTGCTCGACAAAGCAAGCAGCGCCGGAAAGGTATGTTTTGACGAGGAAAAGCGAAGAACTAATTTTTGGTGGCGCAGCATCGAAGTGTGTAGACTACCATGGTTACCCTTTCTGCGTGCAATCATCACCGTAGGTATTGTACTTTGGCAGCAATGACCCTTCGCGCCGGGCGTTATGAACTTCTCGACACGATCGCCTCCGGAGGCATGGCGACCGTGCATCTCGGACGCGCCGTCGGAGCGGGGGGATTCGAGCGTCTCGTCGCGATCAAGACGATGCATCCGCACTTGTCGAGCGAGCCGGATTTCGTGGCGATGTTCCTCGACGAGGCGCGTCTTGCCGCCCGCATTCGTCATCCCAATGTTGTCGGGACAATCGACATTCAACAGGACGAACTCGGTCTGTTGCTCGTCATGGAGTACGTCGAAGGGCCGAGCATGGCGCAGATCATACGCGCTCAGGCCAAGCAGAAGACGACGGTGCCCATCGAGATCACGCTGCGTTTGATGCTCGACATGCTCGCGGGGCTGCACGCCGCGCACGAGCTGTGCAATTCGTCGGGCGAACCGCTCAACGTGGTGCATCGAGATGTTTCACCTCAAAACGTTTTGGTCGGGGTGGATGGCATCGCGCGCATCATGGACTTCGGCGTGGCGCGTGCGGAATCGAGGATCGCCTCGACGCGTTCGGGCGATGCCAAGGGCAAACTCGTTTACATGGCCCCGGAGCAGGCGGCGCAAAAAGAGCTGGATCGCCGTGCAGACGTGTATGCGGCGGGGTTGGTTTTCTGGGAGCTGCTCGTCGGGCGTCGACTGCTGCGCGGGGACAACGATCTGGTCGTCATGCATCAGATCTTTCATGCCGTGCATCCTTCGCCGCATGAAGCAATTCCCGCGATCCCGCGCGAAATTTCGGATGTCGTGATGCAGGCGATCGCGCGCGAACCCGCGGATCGTTTTCCAACGACGGCGGCGTTTGCCGACGCGATCGATCGCGCGGCTCGAGCGACCAATACTCCGATCGCGTCGACGAAGGGCGTCGCCGAGTTTGTCCGGGCGCTCAATCTGCACAAATCACCGAACGAAGTCATTTCCGCATCGCGCTCACTGCCCGCGCCGTCGTCGATTCGGACGATGCCCAGCGCGGCGACGGACGGCATATCCGCCCCGAATTCGGTCCTTCCCAAGATCGAGATTTCCACGGGCCCCACGAACACGGAATCTCGAGGTGGATTCGCCACGACCCCGGCCGCCACCTCACCGCCCAAGGCCTCCGGCCGCAAAGCGATCTTGCTCGTGTCGATCGGTGGCGCGTTGCTTTTCGGCGCCATTCTGTGGTTTGCCCTGGCAGCATCTTCGTCCCCGACCGCTTCGACCCCGGCGACATCGGCGACAGCCAATGAAGTCCCTTCGGCGGCGGCAACGCCCGCCGCAAACAATTCTCCGGCTTCCGTGCCGACGTCCACGACGTCCACAGCCGTGAGCGCTTCGAATCCGGCGGCGACGAGCAGCCCGAAAAGTCCGCGAACGACGAACACGACGACGACAACCGGCGCCACGGGAACGTCGAAGTCGCCCAAAACCTTCATCCCCAAAGAACTCTGATTCGGCATGACTACCGGCTTTACGCGCAAGGTTTTTCGTACGTTTTTCTTGACCATGGCCCTGACGATATGCTCGCCGGGCGCGGTCCCCGTGGTCGAAGCAGCCCCGGGTTCGCCCAAGCCGGCGAAAGATCCCGTCATGGAGATGTTCGAGTCGGCGAACAAATTGTTTGGCGAGAAAAAGTATGACGCGGCTTTGCTTCTGTTCCGCAAGGTGCACGAGCAGTCACAGAGCCCGAATGCGCGGTTGATGATCGGCAAGTGTTTGCTCGCGCAGGGACAATTGGCCGAAGCGTACAACGAGCTTTCGACGACGTTGCGAGAAGCCGCGCAACGAGCCGAAACCGAGGCCAAATATGCGAATACGCGGGACGCAGCCGCGGCGGATTTGGCGCCTCTCGAGACAAAAATCGCGAAGATCGTCATTACGTTGGTCAATGCGCCGACGGGAGCGCGCGTCCTCTTGGCCGGCGTCGAAGTGCCTTCCGATAAGCTGGGCAAACCCATTGCAGTTTTGCCCGGGAGCGTCGAAGTCACCGCCGAGGGTTTGGCGCAAGGAACGACGACCCGAAAAGAGGACCTCAAGGGCGGCGAATCCAAGGTGATTGTTTTTGAATCCAAAATCGCGACACCCGACAAACCGCCGCCACCGGTCGACCCGGTGGTTCCCGCAGAAGAAATGGTGGGCGGAGGCGTGCGCCGAGCCGGTTATGGGATCATCGGCCTTGGCGTCGTCGGTATGGGACTCTTTGCGTTCGGCGGGATTCAATCCGATGCAAAATTCGCGACGCTCGAAAAGGAATGCGGCGGGACGCGTTGCACGGATATCAAGTATGCCGACATCGTCGATAGCGGCAAAAATATGGATCTGCTCGCCAACGTGGGACTTGGCGTAGGTATCGCGGGGCTCGTGGCGGGAACCGTCATGGTGATCGTCGGCGGTCCAAAACCAAAACCCAAAACGGAGACATCATTCATTTTGGGCCCCGGACAAACGATGTTTCAAGTGCGCCACGCGTTCTGACATTCGATTCATTCACGGATGAATGTAGATCAACGTGCCGCCGGCGGGTGTCATGGCACCATGCCATTCCGACGGCACCGGCGGATCGGTAAATTCAAAAAGCCACGCCGCATCGGCGGGGGACACGTTCACGCAACCGTGGCTTTTGAGTTTTCCGAATTGATCGTGCCAATACGCCCCGTGAATCGCGTAATTCTGATGAAAGTATTGAACGTACGGCACATCGTGCAGTTCACGCGCATTTTCATCTTCGGGATCGCCATCCATGGTCGCCGAGACATGCTTCGATTGCACAAAGAATGTCCCCTGCACCGTGGCGCTCGTCGTCTGCGGGTCCGACAAACCTCCGCGCCCGGTCGAAACAAGCGTCGCGAAGACCGGCTTCAAGCCCTCGTAGGCGATCAACATCTGCCGTTCGATCGATACGTCGATCCAACGTTTTCCACGTTTGGCATGACCCCACATATCCGTGCCCAACCGGGCGACGCGTAAACTCGAAGCCGGAAGCCAAACGCCCTCGGCCGTCTCCAAAAATGCCGCCAATGCCTCGCCGGGTTTGCCCTGTACACGATGCGTCCCGCCGCTCGAAGCCAACCCCGTGAGCGAATAACCCGAACGAAATGGGACGACCTCCGCTTCCCGGAGTTTTCCTTCAGCATCCGGCCGTAACGCCTTCAAATCATGGTGCGTGACAAATGCCGGGACAGACCCTTCGCCTTTTACTTCGACGCCCCGCATCGCCGATAAATGCACGAGACGCGTGCGGTCGAGCGGGACGAGGTCCAATTCCGTGGTCAAACCAAAACGACGATTCGTCCAATCGAACGTGGCGATCAATCCAAATGCCGATCGAGGTTTGGCTCGGCCGCGATGCGCGGGAAATCGGATCCGTTCTTGGGCGCCTGCGGGCTTGGGTAAATCTTTGCCGCTCGAAAGAAACGCCGAAATGGGATCCGCAGCTCCGACGGTCTGCGCCAGTTCTTGAACGATCCAGGCATTCATGGGCGGCGTATTCCACGGCCGGCCTTCGACGTGGTGTTGTTCGTCCGGCGTCGGCAAATGCACGTACAGATGCGGCGGAGGAATCCGCGAAATCACGTAATGGTACGGAAATGGTTCGCCCCGCCGGGGACCTCGATAAGCCGCGAGAGCCACGGGATGCTCGTTATCCAAAGAAGCTCCGACGCCGGCGCAGACATATCCACGAGGTGCGATTCGGTAAAACCCAGCTTTGCAACGATTGAATCCGGCCGCGACGGCTGCCCGATCCACAATCGCTCCCGCGCGCAAATATCCAATACGCGTCGATTGATAATCCGGAGCGATGTAAATGTAGTTGCGCATCGCGATGCTGACGAGCTTGGGTCCGTGCCCCGGCTCCAAGTCTTCGGGGGACGACGCGATATCGAGCTCCGGTTCGCCGGCCTCGGGCGGAAGCGGCAATGGTGCCGGCGGTGATGATGGGGAAACCGCAGGCGATTCTTCGCTCGATTCGACACTGCGCCCCGGCGGTTCTTCGGGTGCGCTGCAAGCCGCGAGCGCGACGGACGCGGCCATGACAAACAGCCGCCCACACATCTTCGACCGTTCACGACCATCGACCGCCTTCAGCGTCCTCCGATCCAACCCCTCGTGCGGACACGCGGTCCGGAACTTGGGGCGCAGAACGCCACCGGCGACTCGAAGCCCCACGTGTTCAAACAGGGCGCCGAAAGAACGATGACCCACTGCCGCGAGGATATCCGATCACTCGGAAAAACGTGAAGAATCAGGCACGATTACGGCGACGGGCGACGGAGTGCACCAAGACAAACCATCGTTCGGCGAACCGAACAAGCCTTCGAAGAGATGGAACTTCAGTCGCGCGCTTCGAGTTCGTCAAGTACGGACGAGAGCGCGTGCAGAGCATTGACGGTCGTGAACATGCCGACGACCTTGTCGCCGTCGACGACGACAGCCGACCCGTGCTTGTTTTCCGCCATCTTTTTCGTCACTTCGCGCAGCGGTGTTTCCGGAGAAACGGCGTAGGGAGGGCCGAGAATAAAGTCTTCGACACACGCCATTCCGGCGTCGACGACCCGCATGTTCTCGACGATCTTGAGTTCACGCTCGGACAAACACCCGACCAAATGTCCCGCCTCGTCCACAATCGGGAGATGGCGAAAACCATGCTCATCAAGCAGCTTCATCGCCCGCGCCATGGTCGTCGTGCGCGTGACGGTCACTGGACTCGGAGTCATGTAGTTGCGGATCGTTCGGAGATTCGGCATGGCGCAACGGGTAATCGTTTGCGTTGCAATCCGCAAGTTCCGAAAACGAATCGGTCGCGTTCCTCTACCAGAGCACGCGGCCTTCCATGCCTCCCGCAAGCAAAACGGATTCGCCCGTCACGTGCCGAGCCATCGTCGGCGAGGACAAAAACAGGATCGCTTTGGCCACATCCACGGGAGCTGCAAGTTGCCGCAAGGCCATCGTACGCATGGTCGTCTCGAGCACGCCGTGTTGTTCGAGATACGCTTCGATCGTCGGCGTGACGGTCCACCCGGGCTCGACGATGTTCACCCGCGCGCGTGGATCGATGAGGACAATCTCGTTCTTGAGCGACACGGCGAGCCCCCGCAACGCCGACTTGCTCGCGGCATATTCCGTGTGCCCACGTTCGCCAAAACGTCCCGCGGTTGACCCGACAAACACGAGGCTCGCACCGCGACCGTCCTTTCGAGGCCCGGTGCGTTCGAGTGACGAGACAAACGCGCGTGCCGTCCACATCGAACCGAGCAGGTTGGTCTCGACAACCTCGCGAATACGCGCCGGTTCTTGCTGATGCAAGAGCACCGGATGCGGAGGCCAAATCCCGGCCGCCGCGACGCACACATCGACACGACCGAAGCGCTTTTCCGCCTCGCGTAGGGCACCATCGACAGCGTCGGGATCACGAACGTCACCCGAGAGAGAGAGCGTCCGATCCGCATCGCCGGCGGGCATTCCACGGCGCGAAAACGCCGCGACAAAGGCGCCTTCATCCAGAAATGCTCGGCATATTTCGTTGCCGATGGTTCCTGATGCGCCCGTCACAAAAACGACAGAGCCTTGAAGGTCGAGATCCACGTCAAAGGCATAAGACGATCACAAGCGGACGACAAGAATTCGACAAGGTTCCGACGCTGAGCCCCACTCGGTTCAACGTTTCCCGGCGCCGATCGAAGCGGCTCGATCCAAGGCTCGTCCCCTTGCACCCGGCGCACGGGTTGTGGATGCGTTGAAGCAACGAGTTCCGAGGGACAAACAGCCCGAAACTCGGTGCATCAGGCGGATACACCCACCTCGATGCCTGTCGTTTGACCTCCAAGGAATGTCTCGAGCGGGTCGCCGCCGCCGAGGGTCCGACCGTCGGCACGATTCGAATGGGCCATTGGCCACGACGGTCGGCTTCGTCCCCGCCAATCCCGAGCGTTCGACGGCGGTCGAGTACGTCGTTGTGAAACCAATACAACGGCGCCCGTGGCACAAGGCTCTTTCCGGAACACGCTTGACACGTCGGCGTACGCATGAGCGAGCGCCTTGGGCACGTTCATTTTGTCAATGCCGACCTCGACCGTGCGTTACGTGCTCGGACGCGACCAGGACGAACCTCGCAAAAAACACGCCGAGACCGGCCGATGTCGGGGTTTGGTCGCCTGCACGGTCGTTGGCATGACCATCGCAATGGACGACTGCCATGACAAACTTCCGCAAATCATGGTCGCCGGTATTGGGTATAGGATTCGGATTCTTGGCTTCGGCATTGGTTCCACACAACGCCTGGGCGCTGGATTTTTCCGGATTTCAATGGGACATCAAGGATGGCAATGATTCTCTGCTCGGGCCGGGTCCCAATCGATTCCGCAAAGAAAACGTTTTCGTCGATTCCGAAGGTCGCCTGCATCTGCTCATTCGCCGGGACGCGGATGGAGTCTGGTCGTGCTCGGAAATCATCATGCGCCAAAACATCGGATATGGCCGGTACACGATGCTGCTCGATACACCGGTGGATTCCTTTCATCCGCAATCGGTGCTCGGTTTTTTCACGTGGAGCGTTCGCCGGCCCAACAACGAAATGGATATTGAGATCGCTCGATTTCGAGGCGTCGATGGTCCCAATTTGTTTTTCTCGGTGCAGCCCAATACGCTGGACTTCAGAATTTCGGGATCGGCTTGGGATCAAAGTGAACACACGTTTGTCTGGTCCCCCGGTGTCGTGACATTCGAAAGCATCGCCCGTGGTCGTGGCGGCTCGAACGTCAAACCCATTACGGGGAGCATTCGGAAAGGTGTGCCAAGACCAACGGCGACAACGGTGCCGCGACTGAATTTTTGGCTCCGGGGTGGCGTCCCTCCGCAAGGCGCTTCGACCGGACAACTCGAAGTCATCATCGCGGCGGTGGAATTCGAGCGTCAATAGACGGCGAAATTCATTGCACGAATCCGGGTCGATACCAATTCACCGAATTCGGTTTTCCAAACCCGAGCATGGATACATGAATGCTCGGTTCGAGCGCCTCGACGTCATGCCAATACCCGATCGGCAAGAAGAGCGCCTCGCCCGCGGATAACTCCACCGTGCGAATGGCCGCCGGATTGTCTTCGTTTGCCACGAGGTTTTTCCAGTCCTCGGGCGCGTAAAAACCTTCGGCGTGTTGCGCCAACGCGGCCGACGTTGGTGCAACGAGGGTAATTCGTTTCCGGCCGTAAATCTGGCAAATCAAAATGTTGCTGCCGTCGTGATGCAAGGGCGTACGCGTCCCGGCCGGGCCAAACCATAACGATGCATATCCCGGACGAACGGGAACATCGAAGATCTCGGCCGGCGGCGTGAGATCGTCCAATAATTCGGCCAGTTCGGGTCGCTCGAAAGCGCGATTTCCCGAGACGAGATAGAAATCGTTCGTGACGCCGGAAGACCGTACCAAATGGCAATACTCGGCCATGGTCATGGTTTGTCGATGTTTATCGATATTCCGATGGCCTACGGGATCCGCGTCTCGGCCCGTGACGACCTCGATTTCGACATTTCCAAATCGTTCGGCGAAATATTCCGGGGACCATTTGGCGAGCGCCGGCCAATCGCGGAGCATGTTCGTAAAAATCACCGGACGCATCGCGCCGTAATAATGCTCGAAAAATTCGTCCGCCGCTGCGGTTTCACGCCGTTCGATCTCATTCGGAGATGTCGCGAATGCCGATTGCATGCGCCAGAGTCGCAACACCAATTCGAGCTGCTCCGTTCGCGCGCGAAGTCGTTTGCATCCGACAAACGCCGGGGAAGTCAAGATGGCCTCGACTTCCCTCATGGCCAAACGTCGGGGAATGTTCGCCGCTTCGATCGTTTGGACGAGTTCGTCACGCGAAACACCGGTCACGGCATTTTCGACGATCCAAGCGCGCCATTCATCCGACAAAGTGACGGGCGGCGGCGATCGAAAGAAGCGACGCTTTTTTTTCATCGGAACCTGGTTGTTCGATTGAAATCCGATACTCGCGCAAACCAAGCATGCCGAATCAATTCACTTTTTCGTCGGCACCGGGCTATCGGTCGGGCGATGGGGAATCTGCGGAGGAGGATCAGGCGGACGGGCGACTTGCGGAGCGGCGATTTGCCGTCCATCAACTTGCGGTGCGTCCGTTTGTGGCGGGGCCATTTGCGGAGGCGGCGGATCTTGCGGAGGAGCAACTTGCGGAGCCACGACCTGCGGAGGTTGCTCTTCGCGCTGCTCGGGAACCTGCGGCGGCACGTGTTGGGTACATCCAACCACGCCGACGGCGGTCGCAACGGCGGCAATGGAAGCCGTTCGACGAACGAGCGCCGGAGTCTTGGGCAAGGGAGTGAGACGAGAAGGTTTACTCATAACAAGCCTCAGCGTTGTGAGTCGTCAAGACAAACGAGTTTGTCTCATGAATCGGCTCAACCTTTTTAATCATGAAGAACGACGTTGTTTTTGCCGTTGTCCACTTGCGGCGGAGCTACTTGCGGCGCTTGCGGCGGAACCTCGGGAGGCACTTGCTCGATTTGGGGCGGCGGAGCCTGCGGCGGTAGGGGCTTGGTACAACCAACAACGCCCACCGCCGTGGCCACGACGGCAATCGATGCGGTTCGTCGAACGAGCGCGGGAGTTTTCGGCAACGGGGTCATGCGCGAAGGCTTGCTCATCTTCTCAGATTACGGGCGTTGTAGAGCCCAATGCAAGCATCATCGATGCGCCGGAACAAAATTCGCCGCAATCCCGGCAACGGTCGGCCTCGTTGTTCGCCAATTCAAGGCTCGCCCTTCACCGCTCCATCGGCGCTTGTTCCGAGCATCTTGCGCAAGAGCGCGGCGACCCCGGGTTTGTCGAGCAGCAACATTTCATCCGGTTCGGCATGACAATTCGTGATTCGCAAACAGGATGGACAACCCGTCTTTGCTTTGCAGCGTCGAGGACAACGTTCGACGATTGCCAAAGCAAAACCCGCCATCACTTTCAATACATCGAGCGTCATGGCTTCGGAAAAACCGGCGCCCGAGGGATGCGCATCCACGAATGCCAGGCCCGCTTGGCCCGAGGTCCCCACATCCTTCACACGCACGACCAAGAGGTCCTCTTCGCGAATCGAAATGAACGCGGCCACGGTGACCCGAAACAAATGCGTCAATGCATGAAGCACCGCCGGAGCAATTTCCCCGTACGCTTCCTTGGGAAAACCAAGCAGCGTGGCTTTCGTGGTCAATCGATGTTCAATCGGTTCCGCGTACGACGTGACGTCCTGTTCTCGACCATCCAAGCCAAATCGACGCACGCCCAGGACCGTTTCTCGCATCTCCACCAATCGACGCTCGAAATAGAATGCCTCGCCGCCGATGGTGCGCTGAGGTTCCGCTCGCCGCTCCACCTTTCCCGCACGTTCCGCCGTCGAAGCACCTCGTCGCTCGATCGTTTTGATTTCGACCGTGCGAATGGGACTCGTCACGAGCCACCGTTCTTCGCGCTCGCATACGACGCGCCCCTGCTCGAGGCCGTCCTGTTCTTCCCATGGTTTGACCACATAACGTCCGCCGCGACAAACGAAGATACGCCCGGGATAAGCCGCCGACAACATACGCGATTTTTCAATACCGAATAAAATGTCACCGGAATGGCGATCGACGAGCTCGGCAGGTTCGCCGGCGACGTCGAAACGGAACGTGGTCCGCGCGTCGCTCGTGGAAAGTGAATACAAGGGAACTTCTTCGCGCAAACCGCGCAATGCATCGAGCCGAATTTGAATGTCCTCGCGCAACGTGGTCGCGAGCGAGGCATCACCTTGGCGCCACGCCTCGAATTGCGCATTCACGATCGGTCGGGAAAAGTCCTGGACGAGCTCGTTCATGGTCCAAGGAGCTTCGACGAGCGCCGCCTGCAAATGCCAACGTTGAATGGCCTCGGCCAAAGGATCGACGACGATGGTTTGTCCCTGCCTCAGGTCGGGATGATCGTACGCGGGACGTTCGTGCGCCAGCAATCCGGACAAAGGGTCCGGATCCGGTTGCCAAAGAATGAGCACTTTTCGCTCGACTTCTTGGACTTGAATCTTTTCGGCATCGAGTTGCCCGGCGATCGCGGGCTCCCCTTCCGGCGTGGCGGGTAGCTCGGCGGGTTTTTCCTCGGCAATGGGCATTTTGGGCAAAATGGCTTTGCCGACCTTTTCACCAACGCCGAGTGACGCCATTCGCGCGTCGGGGACCGTCGCCGCGCGAAATCCCAAATGCGCGACGAGCGCGGGACTCGAGGCATAACGATCGGCACGGAGGCGAGCAATGACGACTTCGGCTTCCGCAAGAGCGGTCGATGTTTCATCCTTTTGACCTCCAAAGGATCGCCCTCGCGTCGCCACGCCTCGACCCAGGCTCCATTCATTGGCCCGTGCGACATCGGCTCGAGACAAGACATTTTCATATCCGAAGAGTTCCGCGGCAAACCCATGCGCCAATGATTCGCCCAAGACTCGAACGGCCGGATGATAATCACGACCGGGGCGCGATCCCGGGGGCAAACCATACGCGACCATGGGAGGACGCGGCGCCGCCGAGACTTCCGGACCGAGCTGCAATACGGGGCGCCCGATGACGCGTTCGGAGAATTGAGCCAGTTCACGATAAACGGGCGTCGCCGTGAGCAAAAAACGAATGCGTTCGCCCGTTGTTTTGGCGCCGGGCGGCGTAGGTGCGGCCCGACCAACCGCACGTCGCAATCGTCGGAGCAAGAGGGCCAAATGCGCTCCCGCCGCGCCTTGCCATTCATCGATATCGGGAAGGATGACCAGCCCGAGACCCGCGAGAAACCCGGACCATTCTCGTTGCCGGCCGCATAACTCGCGATGTAAACCCGCCGCGTCGGTGATGATCAGCGACGGATTGCCGTGCGCCGGATCCACCGTTCCTTCGACGGCGGCGAGATTGGCGGAATGAACGTTCCATTTCCACCGCAATGCTTCGGCCCGCGACATCAGGCGACGTTCGGTCAAAGCAGCTTCTTCGGCCGTCGGCGCGATCCATAAAACAGATTCGGCGTCGACCAGGAGCGAAT
>CAYSYX010000194.1:9767-16255 GCA_964435055.1 uncultured Polyangium sp. | reverse complement strand
CTCCGGCCGGGCCGCTGAATTCTTCAATCGGCACGAACGTGGCCGGGTCCGTACATCCCGAAAGAAATGCCGACCCGGCGAGAGCGAAAAGAGCCGGCGATTGTCGCAACAAACGTGCGCGAGCTCCGACGTGTGCGTTCATGGTGTGCCTATGCAAGGAGGTGAGTGGATGCGTCCGCCAAAAACTGACGAACTTCGAGTATCGGACATCATTGACGCCACGACGTCAAGTTGTCCGACGGTTTGTCATTGAAAGAAGACGCGTCACCGTGCGCTGAGGCGACTCATCGCGTCGAGCACTTCTTGATGTTCGGGAAAGCGCCCCACCTGTTGTTTGGAAAAGACCAATTGCCCGTCGACGAGCACATCGAATTGACCGGGCTTACCAATGATCAATTTCGATTGAACGTCGAAAGCATCTTCAATTTTGGCCGCGAGACCCACGGCGCGAGGTTTGTAGTTTCAAACATGGCAATACTTGATTTCGACTTGCATGTAAAACCTCCGCCGGAAACCATGGTGCCGAATGTGCCTGAGCGCAAGTGGGTCGTAGAGAAAGATTTGGCTCTTGATGGCCGTGCATGTTAGCTTGTGCGGCCATGCGCTCGTGGTTGGCTGCCGTGCTCATGTTGGCGTTTCTGGTGGCGTGTGGGCCGCGGAAGGAGGTGTTGACGGTTTGCACCGACCCGGAAAATTGTAAAGTGCAAGAGCCGCTTTGTGACAACAGTTGCGATTATGCGATTGATCGCTCCGCTTGTCGTGCGTGTTGTCGAAATATGCGAAAAAAGTGTGAGAATTGTGAACCCGGCGGGTATGGCTTTGGAACATGCAAAAATGAATAACCTCGTGGCATCCCCCATATTGAAGATGACGTTGCTGGTCCTGGTGCTGCTTTTCCTGCCGGTATGTCAGCAGTCGGAGTCTTCGTTCGTGACCATAGAGCAAGGCGCCGTAGCGCGGGTGAATGGCTGCCACGTCAGCATCGATGGCGTCAATTTCAATCCCAAATATCCCAATCCGTTTCTCTACTTTAGGTACGTCTGCGACGTGCCCGAATCAGCTCTGAAGGAAAAAAACTGGTGGGGGAATAAACCTGAGCCGCTCGGGATGAGTCTTAGCCACCGCGGTTGTGTGCGATTCGATAAGGTATTTTACTGTGCCAAGAAGATGGAACCGGGCAAATACGTGACGTTCGAACGGTCATTTCAGGTCGAGGATCGTGACGTCGCAATCATCGAACCCATACAATCAGCGCAATAGTCACACTGTCACCCCCGCACTTCCCTCCACCCCAGTCCCAAAGCTCCCACCATTGCCAAAACCAATACGCTCAGCATTGCAATCGCCCGCTTGCGCTTCTTCGAAATGGTTTGGTCCGGTAATGTATCCATGACCCGCGGACGCGGCGGTGCCGCTTGCTCGCCGTCCGCTGTCAATGCTCCTGCGCCACCCGGAGCCGGCAACGCCTCTTCGACGAACTCCACGTCCAATGCCTGGGTACGCCGTGCCGTTCGATCCACCCAATGCGATACCCACACCCGCTCGTCGTCTCGAAATCCCAAAGTGCGCCGGTTTTTCTCGTCCAATGCCAATCGCAAATCGATCGGTAAAACCTCGAAGTCTTCTTCCAACCGCACCCCTTTGGGCATGTTCGGCCAAACATATTTCGACGATCCCACCACGATGATGTGTGTGCGTCGCGCCGGAATACGCGGAGGCGTAAATGTCACGGTCGCCTGGAATTCATATCCCTTGGCGTTTTTGCCAAACTGTTTCGATTGTAAAACGGTTTTCGAGCACTCGGCCAAACCCTGAAGCGCGTCGCCTTCCGGTTTGCCCACGTCTTTGACCGCAACCACGGTCCCTTTCGGATGAACCGTCAGCGCAAATTCCAAGACAAAGCCTTGATCCGAGCTCCGCTCCAAAAATCGCTCGTAACATTGAAGCAATTCCGCGGGACGATCCTGCAACATCGACGTCAACGTCGCTTCGGAAATATCCGGCTGTCTGGGTGTGATTTTGCTCGCCGCAAGCTCCACGGGCAAACGAGGTTTTTCCGGTAAATCCGCCCCGTCGTTCGCGCTTTGCAGCGGAAGCGGCGGTTCGCGACGCGGCAGGACCAGCCGTTCGGACACAAATGAAATGTGCATCGTCGGCGCGAGCACTTCGACCCGGCCGTCTTCAGGCGTGACGACACCCGTGACGCCGATGAAAAAACCTTTGTCCACATACGACTTCGTCCAGGTCGCATCGAATACGTGTTCCGCCGAGCCGGCGTTTTCCACATACGTGTCGACTCGCGCGCCGTTCGGAATCCACGGCGCCGGAGGGGCCGGCGGATGGCTCTTCGCCCGCATTTCATGCGGCGCAATCAGCTTGTGCAGCACTTCGGGCAAGTCGATGGCGACATGTTCGAGCGTCGGGTTTGTCGGCGTGGGATACCCGATTTGCACTCGCGGGAACGCCGGAGCGACCCGGGCGGCCAGCAAAACATGCACCTGCTTCGTGGCCGGATCGCGATGCAGAAGCACGTAGTCCTCGTGCACCATGACGGGTTTGCCGCCGCCGAACACCGCGGCGGCGTTCGCGGGCCGAGCAAAAAGCAGCCCCGCAAAAAGGGGGAGGAGCGCAATTCGTTTCATGATTTGGGAAAGAGCCCATGGCGACCAAGACGTTTCAGGTCGTCCATGGTCGCTTGCATCGTGTTTTTCACGAGCTGAAAGACGTGTTCGACCGCGTCGAGATCGTCGGCGGCCGACGGCGGAAGGTTCGGATGAATCGGCGGAAGAATACGCGTGTGAATCTTCACCGGTGGAGGGAAATGCGGCGCGGGAATGACGGCGAACAGCCCCCACGGAAGAGCAAATCCAATCGGCGCGACGTTCCAGCGCAAAATATCCGGCAAATGCAGCGCCTCGGCGATGGCTCGCCCGTCTGTCCAGACATACAGCGAATGATGCGCACCCACGCTTACGATCGGGACGATCGGGACGCCGTGACGTAGGGCTATCCGGACAAACCCACGTCGCTTGCCGAATTCAATCTCGTACCGGCGCGCGTACGGACGGCACGCGTCGAGATCTCCGCCCGGGAAAACCAGCACCGCAGCGCCTTTTTCCAGCGCGCGTGTCGCGTTTGTCGGAGCGGCACGGATCGCGCCCATCGCGTTCATCACCGGACCCGCTCCGGGCAAACTGAACGGCAAATCGTGCATCAATCCATAAGACAAACGCTGCGGCGAATACATCCGCCAAAACGCGAGCATGTGGCAGAACATGTCCGGCGTGCCCGTCAACGCGTTGTGATTCGCCACCGCCAAACACGGTCCGTCGACAAACCCGTCGACAAACTCGGTCTCCGCTCGGAAATAGTGATCGTACAAAACCCCGAGCAACGGCATCGTTCGCGTGATGAACTCGGGGCTTCTCGCGTCGAGGTCGTCAGGACGAACCTTCGCACGGGCCATCTCGGCGAGGGCGGCCAGTGCATCCTCGATCGCGGAGATGGGCGGTATCGGTTCGTGTGGAACGACGATGGTGCCCACGTGTCTCCCTATAGCGAAACGTACCGAGCGTTGTCATCCATCACGTTACGGTGCGTCGAACGAGACGCGTGAAGATCCCTATTGAAACGGCTGGTCATTTGGGATCATGAGGCTTGGGATGCGCTGGAGTTGGTCGCGGTGAAAAAGGCGAGGGCGTGATGAGTTTTCGAAGCGATTTGGTGGTTCTGGTCATCCTTGCGGCCGTTGCACAGGTTGCGTGCCTCGAGTTGCAAACGACAAACAGCAGCGGCGCAGGCGGGGCGGGCACCGGCGCATCCGGCAGCTCATCGAGCGGCGTTTCCTTCTGTGACGCGGCCACGAATAGTTGCGACGCATGCGTGATGTGTGCGTTGCAGTTTCCCGGAGGGCCTTGTCCTGCCCAGCTTTATACGTGCAGTCTGTCGACGGCGTGTTCGAACATCTACGACTGTGCAGCTGCATGCATGGACGATAGGATGTGCATCGAGGCGTGTATGGCGATGTATCCGCAGGGCGTGATGGCCTACGTCAACCTCAACGCGTGCGTGTATTGCACCCAATGCGCCACCGAATGCGCGGCGCTGAATCTCTGCCTCGATTAGCCCCGAACAACGCCTCGGTCGCTGACGTCGGACGAATCGTGCGATCCTCGAGCGCCGGAAATCTCATCGCCGGGAGGAACCATGCACGTCATTCGTCCGCGAGAACTCATTGTCGCCATGTTCGCGATGTCATCGGTGTTTGCTTGCGCCACGGGAGGGCCGAACGGTCCTGATGGAGCCGGTGGTCAAGGTGGCGATGAGTGGGGCGGTTCAACGGCAAGTTCGAGCTCGTCGAGTTCGTCGAGTTCGTCCGGCGCTCCGGTGTGTGACACGATCTCGACCACCTGCTCCGCTTGCACGGACTGTTCGAGGAAGTCCGCCGATGGTCTGTGCGTCGACAAATACAACGATTGTCTGGGCAACATGCCCTGCTTCGAATACGCGAAGTGCGTGGGCAATTGCATGGACGGGGACAAGGTTTGTCTTTCCAATTGCGAGAGCTTCTACCCGACCGGCATTCCCATCTACGACGCGTACGTTTCGTGCGTCCTCTGCCAGGACTGTTATGTGAAGTGCGACGGCGCGAGCGTGTGCATGTGACGCTCAGATCCCGTCGAGCTGAATCTTTTGTCCTGCAACGATTCCGTGACGTCGGCAGTAACCCGCGTTCACTTCGATCACGTATGACGACGGACACGGCACGGAGTACGTGTTGTCGTTCATCGTCGGAACGTTTTCTTCGATGCCCACGATCACGCCGTCTTTGTCCACGAAGAGCATGTCGAGCGGGATGCAGGTGTTGTGCATCCAGAACCGATGGATGCTGTGATCTTCCATCAGAAAGATCATGCCTGCTTCTTCGGCCATGCTCTTGCGAAACATCAGCCCGCGCATGCGTTCGACGTCGCGCTGCGCCACTTCCACGTTGATTTCCGCCGGTTTGTCTTTGGCTTCGGGAAAAACCACCTTGCCGGAACGCAGGGGAAAGTTTCCTTGGGGATCGTGTGGGCACAAAGGATCGAAGCCTGCCGGCGGCGACGGACGCTTGGGTTTGTCCGGGGTTGGAAAGACGCACTTGCTTGGTGCGAGCGATTTCGGCGCGGCGCCTTCTCCGGAGGGCGATTCGGTCGTCGTGAGCGGCGTGACCGGTGGCTCCGGACGCGCTGGAGGCAGAGGTTCTTCGATGCGGGGTTCACACGCAAAGACGCTCGAAACAAGCACGAAGGCGACTGGGTGGAGGTACTTCATGGGCGGCGATGGATCCTCGCGAAAGACCGCGACGGAGCTGTTCTCTACGTAGCACGACAAAGTCGCGCTTGACCTACGTCGCACATCGCGCAAGGGAATGGCATCCAAGATGCGCTCCAATCATTCCCATTCTTCGACCATCGCCACGGTGGGTTCATCGTTGGCACTCCTTTTCGTGGTGGCTTGTGATTCGGCTCCGCCCGAACCTGTGGCCGAACCCAAGCAACAACCTCAGAACACGCAGATCGCGGCCAACAACCAAGGTGGCACGCCCGTCGTCAAGACATCGACGCCGATCTCGCTCCCCAAGCCGACCAAACGCAAGGTCTCGGCCAAACCCGTCGTGGAGGTCAAACCCAGCGCCGATGATCCGGTGAAAGGCAAGTGGGCCTTGGCGGATGCCACCAAGGGTTTGCCCGAGGGCAAGACGATCACCGCCACCATCGAAACCGACATGGGCAACATCGAGTGCAAACTCTTCGATGACAAGGCGCCCATCACCGTCGCGAATTTCGTGGGTTTGGCGCGAGGGGTTCGTCCGTGGAAGACGCCCGAGGGCAAGTGGGAGAAAAAGCCCGCGTATGACGGCACGATTTTTCATCGCATCATCAAGGGCTTCATGATCCAGGGGGGCGACGCGATGAAGAATGGATCCGGCGAAGCGGGTTACGTCATTCCCGATGAAGTTTGGGAAGATGCCAATCACGATCGCCCCGGGCTTTTGTGCATGGCCAATCGCGGTCCAAACACCAACAGCGCCCAATTTTTCATTACGGACGAAGCCGCATTTCATCTCGACGGCGGGTACACGATCTTCGGCGAATGCGGGCCGATCGAGACGATTCACAAGATTGCCGGTGTCGAAACCGTACGGGATCGTCCGACGACACCTCCGGTCATCAAGACGGTGACCGTGACGCGCAAGTAAAACCCCGCGTTGAACATTTGGTGCTTCGGGTCGCCCGCGGCGCTCCACGCCCCAAACCCCTCTTCTCTGTCAGAGCACCCGTCAAAAAATTACGCTACGATGCGCGCCATGCAGGCGAAGCTTTGCTTGGTTGCGGCGTTCATGGGCATGCTCGTGCCGGTGGTCGTGGGGCTTGGTGGATGCAGTGGAAGCATCGAATTCGAGCATCGCGCCGACGGCGGGGGAGGTGAAGGCGGGGAAGGGACGA
>CAYSYX010000194.1:0-9757 GCA_964435055.1 uncultured Polyangium sp. | reverse complement strand
CGGTTGTCCCACCAATCCTCCGCCACTCGAAGACTTTCAATGCGACGCGAATCATCAAAACAATGGTGACTGTGCGTTCGGGGACGCGTGTTACATCTTCGTCAACTACCCGGACGAACCTTGTGGACAAGAAGTTTACGGGACATTTTGCGGTCCGGCAGGGTTTGGCGTGCAGGGGAGTTTCTGCCAAGGCGCATTCGATTGCGCGGCCGGATTCGCATGTGTCGTGACGGGGTCGGGCAATCAATGCGTTCAACTGTGCCCGCTGCAAGGAAATGACAATTGCCCGGCGGGGCTCGTTTGCGAGCCTATCGACGTCGAAGGGTTTGGCGGGTGCTTGTGATGCGTGAAGCGAAGAGCGAAAAACGTTTGGCGCGGCGTAACAAATCGAAGGCGCTCGTGCCGATTGCGTTGATGGTAGGATCGGTGAGCCTCTGGGGGGGCATCACGCCAGGATGCGGAGGGCGGACGCAATTGTCCTGGGGACCTCCACAACCCGAATGTTTCGTCGACGGTGATTGTCCGGGCGCGACGGATCTCTGCAAACCCGTGTATTGCGATCTCGCGCTCGGAGCCGCGCAGGGGGCGCCTCGAGGCGGTGGTATTTGCGTGGATCTCGAGCCCGTCAATTGCGACGACGGCAACGAGTGCACGGAGGACAAATGCGTGTCGAAGACCGCCCAATGCACGCATGAACCGACGACGCTCGACAAAGACGGCGATGGTTTTCGCGGTCCTTTGGCGGGGTTTCTCCCCGGAGCCCCCGGATCGTGCGGCGATGATTGCGATGATACGAGCGAACTTGCCTACCCGGGCAACGTCGAAGTTTGCGACGGCGTCGACAATGATTGCAATACCGTCATCGACGACGGCGCCGCGTACGTTCCGCTGCTGAATACGCCGATTCGTTTGTCCGGGGATATGCCGCCGGCCGGACCCGGAGGTTTGGCCTGGAGCGGTTCGTCGTACGCTGCGGTTTGGACTGGAACAACAGCGGGCTTCGAGATGCGGCGCACGATGCTCGCTCCGACCGGGGATCCGCTGGCGCCCGCAGAGCCGATTGTCTTTCAAAACGGCGACAACGCGGGCGGGCCGATCGTGTGGGTCGGGGATCGTTATGGCGTGGCCTGGCAAGACCGCCGCAGCGGCGATTACGAAGTTTACTTCACGCTGCTCGATGAAAACGGCGCCAAGGTTCTGGCGGACCAACGCCTCACGGATGCGCCGGGTTTCTCCATCAATACGACGCTGACGTGGACCGGCACCGAATTCGTTGCGGTGTGGCAGGATGAACGTGACGGGATCTTCGATATCTACGGCCAGCGTTTGTCGCTCGACGGCGCAAAGCTTGGCGGCAACGTGAAAATGACGCAGGCGTTTTCCGTGCCCAACGAAGGGCCGCAAGTGGCGGCGGGTTTGACCACGATCGGTATGACCTGGTCCGTAGGCGATCCTTCGCAACGTTTCGTCAATATCCAGATTTACAACCAAGACTTGTCGCCGAACGGCAGCCCGATTGCCCTCACCAACGGCGCGACGCAAGCCGTCTACCCGACGGTTGCCTGGAATCAGGATCGTTACATGGTGGTTTGGTTCGATAAAACGGCCAATCCCAAGGCGATTTACGGTGCCGTCGTTTCTGAAGGCGGGACCATTCTCGCCGGGCCCAAAGTCATCACGCAGCCAGGACAATTCCGATCCCGCTATCCGACCATCAAACCCCTCGGGGATCGCGCTCTGTTGATTTACGCCGACGATCGCGACCAAAACGATGGGTACGAGCTTTATTCCGTGATGCTCGACGCGAAACTCGATCCGATAAGCCAAGAACGGCGCATCACGTTCGCCAAACGCGACAGCATTTATCCCATTGCCGCATTTGGTCCCGACGGGAACGTGGGCATTCTTTTCCGTGACGATCGCGACGGCGACCAACACGCTTGGTTTACGCGTCTCGGCTGTGTCGTGCCTTGAGGCGAAGGCCAACGTAACGAGTTTACGTCAATGGTCTGCTGCTGGATGAGCGCTCCCCGGGGCCCGTAACCCCGGGAAAACCATAAACTGGTCAAACGAGCGCTCGGTTTTTCTCAGGGCGTGACGTATTTCACGACGCTCGTCGAAAAGTCACTGAAGACCAGCGTCAACTTCACACACGATGCGGAGGGAATCGGCGATCCTCCCATCATGCCGCCGCTTGCCGCGGAAACGTCATCGGCGCCCGCGGGGACCGTGCCGTAAATGATCGGTCCGGTAAAACCGGTCGGGAACGCCTGCGCGCCGAGTGCCCAATACGTCGTTCCTCCCGTGACCGGGCCCGGGCCCGTCGGGGTCTTGGCATCGATATCCGTCACGTAATATCCGAGCGCATTCACGGGGTCTGTCCAAGTAACCGTGGGCAAACCCATGGCATCCGTCGTCAACATGATCGTGTGCGTCCCCGTCGTTCCGTCGCACGTCACGGGCGCGTCGCCATCACGTTTTAATGTCCAGCGAACGTCTTTCGCTTCGAGTCCCGGACTACGCAACGTCAATGTGCTCTCGCCCGAATCCGCAATGCCGTCGCCGTCCGAATCCACCAGCGTCATGGTGGTCGGAAAACTGCGATTCATGAATCCGCCCGGACCAACTTGGAACGGGAAGGGATCGAAATTCGCTTCCGTGCCGGAAACGGTGACTTCGAGCGGTGCAACCAATCCGTCATAAGGAGTGGCTTCGATTTTCGCGCCGAAGGACGTCGCCGTCATTTTCATCGGCAATGTGACCGGAATGATCGTCGTGGGATCGTATTTCTTGTTGACCATATCCAGCATCGGATGATCCACGGAGACCGTGTAATTGCCTTCCAATTTCAGCGTCGGAGCATCCACGACTTTGAAATGGATCTTTTGCTCGGCGCTGAATTGTCGTTCATTGAAGGCTTCGAATTCTTTGGCCAAGACCAGGTCGTATTCCGCGCCGTAGGCCAGAGGATCGTTCGGTCGGACCGTCAAATGTCGCCCCGAACCATTGACGGTCGCGGAGACTTTGGCACCCGATTGATCGCGCAATTCCACGCGCGCGTAGTTCTGCTGATTCTCGAAAATCGGATGTGACAACGTGACCGTCAAATCGCCCTCGTTGCGGACATTCGTGGCCCCATTGCGAGGTGACGAATTCAGCACGAAAAATTGTCGCGTGGTGAGTTCGTCCAGGTATTGCACGACGTCCTTCTTTTCGTCGTCGGTCAACGTGCTCATCGCGAGCCAGCTGCCGTGTCGATACGCGCCGATCAAGCTGGGCACGACAATCGGATGCGCATTTTGCGTTCCGCCCTTTTCCAGGCGCAGACCTTGGGTGGTCAAAGGACCGGCGTGGCAACCCGCGCAATTGGCTTTCCCGCGAAACAGAGCTTCGCCGCGCTTTGCAGCTTCCGTCATGCTGCCGTCGCGCATGGTTTTTCCATTGGCGTGAGGAGGCGGAACGATCGACGCGAGGTAATCGTACAGGCCGAGATGTCCGGCGGTATCGATGGTGACGCCAATCGTGGGACCGGCGCTGCCATAGAGATACGAAAAGAAATTATACGCGTCGCCTTCCCAGCCGATCGCGGAAGGTTTTTCCATCCAAAACATCGGACGGCTCGCCGATTCGGAAAAACCACCGGCAGACCAGACATTGCCATCGGTAATCGCGTCGACGTGACAATCGGCGCAGCTATGGTTCAGGCCCGCTTTCGCGCCCGTGCCCGTGTACTGCGCTTGGCCCTTTTTTACGCTCTCCGTGCGCGGGTCGCCTTCGAGCTTCACGACGCTCTCCGGCGTTCCGTCGATTTTGGCCACGGTGACGGCATACGCTTGGGCGCCGTGGACATAGAGTTTGTCACCCGTAGCCAAAATACTTCGCGGTCGCCCTTCCGCCGCAAAACGGTTTTTCTCGGCCAAGGTCGTCGGATCCAATCCCACGACCGCATCGCTGCCTTCGAACGTCACCCACACCGTATCGTTTGCCAAAGTCAAACCAAAAGGCCGAACGGCCAGCCCCGTCGAGCCCATTTGCCGGCCTACGTCGACGCCCACGATTTCTTTTTTCGTCGCCGTATCGTACACCGCGACGGAATGGCGAAATGCCGTCATTCCTTCGTTCGGACTCAATTCGGCAGGAACGACACGGGTTGTCGAGACGTACAGTTTGTCTTTGGAAACAAAAAGTCCGCCAATCGTCGAGCCGACCGATTCGATGTATCCGTTTACGGTCAGGCTCTTGGTGTCGACCACCGCAATGTCATACAGATCATTGCGCTTTTCGACGGGAAATTGCAGCCGGTCGCTCACGCCGGAACAATACGACGCCACATAAAGCGTGGCTCCGTCTTCGCTCAGCGCGAGCTTCGTGGCGTTCTTGTTGGTGGCCACGCGCCCGGTGACGCGACGTTCGGCAATGTCCACCACCGCGATCGCGCCCTCGGTCGCCAAGGAAACATACGCCGTCGTTCCATCGGGAGAAACCACGACGTCGGCCGGTTCGTCGCCGACCCACAATGCGTCGATGAGCCGTGCTGCGGCAAAGTCGACAAACCCGAGCGTATCGCCGGCTTTATGCGTAACCAGCACCAATCCCTTGGACTTGACGTGCGCCAACGCCGACGGCCACGGACCGGTGAGCAACGTCCCGCGGACCGCACCGGAAGCCGGGTCGATGCGACTGATATGAGGATCAAAAAGGTTTGTCACCCAGATCTCGCCATTGATCTCGGCGAGCGACGATGTTTGATAATAATTGAAATGCTCATAAGGCACTTTGTCGACGACCGATATCGTTTGCGTCTCGTCCGTCGCCTTGATGCGAAATGTGTATTGCCCCGCGACCGTCGGCGTAAAACGATAAAAACCATCGTCGCCGGCCACGAGCACATTCTTGTTGGCCGTAGGGGCGGATTCGAGCTGCCATTCGCCGGCTGTGTTGTTTTTCAGAAAATACGTCGAACCCGCGGGAAAACGCTTCATCGATTGCAACGGTAACTCCGCTGCCGTGTCCGCTGGCGCATTCCGCGGACCATCCGTAATCACAACACAACTCGCGCCCGCTGAAATGCTGAGCGCCGCGACGAGAATTCCCCCAAGCCAGGATCGCTTCATGCGTATTCGCACCTTTGCGCGCAAAATCGCGGCAAATCACGCGCGCGCTCGACGCGATTGCCCGCCGATTCAATCTTCGGCCTCACGTCAGTAGAACATTATCCAAACTTGTCAAGTGTTTGTCTAACGTTTGTCTATCCTTGGCGGAAATTTGTTACCTGTTTTGGTATGTCAGGCTGCGTTGTGACGGTGCAGGAGGGTGGGTTGTAGGTTTTGACACCAAGATCCACGCCTGTGGTGATGCACGGAAGAAGCGAAGATTCGATCCTGCGACGTCGGTTGTCCAACCGAAATGGCGCGGCAAGCCGATTCAAACCTTACGCAATCGAAATGGCCCCGCCTTGTGCACTTTGCCCGGCAACGCTCGCCCCAAGACGCGTTCGGCCACGTTGCCCGCTTCAATCAGTTTGTCGAGGTCGACTCCGGTTTCAATGCCCATTCCTTGAAGCAAAAACACCAAGTCTTCGGTCGCGACATTTCCCGCCGCACCCGGAGCATAAGGACAACCCCCGAGTCCACCGACGGACGCATCGAAGTGCCGAATGCCCATTTCGAGCCCGACCAAGATGTTCGCCAACGCCGTTCCCCGCGTGTCGTGCATGTGCATCGAGATCTGATCGATCTCCATCACGTCGAGCGCACGCGACAAAAGTTCGTGCGTTTGTCTTGGCGTACCCGTCCCGATCGTGTCGCTGAGCGCCACTTGGTAGCAGCCGAGATCCAACAGACGCCGCGCGATCTTCACCGACGCCTCGGCGCTCACCGGACCTTCGTACGGACAACCCCACATCGTCGACAGGTATCCGCGCACGCGTACGCCCGCTTCGAGCGCGGGAGGAATGATCTCGGAAAACACACCGATCGTGCGATCGATCGTCTTGTTGATGTTCTTCATGTTGTGCGTTTCGCTTGCACTCATGAACACGGCGATCTCGGGCAAACCCGTCGCCAACGCTCGCTCGAGACCTTTCGAGTTCGGACAAAGTGCGCTGAACGAGACGCCCTCCGGCGCCGTCATCGTCGACGCCAGCTCTTCGGCATCCGCGAGCTGCGGAACCCACTTCGGCGACACGAAACTCGTGATCTCGATCCGGCGTAAACCCGCTTCCGTCAACGCTCGAATAAGCTGCTTCTTGGCTTCGAGCGGCACGATGTTCGGTTCGTTTTGCAAACCGTCCCGTGGACTCACTTCGTAGATCGAGACGCGATCTGCGGTTTGAGCAAACAGGTCCTTCGCGGGACTTCGCGAGGTCGAAGAGGAGTCCGTCATGTCCGCGGTCCATTGTTCGGCAAGCTGACGCGGCGTCAACGTCGGCAGCTCGAAAGGTAGCGACTCAGCCGGGCACGACGCGCAAATGCCGAGACTTTTGGCCGGTCACGAACGGGACCGGGTACGCGCCGTTGAAACATGCAAGACAATACGCGTCGTCTGCAATGGCTGCGCCGCCTTTGGCGCGCTGCTCGATGTCTCGCACGGACGTCACCAGGCCCTCGAGCGACAAGTAACCGAGCGAGTCGGCCGTGACGTACTTGCAGATCTCGTCGATGCTGTGCGTCGCCGCGATGAGCTCGGCGCGTGTCGGCGTATCGATGCCGTAAAAACAAGGCCAGCGCGTGGGCGGACTCGAGATGCGCAGGTGCACTTCACGCGCGCCGGCGTCCCGCACCATCTTCACGATCTTGCGGCTCGTCGTTCCGCGCACGATCGAATCGTCGACGATGACGACGCGTTTGCCCGTGATGACGGCGCGGTTCGGGCTGAGCTTCAAACGCACGCCGAAGTGTCGGATCGACTGCTGCGGTTCGATGAAGGTTCGTCCGACGTAGTGACTGCGAATCAAGCCCATGTCGAACGCGACGCCTGCACGTTGGGCAAACCCAATCGCCGCGGGCAAACCCGAGTCCGGCACGGGGATCACCACGACATCACTCGGATCTTGCATATCGGGCAGAGGCTGTTCGTCCGCGAGCCTTCGGCCGAACGCTTTGCGCACGTCGTACACGTTCGCGCCTTCGATCCGTGAATCCGGACGCGCGAAGTAGACGTGTTCGAAGATGCAGAGCTTTCGTGCCTGCCGTTCAAAAGGAAAAACCGAACGCGTTCCATTCGGACCAACCACCACCATTTCGCCGGGTTCGACGTCGCGAATGTACGTCGCGCCGATGAGGTCGAACGACGTCGGTTCACTGGCGATGACCGTGGACGAACCCAGCGGATGATCCAGTCGTCCCATGCACAGCGGTCGGAACCCTCGAGGATCACGCACGGCGATCATCTCGGTTTGTCCGAGGAACAGGATCGAGTACGCGCCTTCGACTTGGCTCAGGGCATCAGCGATGCGGCTCTCCATGTCGCCCGCGGTGCTGGCCGCGATGAGGTGCACGATGACTTCGGTGTCGCTGGCGCTTTGGAAAATGCTTCCGCGATCTTCGAGACGTTCACGCAGCGCTTCGTGGTTTGTCAGGTTGCCGTTGTGGGCGACGGCGATCGATCCGTGGGCGTAGTCGACGGCGAACGGTTGCGCGTTGCGAATGTGCGAACCTCCGGCGGTCGAATACCGAACGTGGCCGATGGCGGCGTTGCCGGGGAGGTTTGTCAGGTCCTTCGGGGAAAAACACGCTTGGACCAAACCCATGGCGCGATGCGGGGTGAGTCGTTGGCCGTCACTGGCTACGATTCCCGCCGATTCTTGTCCTCGATGCTGAAGCGCATGCAGACCGAGGTACGCGATGTTTGCTGCTTCCGGATGGCCGTAAATGCCGAACACGCCGCACATGCGGCGGTCTTGTAGTACGAAAGCCGGCTGCGGCCATGGCCGGCTTGGAAAAACGATACGTTGTGAGGAATTGCCGCGAAGGCGAGGGGACTCGAGGGGCGGGCGATCGAATCCGTCAAAAGGCTTGACGAATCACTTCGCGGGGATGCCCCAGACCTTCTCGATGATCTTCATCTCCATCGCGTCGCCGTGACACGTGGAGCACTCCATCTCTTTCTTGTCGGCCTTCGTGAGCTTGTGCTCGTACTCGTCCTCCATGAACTTCTCCATGGCCTTGCGATCCGAGCGATCGAGGTTTTTCGGGGAACCATCGTGGCACGTGTCGCAGAAGACCGGGCCACCCTTTTCATCACGCACGGCGACGACGAAGTTCTTCCACATGCCCCGCGTGATCTTCAGGTTGCGCGTCTCGGCTTTGAAGTCGTCCTTGACGTGACAACCTTGGCAATCGGCGAAGCCCATCGACTTCTGCAGAAGCGGCATCAGCTTCTTTTTCGCGGCGAGCGGCATCTTGTCGAAGTCGGGGATCTTCTTGAGATCGATACCGGCCTTCTTCACGTCCTCGAGCATCTTGCTTGCGCGGATCGGCGTCGAGGGTTTGGCGGCGGCGGCCGGCGGAGCATCGGGCTTCTTGTCACCCGTTGCGCCATCGGGCTTCTTGTCGCCCGTCGCGCCGTCGGGTTTGGCGCCGTCGGGTTTGGCGTCGCTTCCTGCACCATCGGGTTTGGCGTCGGTGCCGCCACCCGTCGTCGTTTCGCCACCCTTCTTGTCGTTTGCCGTGTCCGGGTTTGGCGTGCCACCACCGCATGCGCCTGCAACGCCCGCGACGAACAATGCCAAGACCAACGAAACGTGTTTTTGAATGCCTACCATGCGGTGTCTCCTACTCCTCGCGAAACACTACACGAATCGGCCGTACGGACGGAAGCCCGCTCGTGCAGTCGCTGCAACGCCTACGTCAAAACTTGCCCGTCACCGTGAGGAACGTGAGCTTGTCGTTCGTCTCGCGAAGCCTCTGGGTCAGCATCCGAATGACGCTCCACAGAACCTCGTACGCGAGATCTTTGTGCAGAAATAACAGGTCTTCGAACGCGTCTTTCGGCACTGTGAGCAAACGACATCGCTCGTGCACTCGCGCGTCCGCCGAACGCGGCGCTTCATCGAGAAGACTCATCTCGCCGAAGACCGATCCCGGTCCGAGCACCGCGAGCGCTTCTTCACCCATCCCCGGCACATCGCGACTGATGCGCACTTTGCCTTCGAGGATGATGTAGAGTTTGTCCCCTGGATCGCCGTGCTGAAAGATCTTCGTGCCGAGCGCATGCGACTCTTCACTCGCGACACGCGAAATGAGTTCGAGCGCTTGTTTCGTCAGGCCCTGAAACAGCGGGACTTTGCTTAGTTTCTCGATGCGTTCCGCGACGTCCACGTACGTTCTCGGCGCGAGCCGGTTTGGCCGCGAAGGGGAGGATACGGAGACCGCGAGGGAAAAGAAAGTTTGCTGCGAAAGAACAAACGTTTCAGCGCGTGAAGCGCACACGAATCGGCGGCGTGGCCATCGTCGTCGGTTGCCCCGCTTTGTCGAGGCCCGGGGAAAACTTTCGCGCAAGCGCGCAAATACGCGCCGCTCGACCAAAGCCGTACCCGGGATCATTCACGACCTTCACCGACTGCACGCTGCCATCCGGACGTACCGTGACGATGACCGATACGACCGCTTGATCGATCTGCTCGGCATCGGCTTCCGGAGGAAACGGACAATCCCACGACGTGCTGCCCACGAGCGTCGGTGACTTGGACAAATCCGGCGGTGGAGGCGGCGGAGGACCTTTCGCCGTGCCCGTTCCACCTTCTTTGCCATCGAGC
>CAYSYX010000193.1:0-16261 GCA_964435055.1 uncultured Polyangium sp. | reverse complement strand
GAACGGTACGAACTGGTCAATCAGATCGGGCAGGGTGGGATGGGCCAGATCTGGGAGGGGTTCGACCATAGCTTGCGTCGTGCGGTGGCCATCAAGCTGATGGTATCGACGCATTTGCAGTACAAACGAGCTCGCGCCCGTTTTTCGCGCGAAGCCATGGCCATTGCGACGATTCAAAGTCCTCATGTCGTGCAGGTGTTCGACGCCGGCGTGCATGAAGATTGCCCCTATATCGTCATGGAATTGCTCTCCGGCGAGGATCTTCACGCTCGTTTGGGGCGAGTCGATCGATTGTCGCTTTCGGCGCTCGTGCCCATTATCACGCAAGTCGCCCGAGCTCTCGAAGCGGCAAAAGCTCGGAATATCGTGCATCGGGACTTAAAGCCGGCAAATATTTTTTTGGCGCGTACCGGCGCGGGGGAAGAAGTCGTCAAAATTCTGGATTTCGGTGTCGTCGCCATGCTTTCGGAATCCAATGATTTGACCGAAGAGGAAGATTTGCGCCTCACGACGACCGGCGACATTCTCGGCACGCCGCATTATATGAGTCCGGAGCAGGTGCGCACCGGCGCGGTGGATTTTCGGACCGATCTTTGGTCGTTGGCGGTATTGGCGTATCGGGCGCTCACGGGCGTGCATCCATTTCATGCCGAGGGTCTCGGGCCATTGTTGGTGGCCATTTGCACCGATCCATTCGTCCCTCCTTCGGTGCACGTACCTGAATTATCGAAAGCCGTCGACGATTTCTTCAATAAAGCATTGGCGAAGGATCCCAACAAGCGATTTGCGACGGCCGGGGAGTTTGCGGCGGCATTCGTGGGCTTGTCGAATTCGATCGCGGGGAGCGTCAAAATTCTGGTCACCGACGACGAACCCGACGTCGCCACCATCATCAGAAAGCGTTTTCGAAAGCAAATTCAGGACAACAAGTATCAATTCGTTTTTGCCAATGACGGCGAGGACGCGCTGCGGGTTTTGCGGGACAATCCGGATGTCGAAGTCGTTTTGACGGACATCAATATGCCCCGTATGGATGGCCTCACATTTCTCGCGCATCTCGGGGCCGTGAATCCGCTTGCTCGTGCCGTGGTGGTCTCCGCTTATTCGGAGCTCACGAACATCCGCACGGCCATGAATCGCGGTGCATTTGATTTCTTGGTCAAACCCATCGATTTCAAAGATTTGACCGCGACGCTCGATAAGACGCTGAAACACGTGGCGGAATTGCGCAAAGGTCTGCGGTCGAATGAAGAGAACAACGTCTTGCGGATGTCGGTAAGTCCGCGGTTTGTCGAACGCGTAAACATTGCGGCGACGCCGAGGAGCGTCGAACATTGGCCTTGTACTGCCGTCGTCGTGGGGGTCGGCTCGGGAACCGACGACGTTATCATCGATGATCCGCGAGAATACGTCCGAATGCTCAATTCCAATCTCGAGGTCATCATTCCCGGGCTCATGCGTCGAGGCGGGGTGATTGATCGATTCGTCGGCTCGGAGGTCGTCGCGCTTTTTCGAGGTGAAAATCATGCCCAGCAGGCGCTCGACGGTTGCTGGGATGTGCGCACGCAATTGCAGAAACTCGCAGCCCGAACCGGCAACCAAAGTCCCTTTGGCGTCGGGGTGGCCATCGGCGTCGCCACGGGTGAAATGATCGCCGCGGAAATCGGATCCCGGGCCTTCGAGCGCATTGACGACGCTTTGCTGGGAGAAACGCCGAAATGGGCTGCAAAGTTGCGAAGTTTGGCGCAAAAAAATCAAATCTTGGTTTCACCGCTGACACGCGAGCTCACTCGGAAGATATTCGAGTTCGACGCTGCGGTCATCGAGAAAGCTCAGGATAAGTTCACCGCCTACGAGGTGAAATCACGAATCGGAGTCAAAGCTCGTCCCGCGGATATGCCCGATTATGCCGCCGTGCCCGACGTACACATCCGAGCGCGCGATACGATCACGACCATGGATGACGAATCCTCGGAATAATCGGAAGCACCAACATATAGCTTGATACCTCGGAGTTGCTGCGTTGTCCGAAACGATCCCCGAACTCTTTGAAGAACAAGCCGATCGGACGCCCGAGGCCATTGCGCTGGTATTCGGGGCGACTCGGCGCACCTATCGCGAAATCGACGCGTACGCCAATCAAATCGCCCATGTATTGCGGTCGCTCGGCGTCGGGCCCGATGTTTTGGTGGGCCTATTTCTCGATCGATCCATTGAAATGATCGCCGGGATGCTCGGAATCCTCAAAGCCGGCGGTGCCTATGTCCCGCTCGACCCCGCATACCCGCGGCAAAGAATCGAATTCATTGCGCGAGACGCAAATCTGGCGGCGATCGTCACGGCAAAGCATTTGCGCGACCAATTGAGTGACTTGTCATGTAAAACGATATGTCTGGATGAAGATGCCGAGCATATTTCTCGGCAGCCGTCGTCACGCCCGGCGTCCCGATCCGCGGCGAATGACTTGGCCTACGTGATTTACACATCCGGCTCGACGGGGACGCCCAAAGGCGTATTGATCGAACATCGAGGCGTCGTGGCGTTGGCGCAGGCGCAGATCTCGTTATTCGATGTTCGTCCGGACAGTCGGGTTTTGCAGCTGTCGTCGATTTGTTTTGATGCATCTGTTTCCGAATACCTCATGGCGTTCGCCACGGGCGCGCGATTGCATTTGATTCGTGACGCCGAAAAAATGCCCGGTCCGGAGCTCGTTCGATTGATTGCCGACCAGCAGATTACGCATGCCTTGTTGATCCCGTCGACGCTCGCGGCAATGCCGTTCGCACCATTGCCGTCGCTGCAAGTCATCGTATCTGCAGCGGAAGCCTGTCCCGGGGCGTTGGTCGATCGGTGGGGGCCGGGACGAAAATTCGTGAATGCTTATGGTCCGACCGAAACGACTGTTCATGCAACGGCGTATGATTGCGTGCCGGGAGCGGGCGCTCCACCGATTGGAATACCGCTGCCGGGCATCGTGGCGCATGTATTGGATGACAATCTGCAACCCGTGCCTGCGGGTGAGGTCGGCGAAATTCACATTGGGGGAATATCGCTTGCCCGTGGGTATTTGGGTCGCCCCGAGATCACCGCTTCGAGATTCGTCATGAATCCTCGCGTGCCGGGCGAACGATTGTACAAAAGCGGCGACGTCGGGCGAATGCTCTCGAACGGCGTTATCGAATACGTCGGTCGATTGGACCAACAAGTCAAAATTCGTGGTTATCGCATCGAGCTTGGTGAAATCGAATTGGCTTTGCGCGATCACCCGGCCGTGCGGGAGGCTGCCGCGGTGGCGCGAGCGGATGCGTCCGGGCATAAAAGAATCGAAGCATTCGTCGTATTCAACGCCGGCGAACGTGCGGATACGGCGGGTTTGCGACAATTCGTGGGTCGGCGCCTTCCCGAATACATGATCCCCGCGGTGTTCATCGAAATGGATGCATTACCCTTGGCGCCGAGCGGCAAAGTCGACCGTAATGCATTGCCCATTTTCAATGGGATTCGTCCGGACACGTCGTCCCCGTACGTTGTGCCGCGTAACGCCGTCGAGCAAGCTTTGGCAGATATCGTCGGCGCGGTCCTGGGCATCGACCGTGTCGGACGTCTCGACGATTTTCTCGAAATGGGTGGCGATTCATTGCTCGCCGTCCGAGTTGTGGGGCGTATTTCCGCAGCATTCGGCGTCGAGCTTCGGGTACGGGATGTTTTTCTCGGCCGCACGATTGCGCGGATGGGCGAGCGCGTGGCTGAATTGCTATCGGAGCGCATTGAATCAACGGCTTCGGGGCCGGTGCGAATCGAGCGTCGCTGGCCATTACCGCTGTCGTCGGCTGAAAATCGTTTATGGTTTTTACACCAGGTCGATCCTTCGAGCGTTGCTTACCATTTACCATTTGCATTGGCGATCGAAGGCGTCCTCGATATCGGTCGATTGCGTGCGGCTCTTGAAGAGATGATTCGGCGCCATGAATCGTTACGCACGACGTATATCGATTTCGACGGGCGACCGGAGCGCATCATCGCGGAGCATCTCTCGTTTTCACTGGATGTGGTCGATTCTTCCGGTGTATCGGGAATCGAATTGCAGCGGGAACTCGACATTGCCTTGTCCGAGATGACTCGCGAGGCATTTGATCTTCGCCGGGGCCCGCTATTTCGGATGCGTCTGGTTCGTCACGGCGAACATGCGTCCACATTGTTGATGGTGTTTCACCACCTGATCACGGACGGTCGGTCGATGGCCATTTTCGTGCGCGATTTGGCGACGCTCACCGATGCATCCGCGGCCTTGCCCGCGCCTCCACTGGATTATGCCGATTATGCGTTTTGGCAGCGGGCGCGTCTCGGGGCTTGGGAGGCGGAAACGACTTATTGGCGGGTCGAGCTGGCCCACGCGCCTGCACGGAGCGGGTTACCGACGCATTGGACGGGACAAGCATCATCCAAACGTTCGGCCAAACGTTCCTGGGTATTGCCGGCGAATATCGCAGCTTTGCTGCGTGTTCGGGCCCGTGAGCAGGGGGCGTCGCTTTTTATGGTGCTTTTTGCCGGGTTTGTCCTGCTGCTGCACGAATGGACGGGGCAAAACGATATTCTTGTCGGAACCCCGACGGCGGGACGGACAATCCCCGAATGGGAATCGGTGTTGGGTTTTTTCGCCAATACGCTGGTTTTGCGAACCCGATTCGATGGCACGTCGACTTTTCGAACTTTGCTCGCGAACGTGCGTGAACGCGCGCTGGGTGCTTACGCGCACGCGAACGTTCCGTTCGACAAACTTGTCGAGGCGCTGTCGCCGGCGCGAACGACAGGTCAAAATCCTTTTTTTCAGGTTATGTTTGCTTTGCAGGCGCCCATGGCTGTCTGCAGCAACGCCGCGGGAACTCGTTTTTCGCTCACCGAAGGAAACCCAGGTGATTCGCCATTTGATTTGTTTTGGCAAATTTGGGAGCCGAAAGATCCGTCATTGCCTCTGACCGGTGAAGTAACATATCGAGCGGATATGGCCCGGGATGGGGAAATCGATTCGCTTCTCGAACGATATGCGGCATTGCTCGAAGTCATGGCCAACAGTCCCGATGCTCCGCTGATTTCGGCGCGACAAGGGGAGGATGCGGGGCGGATCGAATGGGCGACACGCATTGAAACGGCGATACGCAATCACGTTGGTATTCGCGATGTCGCTGTTTTGGTGGAAGAGGAGCCGGAGCCAATTCCTCGTTTGCATCTGGCCGACTGGTTCGAGCCGCGCGAGGTTTTGCACGCCAAGGCCTCCGTGATGATTTCTCCGGAGGCGCTCGAAGATGGAATGGAAGGAAAAACCATTGCCTTGGCCGATGGCGGGCCGCTCGACATCGCCCCGGACGAACCACCGACGTTGCCGGAGGCGCTCGTTCGTGCAGCGCAGGGCGATCGTGGATTGATTTACATCGAAGCCGATGGTACTCGATCGCAGCAATCGTACGCGGAGTTGTTGACCGAGGCGCGAGCATTGCTGGCGGGATTGCAGCGACGTGGTTTGCGCGCGGGCGACCGTGTCATTCTGCAGCTCGGCGTCTTGCGGGCGCACTTCGTGTCGTTTTGGGCTTGTTTGTTCGGCGGAATCATTCCGGTGACCGTCGCGGTTGCTCCCACGTATGCCGTATCCGGCAGCGTGACCGCGAAACTCTACAATGTATGGAAACTGCTCGGTAAACCGATTATCCTGAGCACCGCACGTCAAGCGTCGGCCATGGCGGCGTTGGCAAATGTTTATCCGGGTGAACCATTTGAAATTTGGGCGGTGGACGAGGAATCGCTTTCCGAGCCGAATGCAGACGTGCATCCTGCCAAACCTTCGGATGTCGCGTTCTTGCAGCTCAGCTCGGGCAGTACGGGAATACCGAAATGCATTCAGGAGACGCATTGCGGCGTGATTCGTCACGTACATGCGGCGGCTCGGCATAATGGTTACGCGGACGACGATATCACGCTCAATTGGCTGCCCGTGGATCATGTCGTCCCGATATTGACTTGGCATTTGCGCGATGTGGTGCGTGGTTGTCGACAAATTCAGGTTGCTACCGAATACGTATTGGCCGACCCGTTACGCTGGCTGGATTTGCTCGATGAATTTCGAGTGAATGAAACGTGGTCGCCGAATTTCGGATTCAAGCTCGTGGTGGATCGTTTGACCGCAGCGCCGACGCACCGCGCGTGGGATCTTTCGATCGTGCGCCATTTCATGAATGCGGGGGAGCAAGTCACGTATCCCGTGGTGCGAGGTTTTACGGAGGGATTGGCTCGTTTTGGGGTGTCGCCGCGTGCGATGCAGCCGGCGTTCGGCATGGCTGAAGTGTGTACGTGCATGACATACGCGAATGACTTTTCCCTCGATTCCAGCGTGCATTGGGTCGATCGCGCGTCGTTGAATCGGACGTTGGAGTTTGTCGGGGCGGATCAGCCCGGGGCGACGACATTCGTGGATCTCGGTCCACCCGTTCCCGGCGTGGCGATTCGAATCACGGATGCAAAAAATCGCGTCGTGTCGGAAGGTGTCATCGGTCGGCTGCAAATCAAAGGCGGAGTCGTCACGCCCGGATACCTCGACAACGAAGAGGCGAATCGCGAAGCGTTTGTCGGGGATGGCTGGTTCAATTCAGGGGATTTGGGTTTTATTCGCTCCGGGCGTTTGACCGTGACCGGGCGAGAAAAAGAAATCATCATCGTTCGCGGCGCTA
The DNA here is from genome assembly GCA_964435055.1 of uncultured Polyangium sp. GTDB lineage: Bacteria > Myxococcota_A > Polyangia > Polyangiales > Polyangiaceae > Polyangium. The sequence goes on along the minus strand of CAYSYX010000193.1, from coordinate 9,542 downwards.
ATTTGGCATGTTACGAAGTCGAAGATATTGCCGGTTCCGTACCGGGTGTCGAACCGACGTTCGTTGCCGCGACGGCTGTCGAAGACGACCAAGCGGGAACGGAGGGCCTGGCGATTTTCTTTGTGCCCAAAGGAAAAACCCTGACGCAGCAGGCGCGGGTCGCGCGAGAAATTCGTCGCGTCGTCACGGAAAAACTCGGTGTGACGCCGGCCGTCGTCGTGCCGCTGGAACGAGCGACGTTTCCAAAAACCACGAGCGGCAAGATTCAGCGTTCGGCGCTCAAACAGGCCCTGGCTCGCGGGGAGTTTCGATCGATTCTGCGTCTCGTCGATCTTCAGGAAGGAAATCGTTCGACGCTTCCGCGTTGGTTTTACCGGAAAAGCTTCCGTTTGTCCGAGCCTGATACGCGACCGTGGGGTGCCGGATCGATCCTGCTGATCCACAACGCGGATGCGCGGGCGATTTCGCTCGAACGAGAGCTTGTACGGTCCGGGAAAACCGTACGCGTGGTGAGTTCCTTGCTGGATGTTCGTTCGGCGCCGGCCCAAGAGCGGTTTTCTGAAGTATTGGTTTTTTCCGACCAACAAAGCGGCGTTGACGAGACCTTGTTTGTTCTTGCCTGCATTCGCGCATTGAGCGCTCGATTTGAGGACGGGTCGACACGATTGTTCGTGATTTCGCAAAAGGCGCAACAGGTTTTACCTGGCGAAAAAGTTGATCCGGATCGAGCCATGTTGATTGGGCTTTTGCAGACCGCGGCTCAGGAGTTTCCCGCGCTCGAATGTCGTCATCTGGATATCGCCGGTGCGCCGGACGAGGCGACGAGGGCTCTTTTGAACGAGTTATCGTGTGGCGGTGCGGATCGGGAGATTGCTTATCGCGACGGGCGACGATGGGTTTTTGCGCTCGACGAAGCGGCCGTGCATTGGCAACCTTCCAAAACTCCGGCATTTGATTTCGAGCCTGGCGGCATGTACGTCATCACGGGCGGGTTGGGGGGAATCGGTCAATACTTGGCCACGTGGTTATTGGAACAATTTTCGGCACATCTGCTTTTGCTGGGCCGTTCATCGCATTCCGAACGGCCGGAGGTTCTGGACAAACTTCGAGCGGTCGCGGAGCGTCACCATGGGTCTGTCCGGTACGAATCCGTTGATGTTACGCAAAGCGAAGCGTTCGAAGCTGCCCTAACGAATGCGGAAGCGTCATGGGGAAAAGCCCCGCATGCCGTCTTGCACCTTGCGGCGCTCGCGCGGACGTGCGCAATTGCGGATGAAACGGACGATGGCATGCGTGCGCTTTTGGAGGCGCGCAAAGGTGCGGCCTTTGCCTTGACTCGAATCCTCGAGTCCCGGCCGAAGACGGCATTGGTGAGTTTCTCCTCGGTGAACGGCACGTTTGGTGGAACGGCGGTCGCGGCGTATTCGGCGGCGAGTCGATTCATGGACCATGCCGTATCGGCATACCAAACCAATGATCGTTTTGCGGCCAATCTTGCGTTTGGATTTTGGGATGGCATTGGCATGAGCGCACGCGGGGGAATGCGCAGCGCGGCCATGGCGAGCGGCTATCTGCCCATTTCTGTTGCGGAAGGATTGACCTCCTTGCGCCTCGCCGTTCGTCAAGGTGAAACCAATGTCCTGGTGGGACTCGACGGCCGGCACCCTCGAATCCGTCGGCACCTCGAAGTACAAGCGGGGCCGCGGCTGTCGGCATTACACGTTTACATGGTTGCCGACGGAGTCACGGCCGATTCACTTCCGGACGTGCAAGCGCCGTATGACGTGCACGTTCACTTCGTGGAACACATTCCGCGTAATTCCGAAGGAAATATTGAACCGACGGCATTGCGGGCGCTCGTTTCCGCGTCCGCGCGAGCGCAGGAGCGGCCGGGGTTCGAGCCGGCGGGTAACGATTTGGAAAAGACGATCGCGGGGATTTGGCAGAAAGCATTGCAATTGGATCGTATCGGCATCGACGACAATTTCTTTGATGTAGGTGGTCATTCGCTTTTGTTGGCTGAGGTTCGTGCCGCACTTGAAAAGACGTTTGGTCGCAATATTTCGGTGACGGATTTATTTGGTTGTCCAACGATTCGTTTGCTCGCGAAATTCCTTGGTGGTGAAACATCATCGACCATGACAAACCAAGCGACGCAGCGCGGAGACCGCCAGCGGTCGGCGCTGGCGCAATTCAAGCCGCGACCAAAAGCAAAGGGGCCTCATGGTTGAGACAAACGACGGCATGGACGAGCGTGGCGAAGCCGTAGCCATCATCGGGCTCGCGTGTCGAGTTCCCGGTGCGGAGACGATCGATTCTTTTTGGAATAACCTTCGCCGGGGCGTCGAATCGATTACACTGAACGAACGTTTGTCAGGTACCGCTGGTGACGGGCGTTGGCGGGTGGGGGCTCGTGGCCTTCTGCGGGACGTCGAGCATTTCGATGCGGGGTTTTTCGGAATGAGCGCTGCGGAAGCGACATTGACGGATCCGCAGCACCGCGTTTTTCTCGAGTGTGCGTATGAAGCGTTGGAGCGGGCGGGCTACGATGCCGGGGCATTCAAGGGTTCGATTGGAACGTACGCCGGCGCCGGACCGTCGGGGTATTGGGTGCACCATTTGGCCCCATCGAGATGGACCGAGCAACATGAATCCTCGGTCGTCATCGGCAATGACAAGGACCACCTCACGACGCGCACCGCTTACAAGCTGGGTTTGACCGGGCCGGCCATTACGGTCCAGACGACATGTTCGACGTCGCTCGTGGCCGTACAGCTCGCGTGGCAGGCATTGCTGACGTATCAATGCGACATGGCTTTGGCCGGAGGCGTGTCGATTGCATTTCCACAGGAAGCGGACTACGAATACCAAGAAGGCTTTATTTTGTCGCCGGATGGCCATTGCCGGGCGTTCGATGCGCGAGGGCAGGGGACAGTTCCCGGGGACGGCGCCGGGGTTGTCGTTCTGAAACGACTCAGTGACGCAATCAAGGATGGCGATCACATTCATGCCGTATTGCTGGGAGCGGCGGTAAATAACGACGGGTCGGGGAAAATTGGATATACCGCCCCGGGGGTTCACGGCCAGGCCCAAGCGATTGCCATGGCCCACGCCGTGGCGCAGGTCAATGCCGAAAGCATCGGGTACGTCGAGGCCCACGGTACGGGCACTCGTTTGGGCGATCCGATTGAAGTTGCCGCTTTGACGCAGGCATTTCGACAATCATCGTCGGCCGTTGGAACTTGTGCGCTTGGTTCAGTCAAGACAAACATTGGGCATTTGAATACGGCGGCGGGTGTGGTGGCGCTCATCAAAGCCGTCTTGGCCGTCGAGAATGCCGAGATTCCGCCGAGTTTGCATTTCGATACGCCGAATCCGGAATTGAATCTCGACAAGTCACCGTTTTTTGTAAACTCGGTTTTGCGCCCGTGGTCATGCCGGGGACCTCGGCGGGCGGGCGTGAGTGCATTTGGGTTTGGCGGGACCAATGCGCATGTCATCCTCGAAGAGGCTCCCATCCGCGCGCCCAGGTCTGTCCAAACCGAACAGCTGCTGCTGCTCTCCGCGCGTACGCCGGACGCGCTCGACGCGGCTACGCGCAACCTACGCGAGTACTTGCAGGCGCATACGGATCTCGATCTTGCCGACGTCGCATTTACATTACAAACCGGGCGTCGGGCATTTACATACCGCAGAATGCTCGTTTGCAGGGATATCGCCGATGCCGTCGACGCCTTGGGTCGAGCGGAACGTCAAAGGACGGCGAAAAGTCCTGAATCGCCGCCGGGTCTGGCGTTCATGTTCCCCGGTCAAGGGTCGCATCATGCCGAGATGGGGCGGTTGCTTTATCGTAATTCGCCGCTGTTTCGTAGACATTACGATGCCGCGCGAGCTGCGTTTTCCGCCCATGCTCGAGGTGATTTATTGGAATGGATGACGCAGCCTGCGAGTATGGAGCGGACGGATCATACCCAGGCGCTCATCGTCGCATTCGAATATGCGCTTGCTCGTGTTTGGCTGGACCTCGGCGTGAAACCCGAGGCGGTCGTGGGTCATAGTCTTGGCGAATATGTCGCCGCGTGTATTGCCGGCGTATTTACGCTTGACGACTTGGCGTTGCTCGTTTCCGCGCGCGGCCGATTAATGCAGGAATTGCCTGCAGGGGCCATGATCTCCGTTCCGCTCTCCAAAGTCGACCTCATGCCTTTCATGACGCCGGAGATTGAGTTCGCCGTGTTCTTGTCACCGACCTCCTGTGTTGTGTCGGGACCAACCCAGGCCATGAACGAATTCGCCGAGCGTCTTGAAAAGCAGAGCATTGGTTTTCGACGTTTGGCGGTGACGCGGGCATTTCATTCCGCCATGATGGACCCGCTCCAGGCGCGTTTTCACGAAGTGGTTCGGCGAGTCAAACTCCAGCGCCCCACGTTGCGCTGTTTGTCCGGGCTCAGCGGTACGTGGATGACCGACAGCGAGGCGCAACGTTCTTCGTATTGGGTCGAGCATCTGCGCCAAACGATGCGCCTGGGCGATTGTTTGTCCCAGCTTTCCAGCCAAACCTTGTTGGAGGTCGGACCGGGCAATGGTTTGCGTGCTTTGGCGGCACAAATTCGCCTGGATCCCGAAGCCGTGCAGATTGTCTCGACAAATGCTTCGTCGACTGAAGAGGAATGGAACGCATTTTTGCAGACGGCGGGCCGATTGCATCTTGCAGGTGTTTCGATTTCATGGGAGCTGCTGCATTCCGCTCCGCGCCGGGTTCCGTTACCCACGTATCCATTCGAGCGAGCCAGGTACTTTGTCGATGCTCCTTCCTCAAACCGGCAGACCGGGCGCATGGATGCGGCGGTCGAAGCCGAACGTCGTCTATTCGAGGAAGCGGAGCGAAGTATTCACACGACCCTGGCGATTCGCGCGATTGATGAATATTCGGGGCTCGTGGAGCTGCTCGACAACTGGTGTGCGAGTTTGGTCTTGCAAACCCTACGCGAAGGCGGAGTCGATCTTCGTCCGAATGCCGCGACCACGCGTGCGGACATTTCCAAGACATTGAAAGTTTTGCCCAAATTCGAGCGCCTCGTCGATGCGATGCTGCTGATGGCGGAACAGGATGGTTTCTTTGTTTGTCAGGGTGAAACCATCGTGTTCACCGACAAGCTTTCCTTGGAAAAACCATTGGCCGAGCAACGGGAGAACCTCGACCGGGCATTTCCGCAATTTTCCGGACTCTTTCAATTTCTCGAACATTGCGCCAAATATCGCCTAGATGCCATTTGCGGACGTATCGAGGCCATCGGCGTGCTCTTTCCCGGGGGGAGCGGCGATTTCGTCGATGCGTGTGAACGCGCGACGGTCGAGCATCGCAGCGAACGCATCTACATCCAATTGTTGTGCACGGTGGCCAAACGAATCGCCGAAGCCGCCGGCGGCCGAACATTACGCATTTTGGAGGTCGGCGGGGGCCGCGGCTCGTTGACATTTCCGCTCGTCGAAACGCTCGCCCCATTCGACATCGAATATCACTTTACGGATCTCGGGCGTGTATTCGTCGAAGATGCGCGAGAAGAAGCGACGCGGCGCGGATTGCAGCAGCGGATGCGTTTTGGCGTTTTCGATATTTCCAAAGATCCGGGCGCTCAAGGTTATGCCGATCAGTCGTTCGACTTGATCGTGGCGTACAACGTCGTTCATGCCACGCCGAATGTCGGCGAAACCATTGATTTGCTCGCGCGATTGCTGGTCCCTCGAGGCGACATGGCGATCGTCGAATTGGTGAAAATACGCCGTTGGGATACGCTCACGTGGGGACTCGCCGAGGGGTGGTGGTATTACCAAGACGAACTGCGGCGGGAATCGCCTTTGCTGGGTCTCGAGACCTGGGAGGAATTGTTTCGGCAGAAGAAGTTTGCCCGCGTGGAGGCGTACCCGCGTGGACGGGACAAACGCGAGCGGATGGATCATGGGTTGATTGTGGCGCGTCGTGAATTCGCGGCCTGGTCGGCGCAATCGCTTCGGGGTTCCGCCATCGGGCCTGACAAACCGCGTGAGGCTGCGCGCCAACCGGTGCCGGCTACGGCCGCAATGCATGCGCGGCCGGATGTGAATATGCCGTACGTAGCGCCTCGAACGGTGCTCGAGGAGAAAATTGCGGGTATCTTGGGGCGATTGTTGGGGATCGATCGTGTGGGTATACACGACGATGTGTATTTGCTGGGCGCGGATTCGCTCATTATGTTGCGGGTGACGGATCGAATTCGTCGCGAGCTTGGGCGTGAGGTTCCGGCGGCATTGGCATTTCGCGGCGCGACCGTCGAGCGTATGGCTGCGGCGCTCGAAGATTCTCCGCAATCTGCGACGAACGATCCGGTTTTGGTTCCATTACAACCTCGGGGCCGGAAACCTCCGATCTTCTTTGTGCATCCCGCTGCGGGCGTTGTTTTTCCGTATGTCGAATTGTCTCGGGAGCTCGGGTCGGATCGCCCATTGTATGGTTTTCAGGCGGTCGGGTTGGATGGTCGGGATGCGCCCGATACCACGGTCGAGCAAATGGCAGATCGATACATTGCGAGCTTGCTGCGTTTTCAACCGCAGGGGCCTTATCATATCGGTGGTTTTTCGTTTGGGTGCTTCGTGGCGTATGAAATGGCGCGAAGATTGGCGCAGCAGGGGCGGCGGGTCGAAGTTTTGGCGCTCGTGGACGAACCCGCGCCCATTGTCGGGCAGCGACCCAGTCCTCTCGTGATGGGAAAACTCTTGGCGACGGGAATTGGAAAGTCGATTTGGCCGCATTTGCACGATTATTTCTATTTGTCGCGAAATGCGCGAAACGGTGACCGTTCCAATTGGTTCGATTTGGCGGCATTGCTGCAAAAAACGCCCGAAGGCGGCTTTCTCGAGACGTTTCTCGCGCGATCGACCATGGCCAATTACGTCCCGCGGGAATCCATGCTTCTCGCATTGCGACAGCCGGCGATGGTTCCGATGTTCCGTTTATTCACGATGCACTTACAGGCGGCATACACGTACCGCCCGTCTGCATATCCGGGGGCAATTACGCTTTTCAAAGCAACGCGCCTCGGGGGCGAATATGATCGGGATCCGGCGTGGGGGTGGGGAATGTTGGCCGCCGGAGGTGTCGAGATCATGGATGTTCCCGGGGAACATCTGACCGTCATTCGGAAACCTCACGTGGAAGTTCTTGCTGCGAGATTGCGGGATTGTCTTGACAAAGCCGACGGGAAGGTCGAAAAAGCATGAGCACCAAACGTACCTCGCCAAACCGCGATGAATTTGCTGGAGGTCACGTGGAAGACGAGCTTCCGGCGACGCGCACGGGACGGATGGCGGAATTCGGGCGACTTGGTTTGTCGCTTGTTTCGAGCGCCGTGCGGGCGGGCGCGCGTGGTTTCGTGGGCGGGTTTGGCAATCGTGAACAGGCTCTTACCGATGCGCATCGGGCGGGAGCGGCCGTATTGCTTCGGTCGTTGGGACGATTGCGGGGTTCCGCCGCAAAAATCGGACAATTCTTGGCTCAGCGGCCGGGCACATTGCCCGATGAATACATTGAAGCCATGTTGACGCTCGCGGACAAAGTGCCCGCAATGAGTGCTCCGACGGTCGATATGCAAGTCGCCAATGAGCTTGGCAAGTTGCCGCGCGTTCTTTTTGCGTCTTTTGAACGGCATCCCATTGCGGCGGGGTCGTTTGGACAAGTGCATCCGGCGACATTGCGTGATGGAACCAATGTCGTGGTGAAAGTGCAATATCCGGCTGTGGAGGATGCTCTTGCCGCCGATTTGGCGAATCTCGAAATGGTTTTACCGGCGCTCGAAAAATTGGCCGATCGTGACGACTTGCCGGCTCTCGTTGCCGAATTACGCGAGCGGCTGATGGAAGAACTCGATTATGGGCTGGAAGCGGAGAATTGTCGACAATTCAGGAAATTTTTTACCGATCAACCCATGGTGATTCCGCGTGTGCACGACGCGTTTTCGACCGCGCGAGTGCTCACGCTCGATTTCGTCGAAGGTGATTCGATCGAGACGTACTTACGCAAAGGTCCCACGCTCGAGGAGCGCAATCGAGCGGCGCTGCTGCTCCTGCGTTTTCATTTTGCTTCGGTTTTGGAGCACAACATGCTCCACGTCGATCCCAATCCGGGCAATTACTTATTTCGAGACGATGGTCGCATCGGCATCGTGGATTTTGGTTGTGTCAAACGATTTTCTCCGGATTTCGCCGAATTGCTGAGGGAAATCTATCGCGCGGCGGCGGAGGGCAGCGATCGAGGCATTGACGACGTGCTCGTCGAATGCGGCATGTTCCCGCCCGATTTGGATGATCGTTATCGTGAACCCATGAGGCGGTTGGCGCGCTTATGGTCAAAACCCTGCAATACGCCGAATTTCGATTTCGGCGATCGACAATACTTGGACGAACTGACCGACCTCCAGCATCAATTGGCGCGTGAAGGTGCGGTGAAGGTGCCGCCCGAGTGGCTCTTTTATTCGCGTCAAGTCTTGGGTTGTTCGTATTTGCTCTATCGATTGGGCGGCAAACACAAGAGTCAATTCATTGAGAATTTCGAGCAGATCGTGAGCGGCGGGCCTTTGGCGTCGACGGCGAAGACGGCAAAGGTGAATCCGGCGGCGCCGGCGGTTGCGAAGGGTCGAAAAAAGGCTGCGGCGAAGCGTTAGGCACGGGTTTGGCCAACCATTGCGTTCGAATCCAATCGAGCATTTCTTGAACCGGCAGCTTGCCCAAGAGTGGTTTTGACTGGTCTTGCCGTGTGTCGCGACCGGCCCATTCCTTCTTTGCCAATTTATCGGCATCGCGGAGAAATTTTCCGGCGTGCCCCCGGGCGATATCCCAAACGACGGATACCGTTGGACCAAGGGGGGCGTAACGGAAGTAACAGGACGTGTCGAACAACGCTTCGGATTCCCAAGCGGTCATGGAGTTTTGCGCTTGATGGAACATGCTCGGTAAAATACCTGGACGCTGCACGATCCAATTGCACCATCCCCATTGCAGGGGCCCGAGGGTGGGTTTGCCCGGCGGTAGATTGAGCCATTGTTGCAATAGGGTGGGACGGGTCTCGACCGGTCGTGGATCCACAGTATTGGACTCGGTGAGTCCAAGAGATAAAACACGCAACATGGTCATCGCTTTGTCATGCGATTGCGGCGCAGTGTCCAATGAGTAATTTTCGGGGCGTACGAGCAGGTCCACGAAGCAGGTGGCGGCATATAAGCTTGGGTTGTTCGCGACGAACACTCCGTCGAGGTGCTGGTGCCTGTCCGCCCCGCGGTAGACCGGTGTATACATGGGCAATGCCGAGCTGCCCAAGATGGCTTCACGAATGGTCCCATTGCAATTGAGCTGATACCTGTCATCAATCTTGATGATGTTGGCCGGTTGCCACGTGCCGCAATCGAAGGAAGTGACCAACGCCGACCGCTCGATATCACTGACCATCATATTGCCGAATGCATCATCGAGAATTCGCTCGAGTCGGGTCAATTGGATCAAGGGTCTTGTGC
>CAYSYX010000192.1:0-16336 GCA_964435055.1 uncultured Polyangium sp. | reverse complement strand
GTACAACATGATCCGTTTCGAGGATCTTTCGGGCGCACAAGAGATCATGGTGCACGCGGAGAAGGACCAAAATATCGTCGTGGCGAACAACCAAGACGAATGGGTTGGAGCGGCCGAATCCAGGATTGTGAAAGGAAATGAGAAGATCTCCGTCGGCTCCGATGAGACGATATTCGTCCGAAATCACACGACGGCGAAGGTCGATGGGAATCAGACGTTTTCGATCGGCGGCAATCGGACGATCGATATTACGGGGTCCTATGGGGATGCCGTCGAAGCCGATCATACGATGTCCATCGGCGGATCGCACATTCGTGATGCGCAGCAAGACGATAACCAAGCCGTGCAACAGAACCTCACGGAGCTCATCGGGGGGATTGTCTTTGAACAGACCGGCAAATCGAATAACGTGACGGGTGGTAAAACCTCGCTGCTCGTGTCCGGGGGTTCAATCATTGAAATTGCGAAAATGGGTAAAGCCGAAGGGACGGACAAAAAGCGCGATGAGATCATCGGCGGGCTGGTTTTCAGCAAAGCCGACGAAAAGCACAATGCTCGAGCCGAAGAATTGCGGTGGACGAAGGTCGGCGGCAGTTATGTGGTTTCTTCGGTCAAAGAGCTGTTGCTGGCGGGCGTTGAAAAATTACGCGTCGATTCCACGGATACGACCTTGACGGGTACCGAGGTCACATTGAAAGTCGGGGAAACGGAGATTCATTTGAAGAGCGGTCGGATCGATATGAAAGCGCCGAGCGAAATCACCTTTGACGCCCGTTCGACCAATAACCTCGCCGCGACGAAGTCGTCGCAGAACTAAGAGAGTGGACGATGGCCCCTCCGATGTACATCTACCGTATTCTTCATCGACCGGCATCTCGGGCTCGCGCGCTCATCAATGGAGTGCCCGTATATGATCGGATTGTCACGGAAAACGTCGCGCCGGCGCAGCCGATTACGCATTGGCTCAATTCGGGCGACAACACGCTGACATTCGAATTATCACCCGCTCCGCGTTCGCCGAACACGCCGTATCTGGATGCGCATTTCGAGTTTTGGGTCCAGAACGAAAAGGATCAGGACAACAAACTGTTCGAGTGGGCTTATCCGACGAGCCTCGAAGCGAAGTCATTGCCGATCGTTTTGCCGCTCGTGCATTCCGAGACATTTCATGTATCGGCGGATTTGCCTTCGCCGGCGTATTCAAAGGCGTCTCGCGAAGAGTTTCCCGAAGAAGGGACTGCCGAGCTCAAAGCGGCGGTATTCGAGCTTTACGAGGCGTTTGCCACGCGGAATGCGGCGCGGTTCGAATCGGTCATGGAGGTCAAAGCGGCGGAGTTCGATCGATATTATACGCTTCCTCCGAATTCCAAGGTCGAAGCGATTCAACAGATGAATGCTCCGTGGATCATGGATCCATTCAATGAGCATGAATTGCGATTCGATCGGTACCTCGACGGGCGGCTCGCGAAAGTGCGGCGTACGACCGGACGTCCGGCCGTGCGAGCGGTACATCGGGACGAACCATATTTGGGCTGGGGGAGCGATTTCTTCATGACGCGTCTCGATGGGCGCTGGCGCATTTACTGGTGAATGAAACGCGTGGTGACGACGGCCGGAAGGAGAACGACCCATGGGCGCAACTGTAACGAATGAAAATCGCGGGATTACTTCCAAAACCAGCGATCACACATACTCGACGACCGCGCCGACGGATGTATGTTGGAATCCGCCGGTGTCGGTGACGGTTCCGCATCCGAATTACGTGAAAACGGATCAAGCCGTCGAGCATACGTCTGGAAAAACGCTTTTTCAGAACGGCAATGTCGTGCGCGTCCAAGAGGCGCTCATGCCGAGCGATCCCGCCCATGGCGATATCGGCGCGGGCGGCGGCGTCACGAGTCACACGTATCGCATGGAGGCGCGAGCGACCGCTGGTTCGCCGAATGTTCGTGTGGAGGGTTTGCCTCCGGCGCGCACGGATGATCCGACGACGCAAAATCATGCCAATACGGTGGGCAAGATCTTTCAGGTCGTCCCGCCCGCATTGCTCGTCGACAATCCCGAAGAATATCTGAAGCGTTGTTCTTACGATACTTCGACGATCAAATGCAGTCATGGCGCGGCGGTCAAAATGCCGTCGATCGAGGTTCTTCGCGGCGATACGATCATCATCGTTGCAAAACGCAAGAATGCGAAAGAGCCGGGGGCCGATCCCGGGTGTGCGCAGCCGCCGCACATGAAGTGGAAGGTGACGCGCTCGGGTGGAACCGATTGCATGGGCGCGCCGATTCCTCCCAAATACGAAGAGTTCAGCGGCGATACGCTGACGCTCGACGGTTGGTTGCCCAGTTTCGACCCGATTCCAGGGACGGGAGCGACCACGGCGAACAGCTCGGATGCCGCCAAAAAACAAATGATCGAGGACAAGAACACGTATGCGGCGCAAAATGCGGCTGCGCGTGGTTCGTCCCGGGTCGAAAATCAAGACGCCGCCGCAGCTTACAAGCAGGTCAACCAAGATCGCGAAGGGCGGGCGAAAGCGCTCGATGCCATTCAAAAACTCGCGGATTTGGCGCAATTCCTCCTTGCTTGGCGGGCGGCGCAAAACCCGATTCGATTGGCGATCGTCGGCAATGCGTGCAGCGGGTCGGTCACGTATGAGGTGATTGGTTTTCCCGACGCAAAATACGAATTCAAGCTCTCTTTCGAGAAAGTCGTCAAAGCGGTTCAATGGCTCAATCGCGCGCTGGCTCCGGTACGAACCATCGGCCAGCTGGCGAACGTACGCGTCGAGAATTCATTGGTTTGTCCTGGACCAGGCCTCGAGCTCACGCTGAACTTCGAATGGAAAGAAGGTGAAGGCGACGATCTCTATTATTGCGTTCGTGAAGGAACGTTTGCCATCACCGGCACGCTGTTCGAGTGGAAGTTCAACGTTTCGTGTCCCTTGACGAACTTTTTGGCCATCATTCCGTTTGGCGGGGCCGTTGCTTCACGGGCCGTGGGATGGATCATTCAGCGGATCGGGGCGGATGCGTCCATTGGGTTTGCCGTCGAGATTTCGCTGAAAGCATCCGCTTTCATGACGCTCAGCTGGTGCAAAAAGAGCGGTTGGAAATGGTCGGCGGGCATCAAGCTGCCCGTGGACATCAAAATCTACGCTTACATTCGCGTCATGTTCCGGGACAATCTGCATATCGAAGGGCGCATCATCGTTCAAGCCGATCCCGCTCTGAAGCTCGAAGGGACATCCGCGGGGCTCGCTCTGAAGAGCGATAAATTCACCGTAAAACTCGGTTTGACCGGGACAATCACCGTCAACGTCTGGTTTTACTCGTACGCTCATACCGGCGAATGGTTCCCTGATTGCTTGAAGTGCGAAGTGCCGGAAACCGAGCTTGCCAAGCTTATCGAGAACTGATGCAGCTCCCTCAAACGTTCAAACGGATTCTCGTCGCCGAGGCCCCCGTCCGGTTCCCCGGTGAGCGTCGAGCCAAACCATTTCCGTGCCGTGTCGGCATTTTGCCTTGGGTCGTCGACCGAAATTGGGTCTCGATCTTCGTGAGCTCGACGTTTCGTTTCGACAAATCGTCGACCACTCGACCCATTCCGCTGGAAGTCGCGCCACCGCGACGTTTGCATGCGGGACCATCGAGCCGGGACAAACAGAATCCGCTCGATGATTTCGTGCCCATGCGCCTCAAGGTGGATTTTTCGGTGCGGGGGCATCTGGACAATCCACCGTTGCCCTCGGGAACGGGATCGATTTTTCAAAAACCGCGAATCGTGCAATTGGGTCTTGGGTTGCGGGGGTTGTCTTTCGTGATTTCCGCAGATGCTCCCGGCAAAATTCCCTTGCGACCGCCGTACACGCGTGCATTGCATGGGCGCGAGATCGACCTCGGTCTGCGCCCCTGTCATGACGGCTCGGTGCACCACTTTCGACATCCCCCGGATTTCGATTTGTCCGTGTATCAATCGGCCATTTCCGAGCTGCAATACGAGCCGGAAGAAGCCACCTCCATTCGCCTGGAGGGATTCGCATTGAATCCCGAAGAAAAGTGGGAAATCGCGCTTCCGCATTACATGCCGCGTGCGCTCGTGACCTATCGCCAAGCCAACGTCAATCGAGGTTACGTGCAGTTTTTCTTGGATACCGTGCTGGTCGACGTGGATGAAAGCACCGTCGATGTGGTTTGGCGCGGTCTCGTCGAAACTGCGCCGAATGCCCATCTCGACATTGATCGCATTCTCATTGGGTGGGCTCCGCCGGCCCGATGGGAGGCCGATATTCGCGGTGCGTGGGACGACAACTTGCGCGAGCTGCCTCGAGGACGTTTTCAATGGGCCATCGAGCGCGACGATGTTCTTCGGGACGAACTTCCTCCTCCGCTTACCGAAGAAGAGTTGCTCATGGCGCGCTACGAAACGTGGGGGCATCCGAACGCGGCGGAACCCGAGCTTTTGCCTCATGAAGCCGCGACCATCGCCGCCGAATTGGCGGAACAACGGTGGCCACGGGCTGAAGTGCTGGCAAAACATGGCATTGACGAATATGCCTGGGGCATTGAAGAGCGGGCTTGGGCGCAACGTTTGGCCAGTGTACGAGACGAACCGGAAGGAGGCGTGAGCGCCGAATACGCGCGAGCGTATCAGCGAGCGTCCGACGCATTGGCGACCGCGCGTGAGGCGGAAATCACGCCGGCCGAATTCGTGGCGCTCGAGATGGCGGTAAAGCGGGGAGATCCTCAAAAAGCGTTGGAAAAATCCGGATTGGGCATCGGTGGGTATTCGCGGCTGGAACGTCGATTTCAGACCAAGGCGAATTCGGATAAAGCGTTTGCCCGGGAACTGGATCGATTGCGCACGGATGAAGCCATCAAACACGGCGATGCGACGAAAATCGTAAGAAGCGGAGATTCCGGCACATGAAGGCGGGCATTCTCGCGGTCGGGGCATCGTCGCCTCTCGGGCTGGATGCGCGACAAACGGCGCTGGTATTACGCGCAAAAAAGATGGCGCCCGGAAAAACGCCTTTTGGGAGCAGCGGCTTCGGGTTGGGTAACGTGCGATCGCGGCGTCTGCCTGATTCTCTCGTGGGCCGGGATCGTTTGATTGAATTGGCCGCTCCGGCGCTGGCGGAAGTCGTGCGAGCCTTACCCGGGAACCCCGGCCCATTACCGCTATTTCTGGCGTTGCCTCCGAAACGCGCGGAAGCCGAAGAGCCCCTCGGCGCGGATTTTTTCGACGTAATGGCAAAACGTGCCGGCGTGTCGCTCATGCTCGAGGCTTCCGAACCATTTCCCATCGGCCATGCGGGGTTTGCCGCGGCCATGGACCGAGCGGTGGCTGTTCTTTCCGCGCCGAATACTCAGGCGGCGATGCAGGGACTGGGGATGGACCGCTTGGGAAAACTGTCCGAGCCGGTTGCTCCAGCCAAACCAAAACCCCTGTACGCGATCGTTGGCGGAGTCGACAGTTATCATGATCCATTGGTTCTCGAGGCCTTGGACAAGGAAAAACGCGTGAATGCCGAAGGTATTTGGGATGGATTCATTCCTTCCGAGGGGGCGGCATTTGTTTTGATTACCCTGCCGAATGCAAACCTGCCCCTCGTCGGCAAAGTGCTCGGGGTTGGTCTGGGAATGGAGCGTCCGGACGATCCTCAAAATCCAACGATCGCTGAAGCGGCGACGGAAGTGACGCGCGCCGTCGCGGCGAATCTCCGCACTCCCGTGCCGTGGGTGCTTGCCGATGTGAACGGTGAACGATATCGCGCAAAAGAATGGACGTTCGTGCGCATTCGGAACAACGATGCTTTGGACGAAGCCAAATCCGTCGAATCACGGCTTTGCGATGAAATGGGCGACGTAGGGGCGGCGACCGGAGCGCTGTATACGGCATTCGTCTGTTCGGCGTGGAAGCTTGGGTTTGCTCCGGCCAATCAGGCCCTCGTTGTGCTTTCTTCGGACGGTCCGGCGCGCGGCGCCATTGCGTTGGGGGCACCATGATGCGTTTGCCCAGTGATGTGCGGACAAACCTCGAAGGGCTGCGCAATGCGTTGGAAGACGGCTTGATTCCTCTGACGGATCGCCACGATTGTCAATCGATCGCTCATGCGCACCGGGCGTGGATAACGCTGCTCAGCGAAGTGATTGATGCGGAATCGATTGATGACAAAGCCATCGAGCGTCTCGAAGCTGCCGCGACGGAGATGAACGCGGAGCGAACGAAATGGACGCACGAGGCAAACCTCGCCAAGCGCCTGGAAAGTGCGGCGAAGTATGTGGCCGAGGCCGCGGACAAACTCCGGGCTCGTATGCCGCTGCGCATGGTCACGGCGAGCAGCCACGAAATAACGATTGTGCCTGCGTTCATGGCCAGCGTGGGAATTCCGCGGGCGCACGTCGTCGATGTCACCGCGCCCCGCGTTTTATTGAAAGACGATCCCGAGCGTACGCGAATGCAAAACTTGGCTGGTTGGTCGGGAAATACTTCCGGCGATTCGGCCCAGCTTTGGGCGCTGGCACGCGAGTGTTTCGAGGACATCGGCAGTCTGGGCAATCTGCGTCGACTGTACGATCACGAGCCGTGGGTGGATGCGACGAAGTTCGAACAGCGGCTCCTCGATAGTTACGATGCGGTGGTTTCTCTCGAATTGCCATTGGATCCGGCCGGCCCACGATTGGGTTTGGCCGAGGCGCTTTATGCTTACGCGACCGAATGGACGATTCCCGATTACGGACGAACCTTTACGCTGGCGTTCACTTTGTGTTGTCTCGATTCGGAAATTGCCATGCGTTGGGTGACGTTGGCGCTTCGGCGTTGCAACCCGAAGACATTTCCCGCGTTTGTCGACGCGTTTGTCTTGGGGTCGAATCCCGCAATCGATCGAGCCTTGGCCGAACTGTGTCGGAGTGATGATCCGGCTCTTGTCGATGTCGCTTTGGAGGCTATGACTCGCCGTGGAAAAGCGGATATGGCGAGCGTGGTACTTGTATTGATGCGTCCGAGCGCGTCGTTGGTAGCGAAAGCCATTGCTTTGGCCACGCGTTTGCCGAACGGATCGGCGTTGCCGCTGCTTTCGCGGCTGCTCGATCACGCCGATCCCATCATTGTCGCGCATTCTGCGGCGGCATTGACGACGCTCGGCGACGCTCGCGGCCCCAAGCATTTGCGGGGGCTTTTGCAGCAGCCGCGAACTGATGAACCTCAAAATAGATTGGCACGACAAATTGCCTTCGAGACGTTGTGTTTGCTGGGTTCGTCGTTCGATCGCAGTTTGCTGGAGGCGGAAGCCAATGCCATAGCGGAAAATATTCCTTGGCTTGGTTGGCATGGACATCCCGATCATATGCCGGCGCTGATTGAAGCTGCGCGTCGAGCTGCGCATGCCGGCACGTTTCCGGAATGCGATCGTATCGTTGTGGGCCTCGAACGAATGTGTGGTCCGGGCGCGCCTCGTCCCGGAGGGTTTGGCCCGATTGAATTCGATACGCGCCTGACTGCGTATATGGCGGCGTTCGAACAACGCCGTCCGTTATCGGCGGAACGCTTGCGCGCGGGTTTGGCCTGGAGTCCCACCGCCATTGTGAACGAATTGTCCGAGCGAACCACAGCGCAAGGAATACGTCCCGTGTTGGCACGAGAATTGGCGATTGCGACGCGCGGATCGGTGCACCTCGATGTTGCGGGGTGGACGGTACTTCAACAGCGTATTCTTGCGGCGGCTCGCGACACGGTATTCCGCCAGTCGTAAAGCAGCTCCGGTGGGTCGCGGATGGCAAAAAAGATCCCAGATGCGTTTTGCGATGGAACCGTTTCTCGCCGAGCGTCGTATTACGTAAGATGAGTCAATTTCGTGGAACGTCCTCGTCAAACCGGTATCTGATGTGACGAACGAGCACCCCGTTCAAGAATTGTACAAGCTCGCCCTTGACCGCCTGGACGCGGAGTCACGGCGGCGTGTGGAGGCGCATGTTGTTGTGTGTGATTCATGCCGACAGCGGTTCGAGCACTTTCAGGAAGCGGTAATGGTCGCGCCGAACGTCGAGCCGGGCCTGAATCTTCGAGGTCGTCTTTTTCAATCGATTGATCGTTTGGAACGATTTAGCCGATATGCGCAAAGACTCGGCGAGTTGGTTGCTATTTCCGCACAGGACGCACGGCGCGCGTTGCATGCATTTGACGATTTGGATACGTGGACATTGCGTCCACTGCCCGGAATGCGTGCATTTCCTCTTTCTCCCGGGCCGACGCATCGTCATTTGCGAGCGATTTTGGCGTGTTTTGATCCGACGGCTCGAGTGCCCAGGCATCGTCATTTCGGGCATGAATCCATTTTGGTTTTTCAAGGCGCGTTCGAAGGCAGCGACGGGCGGATTACGCGTGCGGGGGACGAACTGCATAACATCCCGGGATCGGCGCATTCGATTGTGCGATTCTTGGATGGCACGTCGTGCTTGTGCGCCATCATCAATACGGATCGGTTGGAATACGAGGAGCAATTCGAGGGGGACGAACGATCATGACCGGCAGTGGAGACAACGCTGTCGGAAACGTACATTCCGCCGATTGCGGAACCGATGAATATGCTCCATTATCGCCGATTCGGTCCGACGTTGAATTGCTTCGGGCGATTGCGGACGGAGACAAGGACGCATTGGGCGTACTTTATCACCGATTTGCGGCCCGACTGCTCGGTGTGGCGCGACGATTGTTGTCCAACCCGGAAGACGCCGAAGATATTGTTCATGACGTTTTCATTGAAGTTTGGCGTCGAGCCGCCGATTACGACCATTCACGTGGCACCGTCGGCGCATGGCTTCTTGTTCGAACGCGCTCGCGGGCGCTGGATCGACTGAAATCGCCGAGTCAAAGGCGTCATGATTCATTTGACGCCGACTCATTGCGCGATGACGACGCATTTTCGGAAATGACCGAGCTTGCGATCGAGTCGTGGGATCCGGCATCGTATCTCGATGGCGCACAAGTATGGACGGCGCTCGAGGATTTGGCGGTCGAACAGCGTGTCGTCGTGGAGCTCGCGTATTTCGAGGGGATGACGCTGATTGAAGTGGGGAATTGTCTGGGCATTCCCGAAGGAACTGTAAAATCGCGTCTTTCCCGGGCCGTGGCTGCACTCCGCGAGCGATTCAATCGTGCCGTGAGCCGAACGGGCATGTAGAGGGCTTGCTCGAAAGTCCGGACATGCCCGTTCGCAATGGTTTGTCCTTCAATAGAACAGGGCGCAGCCAATGAGGCACTGGCTGAACGTGCCGCCAATGGCGCGGCAATCACTGAAACATCGGGAGCCATAACCATCCCAGTCTCCCGTATCGCCGGATTGCGGTCCGGTGAGCGTTCCCTGGATGGGCTCCGGACATGTATCGAATGGTTTGTCGAGAGCGCCTTGTCCGTGAATCATAGCGCCATCCGGCAATGCAAATGTCAAATCAATGGATGTAGCCGTGACCGCACCCGTGACGGGAATGGATGTTTTCTGGGCCGCATCGTCTTTGGTCTCCAACTTCCCGTGCAGGGAACCATCCATTTCTTCGATCAACGTCAATGCACCGGTTACGACAAGTCCGGCGCTCGGCCCGGCCGTGACATTTGCATGAAAAGGTTCGTAAGCACAAACGGCTTTCGAATTCGCAAGCGGATCCGGCTTGGCCTCTTCAGCGGGTTCGTCTGCGCAACCGACGACAAACATTACGCTCATGACGGCCATGACAATCCCTTTGCCCAAATGGGTGCCCATATCGTTGCCCTCCAAAACCTCGCGAGGCATTCTCATGCGCGATGATCGGCGCTCGTCCACAGCCGTATGCTGCAGAGCCGTGCGAATCGCTCGAAGTTCTATTGAAGTGGGTTCATGGGAGTTACGACGCAAAAAAACAAACGGTTCCCAAAAACTTGGTTTTGCGGAGGAACATACAAGTCACCGAGCGTAGCGGTGCCGACGTAGGCGACGACACGGATGAACGTCGACGTTGCGATTGTCAAAGTTATGGCGCAGAAGTCTTATGTGGGGTCGACGAACTGTGTTGCAATGTTTCGATAAGCAATTGACATCTACCGGGAATCGGCGTTGAATCGCTCGTCTGCATGTCGAATCAAGGTGAGTCGTTTTTCCATGTGCTGCGTCGCGCGTGGAACGAGATTGTCGAGTGCAAAGCGACGGACCCGGATTTGGCTCGTCAAGGCCGAATTCTTGCCGGGATTCTCGTTGTTATCATGGGGTCCGCCTTGGTCGCCTTCGCATCCTTTGTGGCCTTGGGCAGCACGTTTTCTCAAAGTAGCCTGGACCTCATTTTTGCTGCTTTTCTGGTCGTCGTGTTGTTGGACAATCGTCGAGGAAACGTCCGGCGAAGTGCGCTGATTATGGTGTTCTTCACCATTGTTGCATTGAATGGTTTCTTTGTTTTCGTCTCACCGGATGTCACATCGCGTTTGTTGTCGTGTCTGTTATGGGTTTTCCCCATTCTCATTGCCGGAAGTATTCTTCCCTGGGAAATTGTTTGTGCTGTTGCGGGTATATGCATGATCAACGTCGCCGCGTTGCATTATGCATTTTTGAGCCATTCGCCGATACCTGAAGGCATTCCGATGTCGCAACGCCTCGCGCAAGCCATCACTGCCCTTTGTGCGGCCGGTGCATTGGGTGCGATCAACCGCTACCAGACGGACCGTTATCAGCGCGAATTGCGGGCTCGCAATGAAGATCTGGACAAGGCCAATGATGTCTTGGAATCCGAGGTCGTTCGCCGTACGCAAGACCTCGTTGCCGCTCGTGATTTGGCTCTCTCGGCAAGTCGCGTAAAAAGTGAAATCCTGGTCAATATGAGCCATGAATTGCGCACGCCGATGAACGCGATTCTAGGAAATTCCGATATCCTCCTCGATTCGCCTCTCGACGCGCGACAACGAGAATGCGTCGACGAGGTTCAGTTGTCCGGGCGAACCCTTCTCGGGCTGATCGATGATATGCTCGAGTATTCGGATCTCGACATGGGCGGCATGAAATTGGATGAACAGGTGACGGATATTCGCTCACTTTTGAATTCGACGATCACTTCATTTTCCGCCATTGCGAAAGCGAAAAGTCTCCCCATTGATATCGAGGTGGCGGCCGATGTTCCGCCTTCGGTCATCGTCGACGGCAATCGTTGGCGACGAATCCTGGTGAATCTCGTCGGCAATGCCGTCAAATTCACGGAACGAGGCGCGGTGCGCGTATCGCTGGATTCGTTTGACCTGACAACCGATTCATTGCGTCTGCGGTGTCGAGTTCAGGATACGGGCATCGGAATCCCGCGAGATCGGTTGGAGCATATCTTCGAAATGTTCGGTCAAGTAGATAGCTCCTTGAAAAGGCGCATGACCGGAGCCGGCTTGGGGTTGGCGCTCAGCAAAAGCCTTGTCGAACGAATGGGAGGAACCCTGGTCGTTGCCAGCGAACCAGGCGAAGGCAGCACCTTTACGTTCGATGTTCCGGCCAAAGTATCCAAGGAAAAACCTGTTTTCAAGTTCGAACCGACGAACCCGCGACCCGCAAATCAAGCTCCATCGACGTCGTCGGAATCTCGATCGAATTCGTCGCCATGCCGGATCCTGCTCGCCGAAGACAATATCATCAATCAAAAAGTCGCCTTGGCGATGCTGAAAAAGCTGGGTTACGAGGCTGATTTGGCGGCCAATGGCGCACAGGCCGTCGAGGCGACCGAGAAAGAACGTTACGACGTCATTCTCATGGACGTGCAAATGCCCGAAATGGACGGTCTCGAAGCCACGCGGACGATTTTGGCGCGCAAGGAAGCGACGAATCGTCCCGTGATCATCGGTTTTACCGCGCATATTCTCGCGTCGGACAAAGAGCAATGTTATGCGGCGGGCATGGTCGATATCGTGCCGAAACCGACCGAATTGAACGTCCTCAAAGATGCGTTGCTGCGGGCGATATCCAAGGCGGCGTGATTCGCCGTTTTTGGTGACAAACTCGGAACGTCGCCTCGGCCGCATTCCGCTTTGACAAACCTGTGCGACAAATCAGTTGAGGCGCAACATGCGACCCACGATCTTGTGCACGCCTTCCGCGCGCGAGATGATTCGTTCCGCAAACGTTTCGACTTCCCCGACTGCGCGGAGCACGACCGCTGCCGTTTGCGTGGTGAGTGAAACTTCCTCGGACCCGTCGAGCGTGACGCGTTTTGCTTTGATCGCATACGATTCGGCTTCGTCGATGCCTGGTGTCGGTTGCGTTCGCAGGGCGCCGATCACGACCAAACCTTCTTCATTTTCCTCGACGAGCACGCGTTCACCGCGCCGACAGGCTCCTTCGATCACCGTCTTGTGCACTGCGGGATCCAGCGTCGCGTCGGCGGTTGTCCTTCCAAACGCCAGCACGATCCGATCCTCCAAGACCTCGTGCACCTGCGCCGTCATGAGCGTGGGCTTGAGGGCGGGAAGTGACACCGGTTCGAGCTTCGGCGCGCGAGTTTCCGCTGATTCAACAAGGCTGATGACGTTCGTGCGTTTCATGGGTTTCTCCGCAGTCGTTACTCGAACGTAGACGATTTCTTTGCGCGCAGAAATGAACTTCTGCGGCGTTTCACGGCGCCGCAAGCATCGGGCCTTGCGCTGCTTCCAATGCGGCAACGAGCGCCAGGGCCAAGTCGCATCGACCTTCTTTGGCCTCGACTTCCAATGCCTCGGCCTGCTGCTGCTCTAAAATGCGCCATTCGATTTCATCGAGACCGTACTTGCCGAGCACTTCGTCGCGCGATCCATCGAGCGCCCACAGATGCGCTTTGATGCGTGCGTACCGCTCAAAAGACCGCTCGGCCGTGGGTTTGGGCGACGGAGCTGCTTCGGTGGGTTTGACCGCGAGCGGTGCCGCGCTTTCGTTCCCAGACAAACGACCCCATTGCACGGGACGAGGCGCGTCGCCGGGTAATGAGCTGGACAAACCTTTCGAGGGCGCGTCCGATCGCGGCGCGCTGAAGGGAAGCGGCTCGGGAATACTGGACAAACGTTCGCGCGGGGGTGGAGGCGTCGAGTCACCGGACGCCGGGGTTTGGAAGGGCAATCCGGAGGTACTCGCGCGAGCATTGGGTATGGGCGGGGCCGAGGGGCCACCAAGCGGGGTTCCGAATGGCAAACCAATCGACGGCACGCTGGGCAACCGTTCGCGTGGCGCAACCGGAGCGTGGGTCGCGGGTTGGAAGGGCAAACCTGTGACATTTACGGCGGGCGGTGCCGGAGAATTCGGCGTGACGGAAGGCGGCGGGGCGGCCACGGTCATCGGAGCCGAAGGAGGCACGCTGGGCAAACGTTCACGCGCGGGTGGCGGCTCGCCGGCGCTCGGCGGGGTTTGGAAGGGCAAAACAGCCGACGCGCCCGTGGCGGCGAGTCGATCCCGTGTATTCGTCGCGTCTTCCGGCGCTCGAGCAGCGCGGCGGAAGGGCAGGGCGGAGTCTCTTTCCGGCGGTGCGTCCGGGCGCGACGTTTTGTCCGGATGAACATTGGCCGGGGTTGTGGACAGCGCGGATGCGTCGACGTCGGACGCCTCGCGCTTCGGCGCCGGTTGCAAGTGAATTGCTGTGATTTCGTCGTCACCGGCACGCGGATTCATCGCCTTCGGTCCGGACGCGTGGAAGGGCTGATTCGATCCGTCCGTCTTGGGTTTGGCGCGGCCATCCAACGTCGTATCGTCGTCGATCAACATCGACATCGCCAGACGTTCACGTTGCGGCAGATGCGGAGTCGGTGGTGCGGGAGGCGGCACGCTGCCGGGGCTCGAAGCAACCGTCGGTCGGAAAGGTAACGTCGAACCATCGACGGGTTTGGCGCGGCCTTCCAACGTTGTCCCTTCGTCGACCGGCATTGACGCCGCGTTTGGCATGACGGACCCCGCGGGCGAACCGAACCCTCTGACGTTCGATGCGGAAGGACGTTCCGGTTGTGGCGCCGGAGCTTGCGGCGCAAAAGGCAAGGCTCCCGGGGGACTCGATGGACTCGGGGGGCGAAAAGGCAAATGTGAAGGCTGTGCCTGCTGCTCGGGGAGTAACGGCATTGTCGTGAATTCGTCCACTTTCATCGACATGCGCGAGTCCCCATGACGAATACGCTCGGATGCGCTCAATCGAACCGTCGAGATCACATCCGTTTTGGCCATCGGGGACGCGGCGGGCGGTCCGGACGAACTTGGTGCGGTTTGGATTGGCGGAATCGCGTTTGTCGTGACCGGCGGGCCTGCAAGAGCGGTTCCTCGTGTCGGCTCGATATGCACCATGCCGTCTTCTTGCGGATGTCGCAGCGGAATCGATGCGCGCCACGTGATCGAACACGTCGCGCGATCGACGTCGATGACCACGGTATCCGCTCGCAACCAAAGCTCCTGCGGAGCAGCTCCTGGAGACCTCACGACCAATGCTCGCGGGCGAAGATCTTCGACGAAGGACACGAAACGCGGCAGATCGGGGTGGACGTGATCGAGCGTAATGGGTGTCGTTTGCGGCAATTCGCGCAGCTGTTGATCGGCCGGCGCGGCATTGAAATACGCCGTATCGAGATCTTGCGGCAATACCGACTCGCTCCATTTCGAGTGGTCCCAAGACGACGCCCATTTTCGGACATAGTTCGCGCGTCCGGGCCAATGCGGCGCGATAGCTCCGAAGCCGACCGTCGGGATCAAATGGGTCGAGTTTTGAACAACAAACCCACGGGGCAAAAGATTCGGAATTCGCGGGCGCATTTGCGGATCGATTCGCGCGCCTACGGGAATACCCAGGGGATTCCACGTGGATGGTCCCCCGGCTGCTCGGTCCCAGCACAGCGGCATGCGCACAAATGGATCGGGATCGGGACAGGTTCCATCGGGCAGCCAAGAGCGATCTCCCGTGACGAGCACCGATTTGTTGATGGTTCCGAATGACAAACCAACGGTCAGCGACGGAACGGCAATCCGTTGCGGGGCATAAGCGTGGCCGATGAGCAATACATCGACATTGCGCTTGATCGGGACGAGATCCGTGGGAATTCCGATGCTCTGCGTTTCACGATGCCATGGCCGGTCCGCCATTGACGGAGGTTCGGGGGCGGTGATCGTCGCCGCTTGGCCCGGTTTCAAAGCAAACGTCGCTTTGCTCAGGATCGTGAGGACATACGAATCCGGTCGAGATCGCCAAAGAAACGAGCCGACGGCCAGCGGAGGGGCGGACGTGAGACGCACGTGAACAACGTATCACCAAGGGATTTGCGAATGAAAGCAGAAACGAGCGCGGAACTCGCGAAGCGCTCGAAAATCAACAATTCGAAAATCGCGCGCTTCGGCTTCGAGCGGATCGGGTTATCTTCGCGGAGGTGGCGGAGGCATCTCGAAGGGCAGACACGTGGTTCGCGTACCCAAATCACATTTCTCCGGACTTCCAGGTGCGTCATGACAATCTCGACGTGGAAAGAGCCATGAGGTCGTTACATGAAATGGCGTCCGGCAATCCTCGATGTCCGACGGAGGCGTGATTTCGATCCGAAACTCGCCGTCCATCACGCCCGAAAAACGAAAGTTCCCTTGGGCATCCGTCGTCGTCTGTTTTGCATCCGGATCTTTTGCGCAATCGGACCCTCCCGATGAACACAGCGCGAGCGTCGCCCCGGCAAGCGGTTTGCTTTGTTTATACGTGACAAACGTGCCCGAAACATCCCAACGACGCCCCTCTTTCGGCTTCGGAAGCGTCGCCGGGCCTCCCGCCACGACCGCAATATCCAGAACACGGCCGGTCAATCCATCCATCGTTCCGAGGGGCCATTGCATGAGCAAATGCCCGCGATGGTCGAATACCGCCAGGGCTTTGTCCGATCCCGCCCAAAGGCGACCCGAGCCATCAAATTGCAGCGCCCGGATGACATTCCCCTGCATCGGATCGCTCTCGAAAAATGGTTTGTCGCCTTCCACCAAGCCCATCACGATACGAGGTTTGTCCTGATGTGGGGCGGCAAAAAGTCCGAGGTCGCTCACGACCCACCAGAGCATGATATTTTCCGGCCAATCGAGTTTGCTCCACGTGCTCGATTTTCGCAGGTACACCGCGCCGGGACTCGCGACGATGAGCTCATCTCGATACACCAACACATCCGGCCCCGTGCCGACGCCTTCCGGTAACGATACCGATTCCCATTTGTCTCCGACCGAATGCCAAACGCCATTCCAAGAAGATACCCACACGCCTTCCGAGGTCACGGCGAGGTCCGAAAATTTGTTATCGCTGAATCGCCCGGGAAACTCTGCACGATTGCGAAGGGGCTTCCAGTCTTTTCCCTGATAATGCAGCAC
>CAYSYX010000191.1:0-16337 GCA_964435055.1 uncultured Polyangium sp. | reverse complement strand
CCCCCCCCCCCCCCCCCCCCTCGAAACCCGGGTTCAAAATTTTGGCCTTCGAGTCGCCTTCGGCGCTCTACGCCCCAAACCCCGGTTCTTCGCGCAGCGCGCTTGTTAGCGCGCGGAGCGAACGTTCAAATCAAGGCGTGGGGTCTCATTCCCCTTGCGTGCAAATCTTCGCGTTTGTCTGTTCAACACGCTCTGGGAAGAACTTCGACGTGCGGACAAACCGTATCAACCCGAAGACTTGGCTTCGACCGGGCGGAACGGATGGAGGAACGAAGCGAGCGATCCGGGATTGCGGGTTTGGAGCCACAAACGGCCTTGGCCTTGGAAGTTGCAAACCAAACCTTCACCGCCGAGGAACAGGCTCTTCAAGCCGCCCACTTTGCTGATGTTGTATTGCAGTCCCTGAGTAAACGCGACCATGTGCGTGTTGTCGCAAATGTACCCGTGGTACTGCTGCCCGATGTCGATCGTGTGCGCTCCGCCGTAACAGGCGAACCAGAGGTAACCCTGGCCGTACGCACGCAAAAGAAACAGGCCGCCCGAGAAAAACCCTTTCGCGCCTTGCCACTTCGTATCGAGCGTGACGCCGGGGGTCGACGCCAAGTACGCACCGGACTGGACAAACAGCTCCATGCCGGGCTGAAGCGTCACACACACGACCGCGCCTTCGGGAGCCGGAGCAAACCACATCGTTTGTCCGGGCGCCGTCGCCGTGAACGTGTTCTGAAATAAACTTTCACCACCAAGCAATTTGCGCTTGAGGGCGCTGCCGAGGCCGCCTTGAAGGTTGGTCTTCATGTCGATGGCCGCATCGCGCGCCACCATCGCGCCGCTCTCCGTGACGAGCTGTTCGCCCGGTTGGTCGAAGACGACCTGCACGGCACCAAAGTCGGGATTGTGTTTGATTTCGTGTCGCATCTCGGTCTCCTCGATTCACTGCTTTCGCGCGGGCAACATCGCGCCGATCGTCGCGCCGTACTCGGCCGCGTTACGCGATTGCAGGTACACCGTGCCCTGGCCTTGGAAGTGACAAACCAGGCCCTCGCCCGAGAGGAACGAAGCAATCCAGCCCGAACCACTCTTGCCGACCTTGTACTGAAGCGTCGATTCCCACGCCGCGAGATGACCCGTGTCGATCACCATGCTGCCGTCGACTTGCACCGGTTCGAGCGCACCGAACGTTCCGATGATGACCTGACCTTGACCCTGTGTTTCCAGGACAAACAAGCCCGCACCCGAGAACATCCCCTTGAATCCGCCGCTCTTCGTCTTCACGTCGACCGAAGGACTCGAGGCCACGTACGCGCTGTTCTGAATGCACCACTGCTTCTGACCGGCTTCGAGAACCGCCATGTCTCCGCAAAGAGGCGTCGCAAACAGCACTTCACCCTGGCCTCCGTTGGCCGTGAAGGTGTTCCGGAAAAACGATTCACCACCGAACAATCGCTTGAGGCCCTTCATGAGGCCGCCGGATTGCGTCTGCATCTGCACGTTGGTCGACATGCCGACCATCGCGCCGCTTTCAGCCACAACCGATTCCCCGTTTTGAAGCCAGCACTGCGCGAGCGACTGTGAGGGGCGATAGAGAAGGTTGACTTGCATTGTTTTCTTCCCGTTTTCCTTAGGTTTGTCCGCGCCTCACGGAGGCAACATCGGCGTGATCCAGTCCACGAGCGCACCGGTGTTGCGCGTTTGAATGAGAATTCGTCCCTGCCCCTGGAACTCGCACACGATCCCTTCGCCCGAAGCGAGGAACCCAAGCAGCCCACCACCACCGCTCTTGATGTTGAAGTTCAGCTGCGGCTCGAATCCGACGATGTGGCCGTTGTCCACGACATAGCTGCCGTTGCAGTAGATCTCTTCGATCGCCCCGTAGCTCGTGACAAACACCTGGCCGTTGCCCGATGCCTCGACGAAAAACGCTCCCTCTTTCGCCAAAAGCGCCCGCAAACCACCCCAACGCATCTTGAGGTCGATGTCTCCAACGCTCGCGAGATACGCGCCCGCGCTGAAGATCATCCCGTTGCCCTGAAGCGTGATCGGCTTGATCCCGCCCGAAAGCGAAGGCGCAAGCCACAACCAGCCGCCCTGCGGGCTGGAGAAGTGATTCACGAAAAAGGTTTCACCACCAACGATCTTGCGGATCAAGGCGATGAAAAACGTCTTCATTTTGCCGAAAAATCCGGCATTTTTGCCCGCATTCAGCTTGACCTCCATGTTGAGGTTGGCTGAACGAGCGACCATCGAACCTGCTTCGGCAATGAGCACTTCGCCCGGCGCCAGGTTCACCTGGAGCATCGAGAACGTCGGCTCGTACTTGATGATGTGTTGCATCGAAACCCTTCCCCTTCGTTCGAGAGGAGGCACGAAGTGAAACGAACGCTCCTCCGTTGCTCGATCCCCACGAGCAACAAAAAAGCGCGCACGCTATAACCGACCCATGTCTGGAGAGGAAGTACGAACTGCGAACAACTCGACGCAGCAAGGTTTCGGGCACAGTCGTTCACGAATCGCCGCGGAAGTCGGCGTCGTGTTGCTGGCCATCGTGCTCTTGATCTTGGGTGCGCGAGGCTGCGCGGGCCTGGCCACAGGCGCCATCGTCGCGGGTCTGCCGCCCGATGTGGATGCATCCATCGGAAAAACTGCCGGCGAAGCCATGCGCGCCCAACATTCCGTCGTGGGTAGTGAACCGACCACGGAAGAAAAAGCCCGCGTCGATCGCGTCTTCGAGGAGCTGCGCAGCGGCCTCACCGACGAAGAAAAACGCATCCTCGTCGCCCCTCGCGTGACGGTTTTGAAAGACGAACAAGTCAACGCGTTCGCCTTGCCCGGCGGCGAAGTGTTTGTCTTGACTGGACTACTCGAACGCACCAAAGGCGACGACGCACAACTCAAAGGCGTCCTTGCCCACGAGATCGGCCACGCCGTCAAACGACACGGCGTCCGTTCCCTGGTCCGCAACGGCATCTTCGGCCTCGTCATCGTGTTCGTCTCGGGCGACATCGGCGGCATCACCGCGTCCCTCGTCGCCGGAGCCTCGCAACTCGATACGTTGAGCTATAGCCGTTCGATGGAAGAAGAAGCCGATGCTTTCGGCGTCGACCTGCTCGCCAAACGCAACGAGAGCCCCGAGGGCCTCGCCAGGTTCCTCGAGAGCCTGGAAAAGCAGCCTGTTCCGCAGTTTCTCTCGACGCACCCCGACAGCGCCGAACGCGCGAAAGCCATTCGGGAGCGGATGAAAAAGTAGAACGCGTCAGCGCTTCCTTCGCTCCGCCGTCTTCGCCGCCCTCACCGCCGGAACCAAAAAGTCACCTTCGACCAAGCCGTCGACGTCGAAGATCGTTTGTCCTTCCGCATCACGCCCCGGCCGCTCCCGCACGTACTTCACCGGCGCAGCCGCCAACACGACCCCAAGCTCATCCACCGCCGCAGCCATCTGCTCCGTGAGCGCATCTTCCAAAAGCTGCAACCGCTGCTCGCTTGATCCACCCGGCGGAATACGCACCGCGATCGTTCCTTTGATGCGATCACCTTGCACGACGATCGCATGCTCCCGGCCGCTCTTTTCGTACCGTTCGAGCAGCGCACGCGCTTGGTCCAGCCGCCCGCGCGCCTTGTTCAGCGCCGTCGACAATTGTTTTCGTTCCGTACGTTCTTCTTCCGAAACGTCGCGATCCGCCGCGTCTTTTCGCTTCGCTTTCGCCTCGCGCAAAAGCTCGATCTCCGCTTCGATCGCCCGCACTTCCGCGGCGAGTTTGTCTCGATAACCAGACTTCGTAGGGTTCGTCATGGACACTTTACTTGGAACGCGTCACCAGCATGCTGCCCAAGAGAAGCACACCCGCGACTGCCGCACCGTAGAGACAATACTTGGCCAGGTGAGTTTGTCCCGCCAAGTGAAGTTGAAGGGCGGCAAATCCGGCCGCAATGCCGATCGCCGCATAAATCGCTTGCCGAATCCCCGCGTACACGAGACCCGCCGCATGCGAAAGTCCACGGACACGAATCTCCGCTTCGCCCCGGTTCGCCCGATGCAAATACTTGCGTAAATCATCGGGAATCGTCAGCGCCTTGAGCGCCATGTCCTTGGCGCCTTCGACCGCGATCTGCGCCCAATCGCGGTTGCCCAAAACAAAATCCTGCAAGTACGGACGAATCACTTCCATCGGCGAAAGGTCCGGATCGAGCTGCGTGCACAAGCCGGTCAGGAGCAAGATCGTACGTTCCAGAAGAACCCAGTCGCGCGGAATGTGAAACGCACCCGACAGCTCCTTCAGCCCGATGTTCATCTTCCGCAGGTCGATCAAACTCTCGATGCCCTTCTGCGGATCGAGCTTGATGTCCTTCAAGTTGAAGCTGTCGAGCTTCACTTCTTCCTGAAAACGTTGATGGAAAAACTCGATGACTTTCTCACTCACCTCGGGCGCATCCGTGCGTGAAAGAAAGCCCATTTTGCGCATCGCTTTGATGAGCTGTTCGGTGTCGCGACGAATCACGCCTTCGAGGAATTCGGGGATGCCTTCGCGCATCTGCGGTGACAGTTCGGCGACCGCGCCGAAGTCGAGCAGAACCAACTCGCCTCCTTCGGCCACGAGCATGTTTCCGGGGTGCGGATCGGCGTGATAAACGCCGTCGATGAAGATCTGCTGACAGAAGACCTGCACGACTTTTCGCGCCATCGCCTTGCGATCGACGTGGCGGGCGTCGAGCGCGGCGATGTCTCCGATCTTCACGCCCGTAATGAAGTTTGTCGTCATCACTCGACGCGTGCTGTGCGTCTCGACGGGGCGCGGAAACAAAACCGTTGGATCACGAAGGAAATTGTCCGCGATGCGCGTGATGTTCTTCGCTTCGCGTTGAAAGTCGAGCTCCTCGAAGATCATCGAACGGATCTGGTGGTAGTAAGCATCGAGCCCGTGTACCGGGACAAACATGCTCACGATCGCCATGATCCGGCGAATCGTGAGCAGATCCAGCCGGACGATTTCGTCGATGTTTCGATGCTGAACTTTGACGGCGACGTGTGTGCCATCGAGCAACCACGCCTCGTGCACTTGACCGAGCGACGCGCTGGCGATCGGCTCTTTGCAGAACTTTTGAAAGAGTTTGTCGACGGGTTTGCCCAGCTCCGCTTCGATGCGTTCGGCGATCTCTTCGTACGGCCCGGGAGGAACACGATCCTGAAGCGCTTCGAGGCCGTTGCGAAATTGCGCCGGCAGGAAGTTCGCCATGATGCTGAGCAGCTGCCCGACCTTGATGAACAAACCTTGCAGCTCGACGATCGTCCCGAGCACGCGGCGCGCGTTGCGCGTGTGCAAGTCCGCCATACGCGGCTGCATCCAGGCGTTACCGAACCATCGTCCCAGAAAGAAAAACCACAGGTAGCTGCCGAGAACGACAAACGTCGTGTAGTACGCTCGGACAAACCGGTAACTTTGGTGCACGCGTTTGCGATGCGACGAGTGCCCCGTCGCTCGTTGCGGCTTGACGTCGACCTTTTGAACGAGCGACGCGACCGCCGTAGCAGGCGCCCCGTTCGCGCCATTCACACGAGCGCGCTTCGCGTGTGCGGCCTTTTTCTTCGCACGCGACGGAGACGGGCTCGGCTCTGCCGGAACGGTCGGGACGCCTCGAGACACGGTGGGCCGAGTGTACTCCGAATCGGGATCAACCGCCCGACGACATCAGGGCTTGGGGCGTAGAGCGCAGAAGGCGACTCGAAGGGCCAAATGTTAACCCAGCAGATCGAACATCAGGTCGTAAACCACGGGCCGGGCCTGGCGAATCGCACGCGAGGTGCGGGTGGGAAAAACGCGATTCGATAGAAGCACTCCGACAAACTCGACGTCCGGATCGATCCAAATGCTCGTCCCGGTAAAACCCAAGTGACCGAACGTGCGCGGTCCAAGACGAGAACCGGAACTTGGAGCATCGCCGCTTCGAGCATCGAATCCGGCGAGCAAAGATCCACCCGATCGAGGACGAAGCAGCGGCTCGAGATCCTTGGGCTCGAGCCAATCCGAACGGCGCTCGGCAAGCGTATCGAGTACGGCCATGCCCAACCTCAGAACATCGAGCGCCGTTCCAAAAAGCCCCGCATGCCCCGCAGCTCCGTAACCCGCAAACGCCCACGCGTTTTCATCATGCACGGCGCCGCGCACCAGGCCTCCGCGAAACGGAACCACCTCCGTCGGAGCCACGCGCGCATCAAACGCGGGATCGCGCGCCCGCATCAAACGCGCGGAGCCGACGCCGAGTCCCAACGGAGCCATCACTTCACGCGCCATGAGCGCATCGAGATCCAGACCGGATCGCGCTTCGAGACAAGCTCCGAGCAAGAGGTAACCGAGATCCGAATACACCGGGACGAACCCCTCGTGCGGCAGTTCGTCCGGGCACGGCGTGTGTCGCATGTTCGCCGCCGACACGAGCGCTTCGTCGCGATCGATCGAGGTCGCGCCTTCCACGAGCGGGGCGTACAGCGACCCGTGGGCATCGAGTCCCGCACGATGGGCCGCGAGCAAATCGAGCGTCACGCCGGCGGACGCTGTGGATGCCACCAGCGGAAGGACGTCGGCAAGGCGTTCGTCGCGGAACATACGGCCCTGACGAACTTGACGGGCGAAGGTCAACGACGTGATCGGTTTGGTCACCGACGCGAGATCGAAAGGCGTCTTGATTGAAGCGGCGGGGGCGAGTTCGTCATTCCAAAGTGTTCCGAAAGCCCCGGCGCCTTGGATGAAACGGTTGTTCACGCGGCGTGCGGCGGCGACGACGGCGCATGGAGCCGCATTGAAATCGCGGACGACGATTTCGGCGGCCCGCGAGAGATCCACATCGACAACATCGGAATGCACGTCGTTCGCGATGGAGCAGAAGCGACCGAAAGCGTCAACGAACTTCAAAAAACGGCCCCAAATCGGCGCGCTTCGTGAGCCGAAGACCTGAACACGCCACGTCTTTGACCCGCGACCGATGACGCCCGTATCCTGCCATCAGGAGAATTGGGGCACAGCATGGCCGAGTTTGCATATGAGGCCCGATCGCGAGCCGGAGAGATTCGCAAGGGCGTGAGAGAAGGCGAGAACGAGGCCGCAGTTCAGAACTGGCTTCGAAGTCAGCAGCTCACCCCGATTCGTGTCAGCCCGAAAAAGAAGGGGTTTGACTTCAACATCAGCTTTGGTTCCGGCGTCAGCACACAGGACATCGTCAAGTTCACGCGTCAGTTCGCCACGATGATCGATGCCGGTTTGCCGCTCGTGCAATGCCTCGACATTCTCGCGAATCAAGAGCCCAATCCGCACTTCAAGCTGGCCCTCCGCGACATCAAAAACACGGTCGAGCAAGGCGCGACGTTCAGTGATGCGCTTCGTCGTCATCCGGCGATCTTCGACGACCTCTTCACGAACCTCGTTCAAGCGGGAGAAGCGGGCGGCATCCTCGACACGATCATGAACCGCTTGGCGGTTTACATCGAAAAGCGCGCCAAACTCGCGCGCCAAGTCAAGGGCGCGATGACCTATCCCACCGCCGTCATGGTGATTCTCGCGATCGTCATCTTCGTGTTGATGACGTTTGTCATTCCCGCATTCGAAGGAATGTTCGCCGAATTCGGCGCGAAAGATGCGTTGCCGGGGTTGACGAAGTTTGTCATTGCGCTCTCGCGCGGGTTCGTCAGCTGGTTGCCGTACATGGTCATCACCGGCGCCGGGATCGTGTATGGGTTTATCCGGATAAACCGGATCCCGAAAGGCAAGCGCGCGATTCACCGTGTTCTTTTGAAGCTCCCGGTACTCGGTCCGGTGCTTCAGAAGGTCGCCGTGGCCCGTTTTACCCGTACGCTCGGCACGCTGCTCAGCTCCGGCGTTCCGATTCTCGATGCGCTCGACATCGTCGCGAAGACGGCGGGCAACATGATCATCGAAGAGGGCCTCGTGTACACGCGCATGAAGATTTCCGAAGGGAAAAACATGGCGGAGCCGCTCACCGAGGCGAATATTTTCCCGCCGATCGTCGTGCAAATGGTGGCCGTTGGTGAACAAACGGGTGCGCTCGACACGATGCTCAACAAGGTCGCCGACTTCTACGAAGAAGAGGTCGACGTGGCGATCGCGGCGCTCACTTCGCTGCTCGAACCGTTCATGATGGTCATCGTCGGTGCGGTCGTCGGCGTGGTTCTGATGGCCATGTACCTGCCGATCTTCAGCCTCGCAGGCAACATCAAGGGCGAATGACATGCAGCTTGGACTGCGAGTTGGTGCAGAGAGCACGTTCGCGGTCCGATTTGCGTGGCTCACGGGTGTGCGCCTGCTCGTACTCACGCTCGTGCTGGTCGTCACGACGACGATCTACCTGGGCGACTACGAAACCCACGCGTATTCGAGCAAATTTGCGTTCCTCACCGTCGCTGCGGCGTATGGTTTGACCGGGCTGTACGCGGCCGCATTGCGCATCGGACGCGGTCTCGAACTCGTTGCGCTCATTCAGATCATGCTCGACCACATCGTCTGGTCGGCGATCGTCTACGTTTCGGGTGGAGTTTCGAGCGGAGCGACATCGCTCTACGGGCTCACGTGTTTGTCCGGTGCAGTGTTGCTCGGCCTTCGCGGCGCACTGCTTGCCTTGCTTTCAGGCGCCTTCTCGTACGTCGCTCTGAGTTGCGGGTTTATCTACGGGCTCGTACGACCACCCCCGGACCAACCCATCGACGTGTACGCGGTACGTTGGACGGAAGCCGCTTTTCCGCTCGTCTTGAACCTCTTGGCGGTGACCACCGTGACGCTGCTCGCAAGTTATCTCGCCGAACGCTTGCGTGACGCCGATGCTCGCTTGATGGTCGCGACAGCTCGCGCCGAACAGGCCGAACGTTTCGCCGCGCTTGGCCATTTGGCGGCGGGTTTGGCGCACGAGATTCGCAATCCGCTCGGCGCGATCTCCGCATCGATCGAGCTGTTGCGCGCCGGACCGAACCTGGCCGCGGAGGACCGTGAACTGTGCAGCATCATCGAACGAGAAGCTTCACGGATGAACGATCTCATCGGCGACATGATGGACTTGGCGCGGCCGCGAGTTCCAAAGAAAGAACCGATGGACCTCGCATCCGTCGCGCGGGATGTCGCAACATTGGCCACGAAATCCGGCCGCGGAAGCGATGTGAGCGTGCGTTGCGAAGGCACGGGGGACGTGCCCATCGTGGCGGATGTCGCGCACATGCGGCAGGTGGTTTGGAACTTGGTACGCAACGCGATCCAGGCAAGTTCCGCAGGATCCGAGGTTGTCTTGAGCTGGTCGAAGATCCCGACGGCAGGCTTCGAGTTCGAAGTGCGGGATCACGGCGTCGGTATCGATCCGGAGACCCGCGAGCGTTTGTTCGATGCGTTTTTCACGACGCGATCCAAAGGCATGGGTATCGGCCTTGCCGTGGTCAAACGCATCCTCGACGACCACGGTTTTTCCATCACCGTCGACAGCGTCGAAGGAAAAGGAACGACGTTCACGATCCTCGTGCCCCCCGACACCCTCACCGCTCCATCGTCCAACAGCCGGCTCGTCGCCGAACAACCGACTTAACGACCGCCCGGCGCAGTTTGTCCTGGAACATCAAGCGGCGCGGGAGGGTCGAAGTTCAAGGACGCATCGGGCAGAAGCGTGACTTTCGACGGATCGATGAGCAGCAGCGGCCCGAGGGCTGCCGCGTCGGCATCGAGCGACACCGGTTCACTGGAAGGCGTGGCCGGCGGTTCACGGTTGGCGGGCTGAACGACGCGCGATGCGAGCCATCCCAGCGAAAAACACAGGGTTGCTCCAACGATCCCAAACACCACGACAGTCCGCCGACCCATGGCGGTCATCTTGCAATAGGTCGAAGCGCGCGACGATGTTGAACGAGATGCAAGTTTGGAGTTTGGAAAATAGAGCGCCAAAGGCGACTCGAAATGCCGACTCTCCATGCGACGTGTCTTGTCTCGACCGGCGACGTTTGGGGACGGGCGACGAGCAAAGTCTCGTTGCATCGGCTTCGCACGAGCCTCGTCCATTCATGGAACCCTTGCTTATGCAAAGCTCTAGGGTCATGCCTCCCGGGCAGGAAATGTTTCTCCGGGCAAACGCGTGACCTCGTACGGAAAGAGGAGTTGATCGTGAAACGAATGCACTTTGTTCCGGCCGTGATGTTCTCGTTGGGTCTTACGATCGCAGGCGCTCAGTTTGCCTACGCCGGACCGGCAACGGATGAAGTCAAAGCCAAGCAAACGGCGCTGTATGATCTTCTGGCCAAACCCGGGACCGAGAAAAAGGTCGCCGCCACATTCGACGAAGTCCTCGATTACGACACCATCGCGCAAGGTTCGCTCGGTTCCGAATGGGCAAACCGCTCGGACGCGGAAAAGGCTCAATTCAGCGATCTTCTGAAGCAGCTCGTGCGCCGTTCGTACGAACGCAACATCAAGAAGACGCTCAACTACAACATCGAATACACGGCTGAAGCGCCGAAAGGCTCGCAGATCGTCGTGTCGACCAAGGCCGTGTCGAAGACCGACAAACGCGCCGATCCGGTCGAGATTGACTACACGTTGGCTCAAAAAGACGGCAAGTGGCGCATCCAAGACATCAAGACGGACGGCGTGAGCCTCGTGTCGAGTTACCGTTCGCAGTTCACGAAGATCATCAAAAAAGACGGTTTTCCCGTTCTGATCCAGAAGATGAAGGACAAGATCGCCAAAGGCGACGTTTGAGTCTCCCCTTCCCCCGCCCTGCTTCTGTTGAAAATTCGCTCTGAAATTTCGTCGCGAATTCGCGGCCGGCGCCAAGCATTGGTAGCCTCATTCCCTACATGACGGTTGGTCTTGGTCCAGGAGGGCGAGCTCGCTCCTTTGGACGCGCGGATCTTCGTGCACCTCGCGTGGCACCGAAAGAACGCGCGGACATTCCGTCACGCCCGAAAGACAAACCCTCGTTGTTGCTCTCCGTCAACCGCGGGATGTTGTCCATCGAGCTGGATCAACCGTTCGATTTGGGTCCGGTTCATGTGGACAAACTCGCGCTTGCGCTGCCCAACGTGCGTTTTCCCGTCGATCTGTCCGGCGGGGTGACTCGTTTTCGTCACAAGCGCGGAGCCCTCACGCAGCTGGGTTTGTCCTTCAAGCTGCCCGATCTGGCCAGGTTTGTCGCTCCGAAACTTCGCGGAATCCTCGGTGAAGCAACGCCGGACGTGGGTCTCGTGGCGACACCCTGGGGATGTGCTGTCGGGTTGCGTCACGGAGCCAAAGCGTTGGCCTTCGATGTCGTCGTGGTGCCGACGGATCGCGATGTGCGGCTCGTGCCCGAACGCGCTCGTGGCGTGCACGTAGGAGCGCCTCCGCACGTGCTCGCGGTGCGTGCGCTCGCGGAGGTTTGTCGCCCGTGGGGACGCGTCTTGGGTGGTGCCGTGTTGCTCGAAGACGTGGTGGCCCATGTAGTTCGTCATGTCCTACCAGCCGCCGGGGCTCGAGCTCCGGCTGTCGAAGGATCGCGCTGGGACGCCGTGACCGCGGACGAGGATCGTTTGTCATTCCAAGTGGCGCTTTCCCGAGCGCCCGCCGCTCTGCCCGCAGAAGCCATTCGCGCGATCGAACAGGCGGATCTTGCGTTCGATGCCGACGAAATCGCGGTGAGCGGCGATCTCGACGAGGCGCGTCGGCGTTATCTGCTCGCGCTGGAACGAGCACCTCGGCATCCGGAGATCACCACGCGGATTGCTTGGATCGATGCCCTCGCGGGAGAACGAACCGAGGCGGCTCTGGCCACGCTCGTGGAGGCATTTCCCGCCATCGATGCGGGGGTTCTCGGGGGCAAACTGCTCGCCCTCGTAGGTGACGAAGACGGTGCCATCGCGGCGTATTCGCGTGCAGCGCACAACGAATCGTTCGCACCGCTCGCTGCGCTCACGTGGCTCGAAGTCGCCAAACTTACTTCGAACCCAAAACAATCTCTCGACGCGATCGATCACGCGATCGCTCGATCGCCGGCGCTCGAAGAAGCCCGCTGGATGCGCCTCGAAACGCGTCTTGATCTCGGCGACGGTCCGGGTGCTCGCGCCGATGCCGAACATCTGGAAGCCGGCGCCCGCGGCCCGGAAGCTCGATACGCCGTGTGGATGCGGGCCGGCGCGGCGTTTTTGGATCGGGGCTACACCGTCGAAGCGCGCGTGCTGTTCGAACGGGCGTTGAGGTATGCGCCGGAGAGCGCGGAGGCGTCGCTCGGGCTTGCCCGATCTCTCGAAGCCGCAGGGGATGGACGCCGTGCGTTGGATTTGTTGGCGCGAGCGTCGGCGATCTTGTCTCGCAAGGGACAAACCATGGCCGAAGTGGAGATCGAGCTGGCCAAAGGGCTCGTCGAGTACGCTTCGGACAGACCCGCCGCCATCGCTCGCGTGCGAACGATTTTGCCCGGACAAACGCACACGCCGGACGCGCGATTGCTCGAAGGTCGTTGGCGGGCCGAGCTGGGAGATCTCGCAGGCGCGTCGCTCGCGCTCGCGCGTATGCGGGAAGCGATCGAAGCGGCGATACCGCAAGACACCGATCGCGCCGCGGCCCTGGCGGCGATGCTCATGGAAGCGGCGAACATCGAGGAAAACGCGCGTGGTGATCTTCGTGCGGCGCAGCGTCACCTCGGCGTGGCGTTGCGTTTGCGGCCACGCGATCGCGCCATCGCCACAGCGTTTCGACAAGTCTCGACCGAGCTCGGTCGACCCGTTGCGCCGGTGCTGCTGCGTCAAGATCCACCGCCGCCGGCGCGCATCGAACCGGAGGAGCCGCGACCGATCACGCAACGCAGTTACATCCCGCCGCCTCCATCCAAGCCTGTTTCGTCAGTCCAAACCGAGTTTGTCGAAGAAGAATACGAAGACGACGAAGTGCTCGTGGATCGATTGACGGAGCAGCTGCGGGCCGATCCTCACGATCACGATGTGGCGCGCGATCTCGCGGATGCGCTCGAAAGACTGGGCCGCGACATGGACCTGCTCGCGCTCGTGTCGACGCGGATCGAAGACGGCGATCCGGAGATCGTCGAGGAGTTTTGGCCGATTCGTCAGGACGTACTGCGACGTTTGGCAATCAAAGCTCGTGCGGAAGGACGAACTTCCGAAGCGGAACTTTACGAGCAGATGAGCAACGATTCATCGCCATGAACGTCACGGGTTTGGCCCACTGCGACGCGTCGTGCTAGCGGACGAAGACGTGCAGCACTGTCATTTCCGGCGTTGAGGTGACCCATGCAAGAGCCACGTTCCGCAGGCAAAACGCGTCCGATCATCGTTCAAAAATATGGAGGCTCCTCGGTCGCCGACGTCGACAAACTCGTTCGCGTCGCGCGTCGAGTCGTAGCGACGAAGCGCGCAGGAAACGACGTCGTGGTCGTCGTGAGTGCGATGGGAAAAACCACGGATGGACTGCTCGCGTTGGCCAAACAGGTCGCGGCTCAAGGTGGCGAGACGTCGGATCCGCCGCGTCGCGAGCTCGACATGCTTCTGTCGACGGGTGAACGCGTCTCGATGGCGCTCCTGTCGATCGCGATTCAGGCGCTTGGCGAAGACGCGATTTCGTTCACCGGGTCGCAATCGGGGATCCTGACGAACGATCGCCACTTCGACGCGCGAATCATCGAAGTTCGGCCGCATCGCATCGAAGACGAGCTCGCGCGTGGACGCATCGTGATCATCGCGGGTTACCAAGGAATGAGTTATCGCCGCGAGATCACGACGCTGGGCCGAGGTGGTTCCGACACGACGGCCGTGGCGCTGGCTGCGGCGCTCGAGGCCGAACGATGCGAGATCTACAGCGATGTCGACGGCGTGTATTCCGCCGATCCGCGGGTTGTTCCCGACGCACGGCATCTGCCGGAGCTCGATCACGCGATGCTGCAAGAGATGGCCGAGTGCGGGGCGAAGGTGCTTTGTGCTCAAGCCGTCGAGTGGGCGCGTCGCGCGAACATCGCGATCTACGCTCGCAGCACGTTCGACAATGAAGACGATGCACCTCGACAAACGGTCGTTCGGAAGTTCGCTCCGCGTACGGACTCGCGCGCACGAGCGGTCGTGGGCGAGAGCAACGTCGTGCTGGGGCAGCTGAAAGACCCGACGAAACTCGATGATTTGCTGCGTTTGGCGAAAGAAACCAACGTGCCGCTCAAGGATGTCACCGTCGACGAACGCGGCATTTCGTTCCTCATCTCGCTCCTCAACGTGCCTGATTGGCGAGGGTCGAAGCAGAAGCTTCAGGAGGGCGAACCGGCGCTGTCATTGACGGAAGATGTCGCCGTCGCGAGCATCGTCGGTGATGGCCTTGCGGCTACGACGGAGCCGCTCATTCGTTTCATCGCCACGTTGAAAGACGCCGAGATCGCGCCGCAACTCGTGACCGCCACGCCTTTGCGTATCGGAGCGGTCGTCACGAAGGACGCCCTCGCCGAAGCGCAACGCCGATTGCATCACGTGTTTGTCGAAGCGTAACAGCGTCAGTGTCGACGCGCGGGACCCCACGCGCTCAGGCCATGGCGTGACGCGATCCACACGACTTCACGGGCCGCATCCCAAGCGAGTGATACCTGACCAAACGCTCGACCATCGTTTGTCCCGTTCAATTCCGCCAGACGAGCCGCTTCACCATCATCGGTGACGCGAACCAAATGCGCGGTGGGCTGATCGGCAGACGCCAAGACGACCAGGAGATCCGCAGATTCGTCGTCACCAGCAAAACAAGCCGCCACCGCGCCGGATAATTCGACCAGCGTGAAGGAAGCTCCGGCGTCGTTGGAGAGGTACAAGGCGTGCGGCGAAGCGATCGCGAGACGTCGGCCTCGAGCTGCTGCGGCGAGGATCAAAGACGGTTCCGCCGAGACAAACTTGGCGATTTCCTCGTTGAACATGGACGGTTTCAATTGTTCGTCATCGCCGCGCGCGATCTCGACACCGGCGCCGTCGGCAGACGTCGTGACGAGAACGAGAGCGCCCGACGCGGCACACATCGCGCGTACACCGCCTTCGCGCACGCGGGCGAGCTCGCTGCCCGACAACGACCACAAAGAAGCCTCGTGCAGGAGCCAGAAACGATCGTGTGTACAGGCCAAACCAATGGGGCCTTGCGCGGAACGAAATCCCGTGACCGGTGAGGCGGAAACGCAACCGTCTCGGCTCGCGAGCAATCCTCCACGTTGCGTGACGACCAGCGTTTGTCCGTTTGTCGAAGCAATGGCCGATGCCGGCACATCGAGCGCCAGTCGACGCGCGGCGTGCGCGCCTTCATCGATGGTCATGAGCACATCGCCCGCTGCGTAAACGCGGCCTGCCGCCACAGTGACGAACGAGCAAGGAAGCGGAGCTCCGGCGCCTTCCAATGGGACAAACCTGCTCGCGGCCCATGGAGGCAATCGCGCTTTCGCCGCTTCGTCGAGGAGCTCTTCGGCGAGCGAATCGTCGCCCGAATCGTTTTCACTTTCATCGAGCTCGGGCAGAGCGGCTTCGTCGATGTCGGCGGCGGCATCTTCGCCCGTACCTTCGGAGCCTCCGTCGTCGTCGCCCGATTCTTTGTCGAAACCGGCGAAATCATCGTCCTCGACAAACTCGTCGACGGGTTGCTCTTCATCCAGCGCCGAGGCCTCGTCGACGACGACAAAGTCTTCATCGAGCGCGCCGACGTCCGTGGTTTCTTCCGCGCCGTCGAGGTTTGTCTCGTTTGATTCGGCTACATCGATGTGCACACCGATGTCGAGGTCGGTTGCGTTCGCATCGTCGAACGGATCGCCCCCGTCATCGCGAAGATCGGGCAATTCTTCATCGAACGAGTTTGTCCCGTCTTCACCTTCGGCATCGTCATCTCCGACGATGAACGCGGGCAGATCAATGTCTTCTTCATCGTCGTCGTTCGCCGAGGATGCCGCATCCCGGACAAACTCGGCTGTCGATGAACGCGACGCATGCGCGATCTGACGCGGTGCACGAACTTGGGACATAGCGGGCGAATCTAGCGCCTTTACCTCCGAGAGCACGACCACGACAGCGCCCGCAAGCCAAGGTTTCACCGGGTGATCCGACAGTTCCTCGTTCCCGATTCGTACGACCCTGGATCTCGACCGCCGGCAGTGCTTACCTGCTCGTTGCTCATGGTGGATCGCGACTCCGGACGTTCTTCCG
This sequence comes from uncultured Polyangium sp., assembly GCA_964435055.1. Classification (GTDB taxonomy): domain Bacteria; phylum Myxococcota_A; class Polyangia; order Polyangiales; family Polyangiaceae; genus Polyangium. Next base: position 166 of record CAYSYX010000191.1, on the reverse strand, counting down.
AGGTGCCCGTCGAGGCACGCAGCAAGCTTCGAGGTACAGCTCGATCGCAGCGAGCCTTGCCTATCGACGTGGCTTCCGCAGGGCTTTACGTGCGGCACGTCACGGTCAAGGCGCCGGACGTCGTGTACGTCAAGGGCATCCTCGAAGCGAGCGAAGGACTTGGCGT
>CAYSYX010000190.1:0-16352 GCA_964435055.1 uncultured Polyangium sp. | reverse complement strand
GCCAGGTCGATTTGGGTGCGTCATGTACGACGCCCAATCAATGCGCCAGCGGCTTCTGTGTCGACGGCGTGTGTTGCGACACGGTTTGTTCGGGCTTGTGCCAAGCCTGCACGAGCGTGTTGAAGGGTGGCGGCATCAATGGCCAATGCGGGACGATCGTGAATGGTCAAGACCCGCAGAACGAATGCGATCAGGAGCCCGCGAGTACGTGCGGTAAAACCGGTACATGCAATGGTGCCGGCGCTTGCGCGCTCTACACCAACGGCACCATTTGTCAGGGAGCGACGTGCGCGGGCAATACCCAGGTCAATGCGGATACGTGCAACGGCGCGGGTGTTTGCATCGACGGCGGCAATATGAGCTGCGGCGCGTTCTCGTGTAATGCGGGCGCCTGCTTGAGCACGTGCACGAACGATACGCAATGCGCGAGCAACAATTACTGCAATTTGCTCATGAACGTGTGCACGCCGAAACTGATGCAGGGCAGCTTGTGCACTGGAAACAATCAATGCGCGCTCGGTTTCTGCGTGGACGGCGTGTGTTGCGACAATGGTTGCACCGGTGAATGCAAGTCTTGTGCGGTCCCCGGCAGCATCGGCACGTGTACCAACGTTCCGGCGCAACAAACGGACAACTCGCCTGCGTGCCTCGGTTTGCAGGTGTGTAACGGCTCGGGCAAGTGCGTCGATACGAACGGTCAGCCGTGTACGGCGAACAATGAATGCTTCAGCCAAGCTTGTATCGATCTCGTCTGTTGCGAAAATGCGTGTTTCGGTACGTGCAAAGCTTGCAGCAATACCAAGACGGGTCAAGCCAACGGGACGTGCGCGCCGATTCTCACGAATACCGATCCCGATAACGAATGCGTAGGCGCGACGTTGTGCGACGGCGTCGGCGCGTGCACGAAATCGCCCAACGGCAATCCGTGCGGCGGAAATTCGGAATGCACGAGCAACTTCTGCGTCGACGGCGTGTGTTGCGAAAACTCGTGCGCCGGCGCGTGCAAAGCGTGCAGTGCGGCCAAGACCGGCGGCACGGACGGTATGTGCGGCAATATCGCTCCGGATACCGACCCGGACAACGAATGCACGACCGAATGCAATGGCGTCGGCGCTTGCGAAGCCGCGAACGGTTCGGTTTGCATGACGAATTCGCAATGCCAAAGCGGCAATTGCGTCGACGGCGTTTGCTGCAATACGGCGTGCAACGGGCCTTGCCAATCTTGTAATAAGGTTGCCGGTGTTTGCTCGCCCGACTTCGTCGGACAGCAAGACCTTTGCTCGGCCGGATCCGTTTGCGATGCGACGGGTACGTGCAAGAAGCCCACGGGCGATGCTTGTACGATCAATTCGGAATGCTTGAGCAATTTCTGCGTCGACGGTTTCTGCTGCAGCGCCGCGTGCAACGGGGCATGTGAAGCATGCAGCGCGGCCAAGACGGGCGGCATGAATGGAACGTGTTCGTTCATTGCGGCGAACAACGATCCGGACAATGAATGCGTGGGCGGAGAATGCAATGGCGCCGGCGCCTGTGAAGCAGGCAATGGTGCGTCCTGTACGCAACCGGCACAATGCATCAGCAACAGCTGCGTCGACAGCTTCTGCTGCGATACGGCGTGCTCGGGGACGTGCCAGGCTTGCAGCATGGCGAAAACGGGCGCGCCGAGCGGTACGTGCAGTCCGGTCACCGCAAATACCGATCCCGATAATGAATGCGCGACCAATGAATGCAACGGCTCGGGAGCGTGCGAATTCGCCGATGGCGCCGCTTGCATGACGAATTCGCAATGCAACAGCGGCTTCTGCGTCGACGGTGTTTGTTGCAGCTCGGCGTGCACCGGAACCTGCCAAGCTTGCAGCGCGGCGAAAACCGGCGGCGTCGACGGCACCTGCTCGTTCGTTCTGGCCAATACCGACCCCGAAAGTGAATGCACCGGCACCGCGGATTGCAACGGCGCAGGCGCTTGCGAGCTCGTCAATGGCGTCGGACCGTGCACGCAGAACGGCCAATGCGTCAGCGGAAGCTGCGCCATTCAAGACGGCGTTTGTTGTGACAATGGTTGTTCCGGGACGTGCAAGTCTTGCGTCATCGCCAAGACCGGCGTCGCCTCGGGCACCTGCTCGAACGTTTCGACAAACACCGATCCGGATATGGAATGCGCGACCGAATGCACCGGGTTTGGCGCGTGCGAAGTCATGGACGGAGGCGCGTGTCCCAACGGCAATGCCGATTGTCAAAGCGGTTATTGCGCCGGTATGGTCTGCCAAACGCCTTCTTGCACCGACGGCATCAAGAACGGGACCGAATCGGATGTCGATTGCGGCGGCATGAGCGGCGGGGTCACGTGCCCGGCCTGCACCTTGCTGCTTTTCGGCGGTGATGCGGCCCGATTCATGACCGCGTCATTGCCGGTGGATGTAATGAGCCCCGTATGGAGCACCAACGTCGCCAATGGAACGCGCACCGACGTTCCGGTCGCTCTCACCATGCCGAATTCCGCGTATGGCGTAGGTCTCATCCGCGATACCCAAGCGACCAACAAGCTCCGATATGTCAAATGGAGTGCCGGCGTTTGGGGCGCCTTCACGGATCTCGGTATGACCACGGTCGTGCCGTTTGGCGCCCCGTCTTTGGCTGCGTCGGAAGGCCAGGCCCTCGCTGCATACCGTGAGACCACGACAAACAAACTGTTCTACAGTCGGTTTGACGGGACAACCTGGAACCCAATCCACGACCTCGCCCATACGTTGACCTCGATGAATGCTTCGACCGCGCTCGTGCCCAATATTGCGGGGACTGCGGGGGGTGATGCGTGGATGACGTACAACGAGGTCAATGGAGCGAACCACGATGTCACGATTCGCCAGCGATCCTCGGGTGTTTGGGGTTCTCCGGTTGTCCTGAACACCACCGGTGGTGTGGCTGTGGCGCCTGAAGTGATAACCTTGACAAACGGTGAATTGATGACGGCGTACATTACGAGCGCCGCCGTTCAGGTCAAAACGCGACGTCGCAATACCGCAGGCACATGGCTCACGGAGACCGCGTTGGGCGGCGGTACGGCGGCGAATATGGCCACCGCGGCGCCCATTACGCTTGCGCCGCTGCCCAATGGCGGGGCCATCATTGCTTACCGCAATGCCAGCAACAACCGGCCCATGTTCGCCATCTGGAATGCGACGAACTCGACGTGGTCCATACCCACGGAAGTGAATACCGATTCGGTGGCCACATCCATTTCGGTCACCCGCGGTATGGGTGGTTTTGTCGCGGAAATGGCGTACATCGACAATACGTCGGGCAACGCCAAACATACGCGGTACAACGGCACCATCTGGTCGACCCCGACGACCCTTGGTGCCGCAAACGAAGACCTCACCAGCGTCTCGATTGCCGCTCCGCCTCCGTGATGAAATGCAAACGGGGCCGGTTTCGTCACCGGCCCCGCACCCTCTCTCGCCACAAAAACCCGACCACGAATCTTCGAATCGACGTTCGCTCCGCGATTACGTCGTATATCCCGCCTTCGTCATCAGCTCGAGGAGCTTCTTGCAACGATTGGCGAACTTCGTTCCATATTCGGAACTTCCCCCGACGCGCAGACCATAATCGTTGAAATCGCCCTTGAGCACCTTCTCCAAGGCCGCTCTGACTTTTTCGTTGGCCATGTTGTAACTATTGAACGACGCCAGATAGATCGCGGGGTCTTTGAAGGCTTCGTCGAGTTGCGCTGTGGTCAGGTCATCGGCGCATTTCTTGTATTTGGGATGTTCCTTCAAAAACGGGTCCGCATGCTTTTGGTAATTTCCGCGCCACGTAAGCTGGTTCAGGCCGCGCCCGCGATACTTGTAAAAGTCGCATTCCTCGGCAGCTTTGTAAACCGCCGCCGATTGTCCTTCCGGCCAAACCTGGCCGTTCCAAAGGTTCACATCGGCATCCGAAGAAATGACGCCTTTCGCTTTGAGCTGATTTCCGGCAAAACGATGATATCCCCCGTTGTAACTGACTTTACTGCCTTTGGGCTCGAAACAATATTGCATTCCGCCTTTTTCGGCTTTCGGCTCGTACGTGCCTCCCAGCTCGTTGTACATGATCATCGCGTGCGCCAAGAATTCATTGAGCGTAATGGCTGGTTTGCCGCTCATCGCCTTGATGTGACTGAAGATCTTTTTGAATCCCTCACCCTTCATTGGATTCGGATATAGATCCTTGTTTTTGGGCTGTACGTCACTGTTGAACCAATCCACGAACCACTTGCCGCCCACTTGAATCTGGCCGTGCCGCACCAATCCGTCGCTCGTGATCTTGATTTGGCTTCCTTTGGATGCAACGCCCGTTCCGCGTACGGAAACCGTGCCTTCCCCCTTATGAAATGGCAAAAGCACTTTGTCGTCGTAATCCAACGCGTGCACGATGGGTACGTAATCCGGCGTGCCAGTCACGGCGATGGGCAATCGTAAAACCGCAAAAAACGTCGATGCTTTGATTTTCGGCCAATCTTCATCATTCGCGAGCGCGCAAAACGAACACAATTGCACGTCGATTTCGCCTTCGTCGAGCAGCACTTCCGCTTCGATGTTCTTGAAAGGTGCCACGGCTCCCGCAGCATCCTTCGCCCAAAGCGCAATTCGCACCGGCAATTCCAGATCTTCATCGAGATTGCTGATTCGGCCTTTCGCGCGCAAACGCTCCAGTGGAATATCCTTGATATCATCGCTCCAGATGTTGTGCAGCACCGACCCCAAATACCCATCATCGAGGACACTCGACGATTCCGCCGTCAATTCGAATGATTCAATCTTGGGTTTCGGAACGGAAAACAATTCTTTGGCGTCGACGATCGTTTGATAGTTTTTTTCGCCATCCGTCGCTACCGACAAGGAATATTCGAATTCGTACCCGCCAACCTCGTCCGGTTCCAAATAATCGAGTACGGGTACACCACTCGGCAAGGTACATCCCACGCGCCACTCGACCGAATCCTCATTGCCGTTTTTCCAAACAAATGGCCGCATGAAATCGTCCGTCGTCGCGCTTTCATTTGCGCCCACGTCACGCTCGCGCAATTCGAGCCGCACGGTCGATTTTGCAAAAATCTCGCCGATGTTGGGCGTGATTTTGACCTTCGTACCCATCCGAACCCCGGACGTCTTGGAAAACGTGACCTCCAACGGATTGTCGAACGTAATGCTTCCCGGAGGCACCACTTGCGCTGCACAATACGGAAAATCCGGCGCAATTTCGAATCCAACTTTTCCTTTTCCAATCAAACGATGCTCGAGTACATCGAGGGCAACCGTCACGGAGCCGCGCGTTTTGTCTTGGACTTTGATGACGACCCCGGCGACCGGGTATCGCTCTTCAATCGATCCTTTTTGCACGATCCACGTGAATGTCGCCGGCGTATCGTTCGGCAGGTTTTGCACCGCGCCCGTGATGGACACATTCGTACGCAATGTGCTGATTTTCAACGACGGTGCGGTAAAACCAATCGATGTTTTGGCAATCGCTCGAATACGTAAAACACCGGCGTGACCCGCTGCCGTCTCGATAAGCTTTCCCTCGCTGCTCATCGCGTTCTCCTCAATTCGCAGGCACCTTGGACTTGACACCCACAGGATCGATTTGTGTCTCGAATACTTTTTCGTATCCCTTCGGACGCCGCACTTCCACCCGAATCTCGTCGTCGACGGCCAGCCATTTACTCAATAACTTTCGGGGCACGCGAGCGACGATCACGCCCTTATCGTCCGGAAATCCCTGATAAGGATATTTTTTGTATGGGTTTTGAAACGCTACCGCCTTCATGACCCCCAAATCGACTTCGCCTGTACTTTCCTGCTTGTATACGACGACTTCGACCACTCGATTCGTTGGAAACGATTGCGTTTTACAACGAACCTCCACATCCGTCGCCGTCCATGTCACCTCGGGGGCTTCGAGTTTCGGCGTCGTGTCGACGTCCATCGAAACAGGCTCGATCGTCAGCTTTTGACCATCGAAGAGCGCGTTTTCCTTCGTTACTTTGGCCTCGAATTTGATCTTGCTCGCCGCAATCCTCGGATCATTCAACCCAATCGTCGCCGCCACGCAATCGGCCGATTTCGATTTGCCACCAATCGTTTCGTCTTTTCCGGCTTTCGTCTTGAATGCAAATTGTGGTTTGGCCGCCGCCCAATCTTTCGCCCCTCCGAAAAGCTGCACCGACAACGACAACGTCTCCCCCGAAATGCTCTTGGTGATCGCGCCGAATTGAGGTTTGTGCAATATCGCCGAACTCACCGGTGCCCAAGCTTCCACGGTCGCAGCTTCTTTGCGTAAATCTTCCGGTTTTACTTCGACGAACCCTTTGCCCGGCACGTCAGCTCCAAACGGTCGCACGCATCGACCACCGTTTTGGAATACCACGCCAAACCGAATGTGCATTTCATCCGTCGGACCCAGCGGCTTGTCCGCCAACATCTTGCTGAATGCCGCCGCCGGATCAAAAGACGCCACGAGCATGCCCCCGGTGCTTGCAGGCGGCAAAACAACGGACAAACGTATTTCTTTGCCCAGGTCCTCGACCGATTGAAATTCCGCAGCCAAAGCCTGCGCCGCAGCCACGAGACGCTCGTGATTCTTGGTGCTTTCCGTGGCGCATTTCACTTTGATCGTCAAACCCGTCGACGCCAACGCCACCAAGCTCAATCCGCCGGACCCCGCTTTGGCTTGGGTTTGAGCGACGCCATAAGCCGTACGCAGCTTTTGCACTCCGCTCGCCAAGACGCGCGCCAAAGATATCGTGCCTCCAGCCGCTTTCTTGTATTCACCAAATGTAAAATTCGTCGATACCGACACGGAGTCCTTTTTGGCACCGACGATGAACTGTCCCGTCGCGTCATACGTCAAATCGGCCGGTGAAGCGGCGGGAACCAAAGCTTCGATCGGAATGGCCACCCCAGCTTCTTGCCCGTCTCCTTCGGGGTTTTTCCCGGCCCCAACCACCCACGTTTTCATCACGACGAACCCTTCGATACGCTTCGGTCGATTTTTCGCAAACGGGAGCGAAAAAACATAATTACCGGCAGTGTCTTTCGTCGGAATGGCCGGCTCGCCCGGCACCGGTTCGAGCACTTCGATCTGCAGATGTTCGTCGAGTTGCGGCTTCAATCCCTCCGCTTCGAGCGTCACTTCTCCCCAAAACGGGCACGCCGTGGGGATGGATAAAACCCCATTGACATAACGGCCTTTGGCCACGACCAGAGGTTTGGATGCTCCTTTTACTTTGGCTTGTAAAACGAGATCCCGAGATCCCGACACTTCTCCTGCGGCCACCGCGACCGCGTGTACCGTGTCCCCGACCGAGCGTTTGCGCGGTGGCGAATACGCGGGCATCCATCCGAGATACGTGAGTTTTTCTGCCGCCTCGGTCCCTCGAGGCGTGGGGAACTGATCTTTGAACCGCGCAACCCCGTGTTTTACCAGCAAGTTCAAAACCCAGCCGACGATGACCGGATGAGCGTGCACGAGCTTGGACTTTTCGGGCAATTGTTCGGCGTCGGGTGAAGCGGCAAAAAGAGGTTTTTCCGATCCCGACGGCCCCAAGACAGCTTTTTCGTCATTGGCCCAAAAAGACGCCGCAACAGCATAAGGCGTCAATTCTTCGGCTTCATTATCGAATCGCGCATTCATTTCTCCGAGCAAACCGTCTTTGCTCCAAGAATTCAAATGCTCGAGGACCACTTTGCGCAGCCGCGCCGAAGCCAGACGTTTCAAATGGGCTGCATCTTCTTCGACCGTGGAATTCACCCCAGCCAATTCAATGAAAAAATCCCCGGATTCCAAAATGATTTTTTTCGCCCCTGCCGGCACCATCACGTCGACTTTGCCCTTTTTGGGGTCGAATTTGACGGTACGCTCGGGAAACTTCGCCGGCTCGAAACGCATCTTCAACGTCTGCTCACCCGCGGGCATCGCCCCCTTGAAATCATCGAACGCCAATGTCAAGGGATACGCCATTTCATCGGCAGGAGATCCCGCTTTCGCCCCGGTACTGAAAACCAAACCATCGGCGCGATTCAACAATTTCAACACATCGGGCGGTTCGTATTCCGGATCCAATTTCGTCGTCTTGTCGGCTCCATCGTCGTTGGGCAAAAACGACAACAAACTCGTGAGTTCGTTGTCTTTCGGGTCAAAAAAATTGTTTTCGGATTTTTCTTTGTACATCGGGAAAAACCCGGCCCCGAGCCCCAGTTTTTCCGAGGCAAACCCCAGCAAAGCGTCGAGGCCCCCTTTGGCCCCCGCCGGCGCGAGCACCTCCCAATGCAAGAACTTCTCTTTGTCGCTCGAAACCAAGCCCAACGTTTCCCCTCGATCCACGATCAACGCCGGCTCGCAAAACGTCAGCACCTTACCGGAAGCCAATGCATCCAACGCTTCTTTGATATCGGGATCCGCGGGGCGACAAATCGCCGTCGTTCGTCCGCCTTCCACAGGGCCACACGAAAACGATGCTTTGACGGCAAATGATTCTCCATACGTCTGCATCGTCCCGCCCGACACCAACTTCGTTTCGACAGGTAAAACCGTCGGCGCCGTTTGTCCTCCTTCGGGCAACGTCGGATCAATCACGGTCACCGATCCATTGCGACGCCGCACCAACTTGTTCAACCAAGGCACCTGAGCATATTCTCGGGCCAATTCGTCTTTCGACCAATCCGGCAGCGCCAAATGCATGGTCAACGAATAAATCGTGAATTCTTTCGGCGTTCCCGCATCGCCTGGAGGCAAAACCTCTTCAATGACATGCCGCACCATGACGAATGCATTGCTTCCCCCTGCCAGGTCTTCGACGAGCGTATTCTTTTTCGTTCCCGCCATGCGATCGCCCCCTGCGAGATTCCGCGGCAATCCACCGGCCAATCGCGCAGCTACGACATAACCCGGCCCGAAAGAACGTACAGGAGCGAACGCCGATGACGAATCTTCCGGCGTCAGGTGAATACCGCCATGAATATTCTGCCCGAGCCCCAGCGGATAAAAACCACCTTTGCTCGTTTCATTGAGAAATAAATAACGCACCGGACTCGAAGGGTCGACTTTGGAATCGAAAGGATAGGTGACGCCGGCACTTCGACGACTCGTTTCGACAGCTTCCGGCGGCGCATCACAAGCTTTTTGCGTCGTTTGATAATATCCGCCTCGATTGGCGATTTTTTGCGCCTTCGTGGCGGCGCTGTCGTCTTTCTTGTCGGCCGTCCAATAATCCATCATCAGGTCGTACGGCACATTCGATAACGTTTGCGGCGAGAAAAATAGGCGCGCCCGCACAAGCGACAACGAAGCTCGTCCCAGATACCAATCGCCCGCAATGATTCGAATCATGTCGTGGCTCGAATCCAGCTTCGCCAACGCTTCGACATCCGTCTGTTTGTCCGGGGTTATGGGAGTACACAATTTGTGCTGAAGAAGCTGACCAACCGTGGCCGGATTGGCCACGACGATCCACAGCTCGGGTTGACCATTCTCCAAAAGATAAAAATAACCCGACAACAAAATGATATGAATGGCTCCGTCGTCCGAACTGCCCGCGCCGGATAGGCCCGAATACATGACGACCGGGTTATTGGCGCGTAAGGCACTCAAAATATCTCGATATCGCCCTTCGAGCGCCGACTTGTTGCGAACAATGGTTTTGGCGTCTTCGAAGCGTTTCTTCTGCGCCGCTTCGTCGGCCGGAAAAGGAAACAAATGGCCGTCCTGAAAACCCAATTGTTGGGCCATCGCTTTGACCATGTAACTCCCGGGAGCCCCATCGTTGGCATCAAAAGGAGGACCACTTGGATTGGCATGCGCTGCGCGTTTGCCGTCCGGATGACGTAAATCCAAATAACGCCCCGTAACGCCACCATTCCAATGACTGATATAACGCGTCTTCGGATCGCCCCCTTCAAGCAGTTTGTACCAATTGTACGCCATTGATACCGATGTTCGACCGCACCAATCGCTCGCCCCCGTCCCCTCGCGCCCACCCGCCCAACGATACGATTGCCCCAAAAGCGGAACCTTGAGCACGTGATATTCCGCAGCTCGTTCCTTCAGCGCTCGAGGAATCTCATACGAGTCGATAGGCCATATTCGAGTGGCTTTTTGTTCGGAGCCCTCCAGGCTCGTGGCTGCGGTGAGTTTTTGAACGATGCCCATGATTGCCTCGTATTGGCCGCGACCTCACATCGAAAACGTCCACCGCGGGCGTTTTTGATCCGGTGCCCCGGGAGCGTTGACCAAAATGCGATGCATGCCTTCCGCGGGCAAACCTTTCGCCTCCCATGGCTTCGGCAAAAGAATGATACCCGGATCGTCGGCATCGTCGAAAATGTAATTTTTGCCATCCGGCGTTTTCTTCCGACAACCAACGATGTGACGCAATGCCTGGTTGATTTCGTCAGGTTTGTCCGTACCGAAATTGAATTTCGCCAGCTCTTTCCCCGACATCCCTACCGACTGCGCCAAAGACGCCAAACTATCGCCCGAACGCACCTTGTATCGCTCCACGATCGCAATCACCGACGGCCCTTGACGTGAGCCGGCTTCGAGCATGTCCGCGCCAAACCCTTTAGGACGCAACAACGCCACATCCTTTGGAATGCTCGAACCTCCCGCTGATATTTCCCCCGAAACAATCTGAGAAAAATTCCACGTATTCGAGCGGGGTTGTTTCTCCCAAGGCGACCGCACATCGCACGTTCCCGGAGGCAGCGAATCAATCCAAACCGAACCATACTCGTCCGTCGTGACGCGACGAACTTCACCCGTTGCTGTCACCACCTCCAGCAACACCGGTCCCGCCTTCGTCCCGGAACGCAATTGCACTGTGAAGCCGACGTACCCCGCACGCGGATCTTCCGCCCCTTCTGCTTCGTCTTTCTTGTCGTCTTCCGCCTTCGTATCTTCGATGCGTAGTTTGTCTGTGTCGACTCGCACGAGCGGCCGGAGCAATTCGCCGAGCCATCCCACGGCGAGCTTGGCCCCGGGAGCCACTTCCGCGGCGGCGGCAAGGTAAGCGTCTTTGACTTGCGGCGTCGGTTTGGAGAATGCCCCGGGCGCATGCAATTGCACGGCGAGCGTCGCGTCCAGCGCGTTGCGCATCGCGTTTGTCGCGAAAGACTGCTCGGACGCCACGCTCTTCAGTTCGCGGCCGATCGTCGAGACGCGTTTGGCGAGCCCGAAACTCGAGAAAAGCAGCGCATCGAGGCGGGCATTGAGTTTGGAAGTCGAATCGATGACCTTGTCGGATTCCACGCGCGCGAGCGCCGGATATTCGGGCGGAATCTCCGGCGTCGGCTTGGTTTCTTCGGGCTTGTTTTTTTGATCCGTGACGGCGGTGGCCGGAGCACCTTCGACGGTAAAACCTTCGAGCTCCACGTCGAGCGGGCGCACGATGGTGAGCGACAAATTTCCGCGGAGGTACTGTTCGGCGAGTTGTTCGAGGACGGCGTCGTCACGGAGCCGAAAGATCGCCGACCGGGACAAACTCTCGGCCAGAAGGCGCCGCAGCTCGAGCATCGTGCTGCGATCTTCGGCAATGGAGCGAAGAAACGTGAGGATACCGCGCCGGTCGAGCCGTTGAGGGCGTCCCAGCAAGACGTGACCAAGGCCCGTCGAATCGGCGCTCATCGTTCAAAATTCCCGTTGCGGCGCGACTATGCCAACACGCCTCGACGCTCGTGTCAACGCACGCGCTCGGGCTTGCGCGGCCGGGGGAAAAGGTTGTACCTTGGCGACGAGTTTTCATGCCGTATCCGCAAGACAAGCTGGGCATTGCGATTAAGACGCCGTTTGGCGCAGATGCCGTCTTGCTCGTCGATTTGCACGGTGATGAGCGGATCTCGGGCCTATTTCGGTTCGAAGTCGAACTCGTGTCGCCGGAGAAATCGCTCGATTTCAAGACGATCGTCGGCAAGGGCGTCACGATCACCGTGCGCGGGATGGCCAAGGAAAAACCGCGATACATTCACGGAATTTGCACTCGGTTTGTCCAAGCGGGACGAGTGGGCAAACAAACGCGTTATCGAGCGGAATTGAGTCCTTGGTTGTGGATGCTGGGAAAAACCTCGGACTGCCGCATCTTTCAGGAAAAGAGCACGCCGGAGATCATCAAAGAGATCTTTCAGGATCTCGGGTTTTCCTCGGGCCAACACTTCAAAGATTCCCTGAAGAGCTCCTACTCGAAGCGACCTTATTGCGTGCAGTACCAAGAGACCGGGGTCGCCGTAGTAAGGCGGCTCCTTGTAATAGAAGGGATTTTTTTATAATTAAAGCACGAGGACGGGAAACACATCATGGTGTTGTCCGACGACAGCGCCTCGGCGTCCAAATGCCCGAACCTCGACAAAGCGCGTTATGTCGAGCAATTTTCATCGTCGTTCGATGAAGACGCCGTCGTCGAATGCACCGTGTCCGAAGAGGTCGTCGCGGGGAAGTTTGCCACGACAGACTACAACTTCGAGATGCCGAGTACGTCGCTCTTGGCGAAAGCGTCGGGCGAATCCGGCAAACTCGAGCTATTCGATTATCCCGGCGGTTATTCGGAGAAAAGCGCCGGCGACGCGCTCGCCAAGCTGCGTATCGAAGCGGAAGAGGTCTGCGCCCTTCGTTTGTCCGGTACGTCGAATTGTCGCGCGTTCACCGCCGGACACGTGTTTGCCCTGGACGAACACGATCGCGATGACGCCAATACCGATTGGGTTCTTCTCTCCGTAACGCATCGAGGCAATCAAGAGGCGTACTCGAATTTCTTCGAAGCTTTCCCGAAAAAAACGCCTTATCGCCCGCCGTGCATCACGCCCAAACCGGCGATCTATGGGACGCAAACGGCGTTGGTCGTCGGCAAGAGCGGCGAAGAGCAATGGACGGACGAATACGGGCGCGTCAAGGTGCAGTTCCATTGGGATCGCAAAGGCAAAAAGGACGACAAAAGCTCGTGCTTCGTGCGCGTGGCGCAAATGTGGGCGGGCAAGAGCTGGGGCGCGTGGTTTCTGCCGCGGATCGGCCAAGAGGTCGTCGTCAGCTTCATCGACGGTGACCCGGACAGACCTTTGGTCACCGGTTCGGTTTACAACGCCGAACAAACCGTTCCTTACGGATTGCCCAGCGATCAGACGAAAAGCACCATCCTGAGTCGTTCGACGAAAAAAGGCGACAAAGGCAACGAGATGCGTTTCGAGGACAAGAAAGACAGCGAGGAATGGTACGCGCACGCGCAGAAAGACATGCTCTTCGAGGTCGAAAACGATTGGACGATCAAGATCCTCCACGACAACACCGTCAATGTGAAGAACGAGCGCAAGGTGACGATTGAAGAGGGGGACGAATCATTGACCGTCACCAAAGGCAATCGCACGATCAAGGTCGACAAGGGCGACGAGACGCACGAAGTCAAAGGCAAACGCACGCTCACGATTCACAAAGACGAAGCGCATACGAGCAAGGCAAACCTGAACCTGACGGTCAAGAAAAACTACACCATCAAGGTCGACGGCGACTTGGTCATCGAAGCCAAGAGCGTGACGATCAAGGCCAAGCAAGCCTTTGCAATGAAGGCCGGCACGGAATTCAAGGCGGAATCGGGGACCGCAATGGACCTCAAGGCCGGCACCGATTTCAAAGCCAAAGGCGGCGTGAACTTGACCCTGGAAGGCGCCGTCGGCTTCAAAGCAAAAGGCGGCGCTCAAGCGGCCGTCGAAGGCGGCGGCATGCTCACGCTCAAAGGCGGCATGGTGAAGATCAATTGAAGCGGAGAAACGCATGCCCACCGAGCACGAAGAACGCGACGACAATGGCAAGCTGCTCTCCCGCTTCCAAATGGAAGAAGGGCAGCTTCACGGTGAGTTTGTCCAGTACGGCGAGGCCGAAGAACAGATCCTGCGTCGCTTGACGTACAAAGAAGGCAAGCTGCACGGATTGGCGCTGACCTACGACGAAAACGGTCGGGAAATCGAGCGATCGTCGTTCGCCGACGGAGTTCTTCACGGCGAAACCAAATTGTACGACGAAAACGGCAAACTGTCGCAAGTCGTCACGTTCGTCAAAGGCCAACAACACGGGCCGACGCGCTTGTACGACGACGGAAAACTACGCACGGTCATGACGTTCGAGAAAGGCAAACAAAACGGTCCGTTTGTCTCGTACAATGAACTCGGGCAAGAGGTCCTCAAGAGCTTTTACAAAAACGGCAAACTCGAAAATGAAGCTCTTTTTCTCGACGGCAAAGGCAAGACCATTCGTAAAGCCAATTATCGCGCCGACAAACTCCACGGCGAAGTGGTCGAATACCATTTGAATGGCGAAGTTCGCGAACGGGCGACGTACGAAAATGGGCAAAAACACGGCGAAGCCGTTTCATTCGACGAAAACGGCAAGCTGCGATCCCGCGCGACCTACCGCGACGGGCAATTGCGCGGCGAACCCATCGAATACGACGAAAATGGCGCTGTGAAATCAAAAGAAGAAAAGAAGGGCTCCTTCTTCGACAAGGTCGTCAACAAACTCGGCGGAGGTTGAACATGGGCATCCACGTATGTATGGGCGCGATGATGTCATGCAGTTTCGGCGTTGCGCCGAGCACGCTTGCGGTTCTTCCCGCCAACCGCATCATGACGGCTCCCGGTCCTTTGGCCAATATCATGGACGGCAAACCCATGGTGAACGTCATGCCGTTCGGTATGTGCCAGAGTTTGGCCAATCCAACCGTCGCCGCCGCGACCGCCGCCGCCATGGGCGTATTGACGCCCATGCCGTGCATTCCCAATACCCCTGCGCCGTGGATCGTTGGTGCCCCAACCGTCATGGCCGGCACCGGCCCGGCCCTCAACAACAGCTCGAAGCTCATGTGCATCTGGGGCGGCGTCATTCAAATCACGATGCCCGGACAAATGACCGTCCAAGTGCCCTGAATTCCGACGCGTTTTTCTCGACGTACCAATTCCTCACGGACGATTTTTCGGCTCCGCTTTGCCGTCGTCTTCCTTCACGCTGAAACCTTTGGCGACCGAGCTTCGGGACAAACGTATTTCCAACCGCCGCCCGGATTGTTTTTTCGGTCCGCCAAGCACGCCCAATTGTCCGAGACGCGTCGATTGCCGATCGCCAAGCTTCGCCTGCGGCATCTCGAAAGGCTCCAAAATCAGCCGCACGTCAAAACGATACCGAGGACCCGCGTAAAACTTCACCAGGGCACAAAGCGGTCCGAGCGCGTCGCCATTCGGCAAAAAACGTTCGTACATGTCCAGCTTCATGGGGCCGATGCATAATTCGAACGCCGACTCTTGATCCCAAAAGCGAGCACCCAAAATGGTGTCCCGACCCAACATGCGGTTTTTCCCGGAACGACCAATCGCCGTTCGATCCGAAGGCTCGATCGGATGAAATGCCCCGGCCAGAGAAATCGCCGCAATGGGAACTCCAAAATGGTGGCGCAAAATGGCGACCAAACCTTCGAGCGATCGATGATCGTTGCTAAGTCCAAGCGCATGCATCAAAAGCGCTCGATCGGGCACGCCCAAACGATCGCGCAATTCTTCGTACCCAAGCCCGAGCAGGGCATAGAGGTGTTCGGCGGCCGAGTCTTTTTCGGGCGTCGTCACGCCCAATCCGATGCGATGTTTTTTGCGAATACGATAAACGAACGAAATGAGGCGATGATGAAAGATATCCAAAAAGTCCCGCGCCGCCGTGTCGCCGCGGGTCGCCCGTTGGTAAATCAATTCGACGAACGGTTGCGGTAATGGCCCCAAAGCCCCGGCCAAACCCAAAAAGTTCACCTGCATCCGCGCAGGTTCATTCGGCGTCGGACCCTGGCGGAGCCGCGCGATCTCCGTTTCCGGAAAAGACAAACTCACGTTCGCGAGAAAACGTACCGCTTCGTGCGTCGGATCCGACCCTTCGCCGATGGGCGTGAGCTCCGGCCGCAATTGTTCGAGCAGCGAGACCGCCTGGAAAAAGTCGAACGCGTGGGCTTCATCGAAAAGCCATTCCGCTACAGAAGCGCTTTTTCGCCAGCCGTGGGTGGCCATCGTTTCCACTCCTCGTCGCGCGTCGAGCGCCTCAGTACGAGCTCCGTGAAGCTGTTGATATGGGCCTGGAGCGCAAAATAGCGGCTCAGCACGGAAGCAAAAAGCACCGCGCTCGAACCGGCGAAATTCCCGTCGTCGAGGGTCAAGGTGATTTCGAGGCCGCGGCAATGCCCGCGCCAAACATCCGAACCCATGCGGCGAGTCACCACGCGGCTCGATATCGACGCAATGGCATCGATTTGCCGTTCGGCCTCGGGCACATCACCAAAAATATATCCGCGCAGCATTTCACGT
>CAYSYX010000189.1:0-16399 GCA_964435055.1 uncultured Polyangium sp. | reverse complement strand
ACTTCAGCCCGTGGATGCAACGAGGTATGTCTGATGCGCACCGTTCTCAAGATTGCGTGGCGGAGTATTTGGCGTAATCGGCGTCGAACGCTCATCAGCATGGGCGCGGTCGGCATCGGCCTTTTGCTGGTCATTTTTTACGGCGGCCTGATGGACAGCATGCTCGGTGAGGCCAAAGAGCAACTCGATAATGTCGGTATGGGTCATGTTGAAATCACCGCCACGAATTGGCGGGCGCAACATCGCGTCACCGATGGGCTCGAGGCGCCGGGAGAACTGCTGAATCGGCTGGATTTGCCGGCCGGCAGTGAAGCGGGGTATCGCGTCGTCACGCGGGGATTGATTTCGAGCGCGCGGGGGAGTGAAGGGGTCGAGCTGCAAGGCGTCGATTGGAATCAGGAAGAACGGCTTTCCTTGTACGTGCGCGACGTTCGTCAGGGCCAGAGGCCGGCGCCCGATGACGAACGGGGTATGCTCATTGGGGAAAAACTCGCGCAGCGCTTGCACGTGGACGTGGGCGCGAAGGTGCGCATCATGGTGCAGCGCGCGGATGGTGAGATCGGCGCGGAGCTATATCGAGTTCGCGGATTGTTTCATTCGATGTCGCCCGCAATTTCGCAGCGTCGTGTCTTGGTGAGCGCTTCTTCGGCGCGGAATCTCTTGGGTGTGGAAAATGTCGGCCATCAGGTCGTCATTCAACTCGAACATGCGGCGGCGGCGGATCACGAGGCGCAACGATTGCGGGAAAAACTGGGGACCAAATACGAAGTGCTTTCCTACGGCGAAATTCTTCCTGCTTTACGGACCATCGAACGAATGAGCGACAGCATCATCATCTTTGCGGCGTTGTTCATTTACGGATTGGTTGGTCTCGGCATACTCAATACGATGTTGATGTCGGTGCTCGAGCGTAATCGTGAATTCGGCGTATTGCGGGCCATCGGTACGCGTCCCGGGCGCGTCGTGGCGCAAGTGCTCGGAGAATCGTTTTGGATCGGTACGCTCGGCGCAGCGTTTGGTTTGTCGATGGGATTGGCCTTGACGTGGTACGGTTCGCATCACGCGATGTTGAACATCGGCGGTGCGGCCGGCGGTGAAGCGATCGAATATGCCGGCACGGTGTTGCGCACGGCGATCAAAACGAAGTTTTCTCCGGCGAGTGCTTTCAAAGCCGCGGCGCTCGTGTATGTCATGGCCTTGTTGACGGCTCTTTATCCGGCCTGGAAAGTGGCCCGTATGTCGCCTGCTCAAGCGTTGCGTTCGAATTGAAAGGAATGGACTCGTGGCCGTCATTGAAGTCGTCGGAGTGACCAAGGATTACGTCGAAAAGGGGCGCGTCACGACACGAGCTCTGCAGGGCGTCGATATGACCGTCGAGGCGGGGGAATTCATGGCGCTCGCCGGGCCGAGTGGGTCGGGAAAAACCACTTTGCTGAACCTCATCGGAGCGCTCGATCGGCCGACGTCCGGTACGATTCGTATTGCGGGGCGGGATTTGAATGGCCTTTCGGAAAGAGACCTTTCAGACTTGCGCCGGGATCATGTCGGGTTTGTCTTTCAAGCTTATAACCTCGTGCCGGTCCTGAGCGCCGCTGAAAATGCGGAATACGTCATGGAGCTCCAGGGCGTGAGCGCGGCCGAACGACGCAAACGTGTCACCGAATTATTCGAACGGATGGGCATCAAAGATTTGCTCGATACGCGGCCGTTGAAAATGAGCGGTGGTCAACAGCAGCGCGTCGCTGTGGCCCGGGCGATTGCCAGCAAGCCGGCCATCGTTTTAGCGGACGAACCCACGGCAAACCTGGATCAAACCACGGGCCGCGCGCTCGTGGCCTTGATGCGGGAGCTCAATCGGGAACAAGGCGTGACGTTCGTCTTCTCAACGCATGATCCCATGGTGCTCGAACAGGCGGATCGGGTCGTGCGGATGGTGGACGGTAAAATAAGCACGGAGAAGTGAGGTTCGTCGGCGTATGAACCGTCTTCGATTCCAAAATACGTTTGTCGCGGCGTTCATGGCGGCGAGTTTGTCGTCGTTACCCACCGAAGCAAAAGACGTTTGGACATCGAAAGATGGTGCGTCGTCTCTGGAAGTAAATGCGTTTTACAAGGCCTTCGCGACCGGTTTGCGCATGCGGTCCGGATTGGTCGACGGAAGCAAGGCGATCGAGACTTTGGTCGCGAGCGTGCGCGAAAGTTTGCCCCCGGAACAAGCCTCCCTTGTGCCGGAGGTCCGAGCGATACCGCTTTATGGTGGCACGTCGACGCACAATGCACGAATTTGGAGTCGATTGGTCTTGCGGGATCGATTCGAGTTTTTGGCTGCGTGGCAGCTTGGAGCGATCATCGCGTCGGATCCCGCGTTTGCAGCCAGCGCGTCGCTCGGCAGTGCGGTTCCGGCCAGGTTCACGCAAGGCGCCAATCGCCGGCTCGTCGATTTCGATCGCGTGATCACGCAGGAGAGCGGTCTCGTTTTATTGAATAATTTGGATCAATTGGCATTCAAAGTGCGTTTGTCCGCAGCGAATTTGACGATTGGACGACAAGTTCTTTCTTGGGGATCGGGGCGATTTTGGAATCCGACGGATCTGCTCAGTCCTTTTGCGCCGACGGATATCGATCGCGAGGTTCGTCGGGGCATTGATGCTTTTCGCGCGTCAATTCCCCTGGCGGAGACCATACAACTTGAAGTTTTGGTATTGCCGCAGTTGGAATTGCGTAATGTCGGGGGTGTTTTGCGGGCGCAGGTGAATGTGAAAGGTTTTGATATTGCTCCGTCGGTGGCCAAGTACATGCGGGATTCGGTCATTGGCCTCGATGTGACAGGGGATATCGGGCCGGTGGGAGTGCATGGCGAAGCCGCATGGACCTCGGCGTTCGATCGCGACCCGGGCCAGGCGCCCGAACGATTTTTGCGGGCCGTGGTGGGGGCGGATGTTCGACCGCTGGATGATTTGGTGTTGACCGGCGAATATTATTACAATGGCTGGGGCGCGTCGGATACGTCGGGGTACTTGGCGGTTTTACGCAGCGATCGGGTTTTGCGGGGTGAAGTCTTCGGGGCGGGGAAGCATTACGTGGGCCTTGCGGCGTCGTGGCAAGCGTCGGAATTGCTCTCGGTCGCCGGTTCGGTGATAACGAATGTGCAGGATCCGAGCGTGCTCATTGCTCCGGCGATTGAATATTGGGCGGAGCAAAGTCTGCTGCTTCGATTCGGAGGTTACGTACCGATCGGACGCGCACCGGATGTTGCGCCGCTTCAGCAATTGACGCCGACTGATTTGCTGCTGCAAACGGATGCGTGGCGCAATGCGACGCGCGGTTTTGGATTGCGGAGCGAATATGGCGCGTCGGCGTTCGGTATGTTCGTGCAGCTGGCGATTCGCTTGCTTTGACGAAGATCAACGTCGCGCGAGCCATTGCTGATAGGAATGGTAGGCCCAGCGAAACGCCTTGTCGATTTCAGGCTCGTTCGCAATGCGCCCACGCCAATAGGCGTCGATACGCGCCGCGTGCTCGTCCGCGAGGCCATAACGCTGCGTTATTTCATGCTTTTTCGCCGGAGCCATGGCAATCTCGACGCATAACGAGGCGTACTGTTCGATCGTGAGCGAGATCGATTCGGGACTTGCCGGCGCAGGCGCTTTGGGCGACGGGTTTGGCGAGACAACCGATGCCGGTGGGGACGCTGCCGGAGCGGCGGCTTTGGCGGCTTGTTTTTCCTTGTCAAACGGCGTGGATTTCTTTTGCGCCATGACGGCCGCGACGACGGCCGAGATATCCCTTGTTTCGCCGGTCGCGGGTTCTGCCGGCATCGGTTTGGGGCGCACGGGTTCGTGCTCCCCAAGCTCTTTCGCGCGCTGAAATGCCGCTTCATGGTTGGCATTGACCGCATCTTCCGCGAAAGGAAGTGCGGGTTTGGCCGCGGCATCGAGCGACGGGCCTTGCGTTCCATGCAAGCTGCCGAAATTACGCATTCCTGCGGGAACGAAGGACATGTCTTGAATTTGCGGCGCGGGTGGTTTTACCGGAGCAACCACTCGGGGCGGAACGACCGCCGGCGTCGGCATGACGGACGAACCTTGGGCCCACGGCGAAACGTCTTCCTGCACGAAGTTCGGCGTTTGATGCAACGGCATGGGCATCGCCACGGGCGCTGCGACCATGGGCGGAGACGGCGCAGGTTCCGGTGCGGCGACGGGAATTGCGGGCGCAGCGACTTCCGCCGGCGGCAGGTTGGGTACTTCATTACGAAGCGGTCCGATCGAAGCCAGCGCGGGTTTTTCCTTGCCCAACCGAGCCTTTGTCTTGGCAAACCGTTCCCCGAAACGTCTCGACAAGGCCTCTTCTTCGCGTTCACTCTCTTCGACGAGGAGCGCGGTAAAACCAAAAACGGCTTCTTCCCAGCGGTCTTCGTCGAGGGTCAATCGTTCGAGCACTTCCGGCGTATGCGCTTTTCCGAAATGGCGGACATGCGCCATTACCTCGGCATATCGCTCGATATCGATGCCGCCACGAAGCGGAGCTTCCGGTGCTTGTTGCGTGGTGGTGGTCATGGCGCCTCGATTAGCAATTCATCTTTACGGTGCCTTTGATATTCACCGTTCCAGCTTCGACATTGACCGTGCCCCCTTTGATCGTCGTATCGCCGTTGACGGCGACGGACGAACCATTGACGATGACCGTCGCGCCATTGACTTCGACAATGCCTGCGCCAATGCGGACTTTCGCGCCGCCTTTGATGTCGATCCACGGCGCACCGACATTCACATTGCCTTCGCCATTGACGTCGATGACCGGTGCGCCCAGCGTGAGGTTGGATCCGGCGGTGATCGTATTGTTCGAGCCTGCTCCATGGACCATATTTCCGCCCGCCGAGCCGACGAAGGTGTCCGCCGATAACGTGATATTGGGGGCGCGACCATTGAGGTTGGCTCCGCCGACGATCGTCACGTCCGTCTTTGCATTGATGTCGACCGTCGATCCGGAGCTCATTGAAATGGACCCGGCGCTCGTCGATTGCGATCCCGTAACGCCGATGCTTTGATTTCCGCCGACTTTCGTAGCATCGTCCACACCGACCGTACGATCGGAATTTCGCTCGACTTCGGTGATGTGATCACGGGCGGCGTGCACGTGCAATTCTTCTTCGCCCTGTTTGTCCTCGAACGAAATCATGTTGTAATTGCCGTTAAACGGGCTCGAGAACGTCTTGATGGCGCTGTACGTCGGCCGATTCGTGGCATTTTCCGGCGTGAGATTCACGCCGTTGTAAACTCGACCGGTGACGAGCGGTCTGTCGGGGTCGCCTTCGAGAAAGTCGACAATGACTTCGTCGCCCACGCGCGGATGAAAGATGCCGCCATGCCCACGGCCACCGGCAAACAGATGACTCACGCGAATCCAGCAAGACGTGGCTTCTTTATCGTGTCGACCGGCATCGGCATCCCAATGAAAACGCACGCGAACGCAGCCGATATTTTCCGGCCCGCCGACATTGATTTCCGCGTCGGTCGCCGAAGGTTCCGCCGTGACAATCGCTGTTTGGCTGCCCATGATGCGCGGCCGGTGCGTCGAACGTGCCGGGCGAAAATTCGATTCCGCGGCTTTGTCCGAAGTGCCACATCGAATGGCCTCGAATTGGGCGACATAAGGCAACGATTTCCCATTGCCACCAAAACTGCCGCCTTCGGCCGCTTGATGCTCGATCTTCGTGACCAAGTAATTCCCGGAAAAACGAGAATTCGGATGTTCGAGCCGGAAAATCGTGCCCGCGGAGATCAATCGACAGCGAAATTCCCCCGACGCCCATTGGCGTTCGGTATCGAAGCGTTGCTCCATGGTCTTGGCCAGCAGCTCGCCCGTTTCTTTGGAATGCTCGAAACGCCCCGGATGCTCGTAAACCTGGAAATCCGTAACTCCGGCCGGTGAATTGGCGATGAGTTCCAAATCGGGTTTACGCCAATTCCAATCGCCCAACGATGCCGCTTTGGGACGTACACGTGCGCCGACTTGAATCGCGTCGCATTCTCGTCCCTTTATTTTGGGCCCCAAGGGATTGTTTGCCGGGACGTGCGGACGAGCGTCATCATTGTCCGTGAGCACCAAGATGCATTCGTCTTTCGTTTGCTCGAAATGGTAGCTGATGCCTTCTTCTTCCAGCAAACGCGATACGAAATCGAAATCGGTTTCTTGGTATTGCACGCAATAAGGCCGCGCTTCCTTGTCCATGAGGCGCGTGAAATCCCGCACGGCCCAGAGGTACGTGGGTTTGGCCGGGCGATAACTTTCTTCATTGCCATCATCGCCCGCCGGGAATTTGCCGTTCGTCGCGGCGGATTTGGTCAATCCCGCACCCCACGCTGTCCGTTCGAGCACCGAGCTGATGATATCCCGAAGCGTTTTTTCGAGATAAATGAGGCTCTTCTTCATCATCGTCGCCCGGAAAAACGGCGGCACGATCGTCAGACGATATCGCGTTCCGTCCTTGGTATCTCCCAATTCGACGGCCGAACCAATCAACCCGTGCACGATGCGAAATTCGGGCGTCGTCTCCGTGCGCATACGCAATGCCGCTTGACGTCCCACGAGATCACCCACGTCGATCTCGGTACTTTCGCCTCGACGCACAAGCTCGATTTCAAATGCGTACAAGGTCGAGATCGCTTCTCGACCGCGCACTTCGAGCACCTCGAGATGATGCCATGGCCCTTCGGGATGATTCGCTCCGTCCCAGGAAAACGTGAAATCCTTATCCATCGTCCCGCGCCTCCCATGTTTGTCCGAGGAAATTCCTGCGTGCCATCGTGCTCATTCAACCTTTAGCAGCTCGTTCGACGAATTCCAATGCAATCAAATGGCCCGAGCGTGGAGCGACCCACGCCCGGTATGGTTGACCTTCGACCACCGCTGCAAATAAAGCCGGCTTTTCCGAAACGTCGCATTCATGCTCGCCCAAGACCAATGTCAATTGTACCGAATTACGACGAATGCCGAATTTTTTGCGTACTGCGCCCGCGTGTGAAATCAACCGCCGCTCTTCGGCGTCCGCTTGCGTATCGGGCCCTGATTTTCGCTGTTCGGCCCACATCGAAGGCAAAAGTACCAAAAGAACAAGGGTCATCAGGGCGGTCGCGACAATGGGAAATTGAATCAGCGATTTGCTTTTCGCGAGCGCATGCGTGACCTGCATGTAGGTAGCGCCGGCCAGAATAACGGTCATGATGGCAAAGGCGAATCCAACGAAGCTCTTGGGCATCGAAGCCAGCGTTTGCCGCTGCTCTTGGGTCATTCTTCCGCGCCGATTTTCCGCGATCGTTGCTTCGGTCATCTGCTGTACGTCGAGCAAAATCCGCTGCATTCGCCGCCCATATTCATGGGTATCCGAGGCAGATGCTTCGGCCCCGACCACCAAATTCGTCGTTGGAGCAACATACAACCGGTACGGTCCAGGTAAAACCATTGCATCGAGCGCCAAATTCAAGGGCGGTTGTCCATTTGTTCGAGCTGAATAGGCAGCTTGACACGCGGTCACGATTCGGAACGGGCGACCGGCGGCATACGTGTCCGTTGCTGCTGCCGTGATCTCGCGAGCATCAAACTCCACCTCGCCATCCACGGCAAGCACATGGCCGTCTGCAAGGTCCTGCTTGTACTTGCCGAGAAACGAATAATCACCCAATTTTTCCAGCGAATGCAGCGTCTCCTCGAGCCGTCGTCGTTGTCCCGGACCCAATAACCCGCGTCGATTGCTTTGGAGATCCGCCCCGTCCATTTATTGCCGCTCCCCCGGTTCGTTTGTCCGAGCAGCATATTCCAGCCACAAACTCTCGTCCCCCGATGAATTTGTCGCTTCGACGCGCACGTCCGCCCGAGCATGGCCCGTGTTCGCCGCAAGCTCTTCCTTCATCCAGGCGGGAACGCGCAAATCCCCGTCACTGTTCAGAAGAACGCGCTCGCCATTGACTTTGACGTCATCATTGGCCCGCAACGACAAATCGCCTTCCGTCGCGTGCACGGACGCATCCGGTGCCTCGATGGTGACCATTTCGTCCGCCCGCGCGGTGATTTGTCGCGCTTTGATATCGAACGTGTCGCATTCCACAGCCACCTTGTTTTGCGCGCGAATGGCCAAGTCCGCCGCGTCGAGCACGACGCGCGCCCCGGATTCCGTAATCTCGAGCGTTAATTCGATGCGTCCTGTTTTACCAAACAATACCAATCGATCGTTCTCGCCCTCCGATGTAACTTGGAGCAGCTTGCCATGGCGTAATGGAATGCGTTCGTCCCGACGAGCGGCTGCTTCGAACAGAAGCGGATCTTCGTCGGTTGTCGTGGCGGCTTCGTGATGGTCAGTGGTCGGCGCAAATTTGGTGCTCATACGATCTTCCCCTGCCGCGCTTATTTCCGCCAGCGGACGGCGTGACGCATTTTCTTGTATTGCGCTTCGGTGGGAGGTCGATCGACGGCGAGGGTGCCGATCCAAATCACGATCAATTCCTCTTTGTCCGGACGTACCACCACCGTGCGTAATGCAGGCTCGAGCTCGTGTGTGCCGCCCGTATGCGGTTCGAGCAGCATTTGAGGGCGTTCGGCGGGCGTCGGGGCCACGACTTCCGGCAAGGTCGGGTGCATGTTTTTGATGCGAATGACTTCGTCGCCATCGAATGCCGGAAAAACCAAGTTGGCCGGCGCGGCGTGGAAAAACCTGGAGGCTTCGGGCGAACCCAAATGCTCGAAAAAGTCCACGCTCAACAGAGATGCCGGTAAATACCCTTCACGTACTTCGGGAATGGTCTCGGCTTCGCCCTCGAATTCGGGTGAGATACCCAAAAATGCCGTGCGTGGGAAGAAATCTTGATGCGTAAAATCGAAACATGCGGGACGTGGAGCCCAAGGCCAGCGTTTGTGGTTACCAAGGACCAATCGTTCGGGCGTCAATTCGTCGCCGACCCATTCGAGGTTTGGCAAAACCAAACCGTCGAGCGCTTCGCGGTCGGGAAAAACCACATAGCCTTGGCCCAGGTTGTTGCGCGGGTATTCGTAGGGTGAAAAATCGTCGTCCGGTCGATCGGCCAAGTTGGCGAGACCTTTGGCAAATGCGTTCGGATGGCGCTTGTTGGCGCTCTGATCTTTGCCCCCGTACGCGTGGGCGTACGTGATGGGCATTTTTTCAAAAGGTTCGGGGCCGGTGAAATAAATGGAACCTTGATACCAGCTGACCTTGCGATCGCCGAAGACACGCATGCGGCGCACGTATTTTTCCGCATCACCGCGTTTGTCTTTGCCCATTTCCACCGAAACGCTGACTTCGATCTCCGTCCGCGGTCCGTCACGACAAATCGCGCTGCCTTGGACGATGACGTCGGTGCCGGTACGTCCACAGCCGGTAAAATCGGGATCCCACACGACCGGGCTGTTTTCGTCGCTTTCAAAGACGGGTTCACGCACGACGGCGATTTGCCGAGGAGCGACTTCGGGAATTTTGCCATCCGCCAAGTGATACGTGCGTTTGGCGACGACGTGCAGATACCCTTGGCCCTGCGGGTTTTTCGTAAAATGGATAAACGAGGTGACGATGTCGGGCGTAGTCATGGTTTTGCCGTGTGCATCAGCTCCGATTGTCCTTGCCAAACCCGAGCCATTCGTCCGGGGTGACGATGTCGCCCGTTTTCGCGCCGGCGATCTTCTTCAAGGTCTCTTCCACGGCTTTTCCGGCGACCGCGCCGAACCGTTCGCCGACCTTCTTGGCGGCGGCTTTGGCAATGTGTTCGAAAATGGGCGCCAGTCCTTTGCCGATCAGGCCGATGATCTTCGGTCCAAGTGCTTTTTCAATGGCCGACACGAGGCGTTTGCCCACGAACGTGCCCAAAAATTCCAATCCGCCGAAAATGAGGTTCAAGATGAATGAGACGGCCATGTCGATGGCCAAACTGACGAGGCAAAGCAAGTAATCGCCGAGGGACATGCCGGCAAAGACGTTGCTGGGCATTTGCATCGCAAATCCGACGGGCAAATCGCAAGGATCGCTGCATACCAGCTGATTAAACGGATTGATCGGGACAAACGGGATACCAATGACGGCGATGGCTTTTCCTGCGACCTTGACGGTGGTCGGGCCCCAAATCGGCTTCGAACAACCGACGGCGATGACGAGGACGAAGAAGCCGAGATCCACGATGGGTCCGACGATGACGTTGGGCGGGACAATCCCGACGATGACGATATGAGGCCGCAAATACTTGCTGTCGGCGCCTTTTTGGACGGCCGGTTCGCCGCAAATGATCACATTGGCCACCGGCGTATCGCCCATGCCGTAATACGTCGTAATGGCAGAGACCCATAAGGACATTTGCGAGGGCGTGAAAGGCACCGGAGGTGCGGGCGGGAGAATGAGCGTTCCCAGCGCGCCGTGAAGTTCGCGTCCGGTCACCAAACACAAGGTTCTTACCGGCATACACGGAACACCCATGGTTCACGTCCCTCCTGCGTTTGCGGTCGAATCGTTCCAAAGCAAGGTTGCCGTGCGCTTTTTTCGACGTTCGTACAAATAATGAAATTCGGTTCGGTAAGTGATGACGACGAGTTTTTGGGCCAGCAAAATGAAGATCGCCGTCATTCGCAGAGGCACGTCGAAAGCTTCGGTTCCCGGAGAAACTCGGACGATCGGTGAGCCCGCGGGAAGGCGAAAATGAATCGGCTCGGGTCCGATGTGCTCAATGCGTATTTCGTCCCCGGGCTCGATTGATGGAGCAATCATGCGCGGCTGGCACGCGGACAATGCACAATGCTCGTGGGCATTGGCGATGATGTCATCGCGAGCTTCTTCGTCGGGGGCATTTTTGGCGGCAATGGCGACATCGGCGAGGTTCCACGTCATCGGATCAACGACGGGAGCAAAACATGCCGGCAAGGGGCGATCGTCCCATTTCGTGATGAGTTGGTCCGGCCATTCGAGGTTGGGCAGGGGTTTTCCTTCGGCTTGTGGCTTTTGCAGGTAAAACCCACGGCCTTTGGCATTGAGGACATACGGCGCTTCGATGCCTTCGTAATCGCTTGTCCCGCCAAACGCTTGGACCCACGTCAAGGGCATTTCTTGAAATGGTTGCGGTTCGCCGGGAACGAGCTCGTCGCCGCGAACTTGCCAGACGCGATCGCCGAACACCTCGATTTTCGTGGCAAATGTGCCCGCCTTGAAGGAAACGTGCAGGCGTTTGACCGGCTTCTCCGACCGAACGGTGCCGGTGAGGACCAGATCGCAACCGGGGTGTCCGGGGACCATATCGCTCGGGAATGTGCCCACTTCCGTCCAAAGTGGTTCGGTGAAAATAGGCCAGGCATTGGGGCTGGGCGCCAGCGTATTGTCGTTGCCGAATCGATGGGTTGCGCGAGCGACGACGGTGCCGATTGTGTCGGTCGGGCCGGAAAAACCGGTGAAAAGCGCGGCTCGGAGCGAGGTTGCGTTGATGAGGTCCACGGAAGGGATGAAGCTAGCAGAACAACCGAGCAGGAGGCAATGGTTTTGGGCGACGAAATACAATGCTGACGCTGCGGCAGATTTGACGCAGGAGGTCGATGCCGCCCGACTTCGTTGATTGGGCTTGTCGAGCGTTCTTCAAGCAACGCATCGAGAAGTCCGACGTAGCGGTTCTCCGAAGGTGTTGATCAAGGGAGTGAATGCGGGCGGGATTTGGGGCGTGGCGATTCGAAGCCCCCGCGGGGCTCGATGCCGTTCACGCGCGGGCGCGAGCAGCCTTGGCGGCGGTCTTGGCCGCTTCCTTCGTCGACTTGGCGAGTTCGCGGCGAAGTTTCACGACCTCGTTCGAAGGCAACTTGCGCACGAGCTCCGCGACCTGATCGCGCTCGTCATCCGCCGGCGACGCGAGCAAATAAAGGGGCGGAAGTCCCAAACCCTTCGCCAAACGGGAAATGGTTTGGATTGTGATAGCAGCCAAACCATGTTCGATGCTGGAAAGATGGCCCTTTGACACCTCGGCAGCTTCGGCAAGCTCACTCAGGGACATGTGCTGTTCGACACGCAGCTCACGCAGACGTGCACCGATTTTTGCTGTCTGGGCATCGGGCTCTGTTCGTCGGGGCATAATATTCTCCTCTGATCTTTCGAATTTTCAGGGCGCACATCGCAGGTTCATGCGCGCGTCGATCGTTTCCTGTTCAAGCGCAGCGTCGCCTGAGTGCAGCCACGTCTACCACGGTTTTTGAAAAAGACAAACAACGATTTGGTTTTTCTGCTTGTCAAGGTGAACCGGCGTTCGTCGCCGCTTGCGTGGGCAAACGTACCAAATTCAGGCACTATCCCCGGAGAACTCGATGCAACACCCACCATGAACCTCGGTCGTCGACACCCCGGTCGATCGGAAAGCTCGAGCTGAAAATTTTTTTCCCGACGAACAATCGACATCGCAATGTTTCGGAAGGACGATCGTCCGGCGCGTCATTTCGGATCCACAGGCTCGGATTCATGCAAGTCCTCCGCGCCGCCGCCCAGCGATTCGAATAAGACGCGCAACGTCTTTTCATGCGCTTTGGGGTCGTCGAGTTTGATCGCGTCCTGACGAGCTTTCGACAACATGGCGCGCGGAGCCGTACACGTCGCGGACAAGTGTTTCTCGAGCGCTTCGGCCGCTCCCACATACACGTAGACACAAGGCAACAGCAGCGCGGCGTCGCAAAGATGTCCCGCCGCATGCAGCGTTTGGAACACTGTCTCCGTGATGAGCACCCGATCGGCGCGCGAACATCCCTGCAATACACGCGCGGCCACGGGCGGTGTTCGAGGCGGAGCGGGCGTTATTTCGATATCGGGCTCCGGCGCTCGGGTCAATTTTGCAAATTCAGCAATGGGTGTGGGGTTCGGGGCCTCGAGAACTTTGTACAGCAATGGTTTTACGTCGCTTATCGGAATGGCGAACGTCAGCAATTGCGCATTGAGGATCGCGGCTTGCATGACCCCGATGACGCGGCCCTGTTTGTCGAGCAAAGGCCCGCCGGAAGCTCCCGCAGCCATCGGGACCGTCGTTTGCAATTGTTCGATATTGTTTTCATCGATTCGACGCCCGCTCAAGATACCCGTCGCGACGCTCGAGTTGTAACCCAATGGGTGGCCGATGGCCAATACCGGTTCACCCACTTCGATTTTTCCGCTCGGGCCGATGGCCAACGCCGTGCGCAACCCCGATACCTGCAAAATGGCCAAATCGTAGCGTTCGCTGTAAGCGGCGATTTCGGAAATATATTCGATATGGCCATTGTCGAATTCGATGGCGATCGAAGATTCACCGGCAATGACGTGATAATTGGTGACGATCAATCCGTGTTTGGTGATTGAAAACCCGGTTCCGAATCCATGCCCGGTTTGGATCTTGACCACCGCCGGCATACTTCGCGACACGATGGTCGGCGTGGGAAGCGCAAAATCGGGCACATCCAATACACGGACCTTGATGGACGACGTGTCCGCCGGTTCGTGCGGCTCGAGGCGCGCGGCTTGTTCGCGCTGAAGCTGTTTGCAATAAAGCCGCCCGAATTGGACCTCTTGATAATCCGTGCAAATCTCGATGCACGCATGGCTGCCATGGCATTTGGCGAGCACGCTCGACGGGGTTCGCCAATGAGGGCCGCAGGCGACCAGAAATAACGCCGCAACGAAGAATAAAAAAGGCTTGCAGGCAATCTTCGACATCCGGGCCATGAAGCGACGACACCTACGGCGCGTTTTTCTTGGGTGCATTGCGGCCCGGGAAGATGTCGAATACATATCGATAATAACCCCAATCATCCTGGGTCTGCAATTCAATGGCAATCCCGTTTTCACGCCGATCGAACTTCACCATCTTGTTTCGCTGAACCCACCCCTGAAGCAATCGGGACATCCATTCTTGCACTTCGTCCCACCGCTCGGCAATTTGCGTCCATTCAAGGCGCTGGAGGCCCTGCTCGAGGACCTCTTGCAATCGTCCCAAGTCCACCGCCGAAGCCGGAAAACCATCCACGAGGTTTGGCCCGACAATGGTCGCCTGGTTTTTCAGGGCCTGCGCGATGTTATTGATGATCTTGCCCGTTTGTTGTTGGCGCGCATCCGGAGGAAAACGCGGCGGCGTCGGAATACGCGGCAAAGGTGGGAAATGAATAACCTTGGCCGAGGGCTGTTCCTTGCTCATCTGTTGCAAACCTACCATCGTTGCCGTGCGCCCTGCAAGGTGATCCCCGGGCAAAGTGCTTGGCACCTTTTGAATGTAGGATGAGTCACCTGTGCAAAGGGGCCGGCACCTTGTACGTACGCCGTCACGAGTGGCCCAGCGCTTGCATTCGTGGACGTGATCGTTCGTATGAGACAACCCCCTCACCACGAGCACTGATCTCGAGCCCTACGACTGCGAGGACCGGCACATGAGCAATCTGGAAGTATCCGTCGCTTCTGGCGATGTTTTCGACGTGCGCGAATTCAGTATCCACCAATCGATGTCCTCGCTCTTCACCGTCACGTTGACCGCGCTTTCGTCGAACCCCGACGTCGATTTCGAAGCCGTCATCGGCCTGGATGCCACCTTTACCCTCCACGGACGCAGCGTCGACGGGACACCTCGCAAATGGTCGGGCATCTGCAATGAAATGCACCTTTTGCGAGCCGAAGAAAAAGGCCTCACCGCCTACCACATCAGCATCGTTCCCAAGATGTGGCTCGCGTCCCAACGCCGAAATCATCGCATCTTCCAGGGCAAAACCGAACTCGATATCGCCCAACAATTGCTCGAGGAATGGGGGGTCGAGACCGAGAAGAAGATCGAAAGCACGTACAAAACCCGCAAATACCGCGTGCAATACGGCGAAACCGATTATGCCTTTCTCTCCCGTATGCTCGAAGAAGCCGGGATCGCCTTCTACTTCACCGAAAAAGACAAGAAAACCGTCTGCGTCCTTTCCGATGCTCCCCATCGCAATGAAGAACGCTCCAAAGCCATCGCGTTCCGGGACGAACCCGGCACCGTCGACAAAGAACACGTCACCAACGTTCGCGTGAGCCGCCAGGTTCGTCCGGGCAAAATGACGCTGCGCGACCATGACTATCGTCGACCCGCCGACTTTCCCCTCGGTTCGAGCGCCACGTCGGGCGGCGTCGAGGAAAAACTGGAGAGTTTTCACTACGTTCCCGGCGCGTTTGTCTTCGAAACCCAAAAAGGCGAACCCACACCCATCGCCGACGACAAAGGCATGCATCGCGCCGATGAAGCCGAAGGCGCCAAACTCACGGAAAAACGCCTCCATGCCGGCCGTTCCGATGCGAGCACGGCGAGTTTTACCACGAACGTCATCGACCTGCGTCCCGGCACCGTGATGAGCGTTCTCGATCATCCGCATCGTGCACTCGGCGATGGAAAGCGGCTGTTGGTGCTGGAATCGCATATCGACGGCCGCGCCAATGAAGACATCAGCCACCATTGCGAAGTGCGCAGCGCCGATCAACCCTACGCGCCGCCCTTGCGACAACAGAAACCCAAAGCCGATGGTGTGGAAAGCGCGACCGTGGTGGGTCCGTCCGGCGAAGAGATTCACACCGACGAATTCGGTCGCGTGCGCGTGCAGTTTCACTGGGATCGCGAGGGAAAACGCGACGACAACAGCTCGTGCTGGATTCACGTCAGCCAACCTTGGGGTGGTTCGGGGTTCGGCGGGAGCAACCTTCCGCGTGTCGGTCAAGAAGTCATTGTCGACTTTCTCGGCGGCGATCCCGATCGGCCCGTGATCACCGGCCGCGTCTACACCAATTTGCAAAAGACGCCCTACAAGCTCCCCGACAACAAGACGCAAAGCGGCTGGAAGAGCAATTCTTCGCCCAGCAACGGCGGCTATAACGAGTTGATGTTCGAGGACAAAGCGGGCAATGAGCTTTTGCGCATGCGCGCCGAAAAAGACATGACCGAGCGCGTCAACAACGACAAAGCGCTCTCCGTAGGCCGCGATCGCAGCATGGAGATCCAACGCGACGACGAAGAAAAGGTCACGCGAAACCAGAATCAATCGGTCGGCGGCAATCAGATGTCGAGGGTCTTGGAGAACCTCATGTCCGTCGTCGGTGGCGATCGCGTCATGAAAACCATTGGAAACCTGGTTTCGCAAGCCGCAAGCCACGCCATCAGCGGCAGCACGGGCATTACCTTGAACGTCGGTGGATCTCGCATCTCCATTCCACCGGTAGCGGAGGCGTGGACCGGGACTTCCGCTCGGCGGTTCAACCCCGCACCACGACCCCCGCCTACACGCTTTCACCACGTTATTCACCGTTGTTGGATATGACACTGGCCTCCTGGTGGGCGGGGTGCCTAAACAACCACGACTCCACCTCTGCGGGCCAGACCTTGAAGCCTGAGGCGTTGAT
>CAYSYX010000188.1:0-16436 GCA_964435055.1 uncultured Polyangium sp. | reverse complement strand
CCTTTTGGGCGTGAATGGAAAAACCCTGACCTCCGGCACTGTCGCCCAATTTGATTTCGTTGAAGCCTCCGCCCCCCGGAGAAGACAAGCTCTTGAGCGCTCCGGTCGTTTTCCCGCCCGGAAGCGCATAAGGCGGCGTCTTCTCGGCATTGTACACACGTCCCATCGCGACGGGCCGATCCGGGTCGCCATCGAGAAACGCAATCGATACTTCCCAGCCGACACGCGGCAAACTGATGGAACTGCCCATTTCGGGCTGCGCCATTCGAATCCAGCAGCTCGATGTGTGATCTTGTTGGTTTACGCGATCCCAATAAAATCGCACTTTGATCCGGCCGTACTTGTCGACGTGTATCGTCTGCTCTTGTTTGCTCGAACCGGTCACGACGGCCGTTTGTATGCCGTGAATACGCGGCTTTTTCGCCCGAATCGGCGGCGCGAACGGCGCCCCTTTGGGAATACCCGAGAACTTGTTCTCGAGCGTGCTGTTCGTATTGCCCCCCGAACGCGTTTGTTTGCCCGATGTCGTGAGGTGCGTCGTCACGAACTCGCCCAAGAGGCACGGTTGCGCGGCTCCTTCCACGACAAACGGAGCGCCCACCACGAGCCCCACGGCGCGACTTTCACCTTCGCACGTGTCGGCGTCGCGGCGCAGCGATTTGAAGCGCGCTTCGGCCAATCGTGAACCGACGGCGCTCTTGACAAACCCCGCGGGGTACTCGAAATACGGCAAAGGAAATGCCTCCTTGCCGGGCTGATGCGCTTCGGGACTCGTGCCCGGACGCTCGAAATCGTAATCCCGCAAGTGCACGCGATCGGTTCGTAGAGCCCGACTTCGCGAGAAATTTCGCAGCGGCTCGACCCCGGGCAAACCAATGCCTTGAGAGATACCGAAAATGACCGGCAAAGGTCCGTCGGCCTCGAAAGCCGAAGGATCATCACCGAGAATCATCTGATGGCCTTCGGGACCGTGACGGAAGAAGTAGAAAATGCCGTTGTGCTCGAGTAGCCGCGAGACAAAGTTCAATTGCGTTTCATTGTACTGAACGACAAACTCGCGCGGTTCGTATTCTTTTGTGATTTGCCAGGTGACCTTGTCGCCGAATCCGGCTTCTTCGAAGATCGTCTGGACAATCTGCACGATCGTTTTCTCTTGGAAGATGCGACAACCTTCGCGATGTTCCAGACCCGCAAGCGCAGGCCGCAATCGCATCTCGAAGTGGCGTTCATCATCCACGACACGCACGAAACGTGCGCGATCCACAAGGCCATCGAAGTACCGCGGCAAACCCAGGCCCGATGTGACCACGAGGCACAGACGAGTTCGCAAACAATCTTCGGCGCGAAACGATGTATCGCGCGTGGCAAACGTCACGTGGATTGAATAAGGCTCGGAGATCGACTCGCGCGCTTCGAAAAGCGCCGTCGTGGCATCTGCGGGAAGAGCGTCGCCTTCAAGCGAGAAGATCGCAGTTTGTGCCGGCATGGTGTCATGCTAGCGGATTTCGATTCCGCCTCCAAGACCGCATTGACGAGGCGAAAGACATTCTTGGCCGGTTTATATTTTGCGGCCCGGACCGAACCACTGGGTCGAGTAGTGTTGGTAATACTCTTGCCAGGTGCGATAAAGCTGCGGATCTTGGCCGAGTCGTGCACGCCATGTCGCATCGACGGATGCCCGAACTTGCGGATCGGCCAAGCCATAACGAGCAAAGACCCGTTCGGTGTCGTCGGAATAACGCGCCAGCTCGGCGCACAAACACGCATATCGCGTCAAATCGAACGGCTCGGGCGCATTCGGCGGCGGCGCTTGCGAACCCGGACGCGACCCGGAAACCGGTGGGACGGATGCCCTTTGGAAAGGCAAACCCGACGAAACGTTCGCCGGCGGTGGACTCGAAGGCGACGCCGGCGGTGGTTGCGACGCGGTTTTTTGAAACGGAAGCCCGGATGCCTGGGACGGGTTTGTCGCGGCAGGTGCAGCAACCGGCGCCGCTTTGCTGTTCCCAAAAGGCAAGACCTCACCACGCGATCCCGAATTCGCCACGTGCGTCTGTGCAAGCGGATCCGAATCGAGCGGCGGTGGAGGTGCGGCCGCCTGCTTCACCGGCGCCGCGAACACACTCGATGGAGAAGCTGCTTGTTGTGGATTGACAAACGGCAAGGCATCCTTGACCCCGGAAGCTCGCGACGGCGACGCCTGGGGATTCGCCGCGGAGCGCTGCTTCGCCGAGACAAACGGCAGCGGCTCGTTGCGCAAAGGCGAACGCACGGGCTCGGTCGTTTCATCCCAAGACGCTTGGGTCTGTTTAGTCGAGACAAACGGCAGCGCCGCCTTGTTCGCACCCGTATGACCCGTATGCAGGATCGTCTGGTCCTCACTGACGGGCATGTCGAACGCGATGGTCTCTTTTCGCACCCGGGCGGGTGGGTGATTGGCCGGCTGGTTTGTCGAGCCAGACGCGGCGGCAACAAGGACCGGCGCATCTTCGTCACGGGGCGATCGGCTTGTCCCGCCAAACGGTAGGCCGTGCTTGAGACCACCGCCGCCCGGGGAGCTCTCGCGCGCGGGCGAAACAATCGCGGGTGCCGCCACCACGACGCCGGGCGCACGCATCAAGCCCGATGGAGAATCGGCGACATCCGTGGACGACACCCGCGGTGCGTCCGGACGATATTGCGCCGCGAGCGGCGACAAACGAGCGATCGGCGG
Organism: uncultured Polyangium sp.; assembly: GCA_964435055.1. Lineage (GTDB taxonomy): Bacteria > Myxococcota_A > Polyangia > Polyangiales > Polyangiaceae > Polyangium. Next base: position 13,723 of record CAYSYX010000188.1, on the reverse strand, counting down.
TTTGGGCGCTTTACCGTTGGGTTTGACCAGGGTTTGTCGCTCGTCCGAAACAGCCTCCGCACGAGCCGCACGCAGCAGGTCGTGGTAGCGCTTGTGCAGTTTTCGACCCTTGCCTCGCGCAGCCTCGTTCGCCATTCGGGCAAACCAAGCATCTTTGGCTCGTTCCCACGTCTCCGCGGTCACTCCTGCATCCGCAAAAACGCGATCCCGAGGCAAACCCGCCTGCAGTTTGGCGTCGATCGCCGCAAGTTTCTCTAGCGGAAGTGCGGGAGCCGATTGCATGTCCGCCCGTCAGTATACGAGCGTCGCGCAGCGGATGGCAATGACGAGCGAGCCTGACGAACGTCTGCTTCGCAAAGGCATGAACCTTCGGTGCAGATCGGGGAGCGCCAACAACGAATGAAGCGTGCGAATGAACTCACCCCCGCACAGGTCGTTGGTTTGTCTGGCACGGAACATTCAAGGCCGACGTCGAATTCGTACCTGACGCACCCGGCTGTGGTTCACGCGCCGACGCACGAGACACCCAAAAAGCTACCGACAAGGCAACGCCGGCAAAAAGAAGCGTCACCGGCCACGAAACTTGTTTTGCCAAGACAAAGATCCCCATTGCCAAGACAAACCACGCAAATGCTCGACGTAACGCCGTAGTGGACACTCGTTGCGCATAACGTACGCCCACGATGGTTCCGATGACGGTCATGCCCGTAATGGGTGCAACGACGGACAACGGCACCCGAGCATGCGCAATATGCCCGGCAAATCCCGCGATGGATTGCAGCGTGATCACGAAAAGCGATGTGCCGATGGCGCGACGCATGGGAATGTTGCCAAAAAGAACCAATGCCGGAACGATCAGAAAGCCACCGCCGGCTCCCACCAATCCGGCGATGAATCCAACCACCGCTCCGACCGCCATCGCCTTTGCCGCATGCATTCGCCCATCGCCGGCGGATTCGCCACGGCCCTTCAACATCATAATGGCAGTGACGAGCATCATGGCCGCAAATGCCAACAACAATACCGTGGCACTCACATACCCGGCGAGTCTCCCGCCTACGAAAGCACCCGTCATTCCCGCACCGCCGAATATGGCCCCCGTACGAAAATCGACATTCCCAAGACGAGTATGAAATCCCGCGCTTATGGCGCTCGTCACCCCAACCACGACAAGCGATGCGGTAATCGCCTCCTTCGGTTCGAGGCCGACAAGATAAATCAGCATGGGCGTGGTCAAAATCGCGCCGCCTCCACCCAACAGGCCCAACATGAGCCCCACGACCAACGCCAAAATCGCCGCGACGATAAGCATATTTACCGCCTTCCCCCGAATGCTGACGCTCGCCATCGACCTTCGAAACGGAATGAATTCCGTCGAATCGTCATCCCACGACGAAACATCGTCAGCCATGACCATGATCGTACGGGGATTCGAAATTCACCATCCATGACGCGGCATGAGCCTTCGCAACACGCATGCCAGACGCGCCATGGCCCAAAAGGTGGGAGAAAGCAGCCTATCGGGCAATCGCCAATGCACGAGGTGAAACAGTCCGCAACATGATTGAAACGTTGCTCGAAGACTCGATACCGGTCGCTCGAGATCCTTGGACTTGATTTCACCGGCGGCGCCACGCGATACTGTCGGCGATGTTCGACGGTGCTTTGATGGATTACCCTTGGGTGATTTTTCGCGAATCGATTCAGGAATGCATACGCGCCAACCAATTGCGTATTCTCGTCACGGGTTTCGAACCTTTTGGCGGAGCATCGTGGAATCCCAGCGGAAAGCTCGCAAGTTCATTGGACGGACAAACCATTCGCGGAGGCACCATCGTGGGGCGCAAATTGCCCGTCGTCTGGGGCGAAGCACCGCGTCTGCTCGAGCAATACATTGAAGAAATTCGGCCGCACGTGGCCATTGCGCTGGGTATGGCGCGCGATTCGATTGAAATCGAATTATCGGCCACCAATCGACGACACCCGGAACGTCGTGACAATGCCGGCGCTCTTGCCGTGCCACCTCGGCCCATGGCGACAAAGACCCTTCGGACAGCCTTGCCCGTCGACCGGATCGTTCGGTCGTCGGAAGAAGGCTCGGTGCGAGTTAGTGAAGACGCCGGGGGTTATCTATGCGAAGAGGTATTTTTTGCTCTGCAATCGGTACGAGAAAAGGTGCTCGAAACACAAAGATGGCCGCTCGTGCGCAGCGGCTTCATTCATGTGCCCAATGATCGCCATATCGTCGACGAAGAAGCCTTCGAGCGTCTCGAAAAACGTATTTTGCACCTGATTGATGTGACGATTGCCGATTTGACGACGGTCGTATAGAATCGAAGAAATATACCCGTCGATTGACATACACCCATGATCGATCTCGACCGAAACCTCGAAGGCCGGATCGTCGTCATGAAACGAATTGCTTCACGGGGGGAACGTTCCCACGAGATCCACCAAAAAAGTGCGCCCATTTTGGGGCATCGTGCGGCTCGCGAAGGTTTCCGTCACCGGCGCGGAGTAACGCCGATCGGCAACGTTGTAAATGCCGACGACATACCTCAAGCCATACGTTTTCAGTTCTCCGGACACAGTAACATCCGCGACGATACCCATAGGCGTGGAATTGAGGCCATCGATCAATCTTGGCGCTTCAACCGTGGCGCGCGTACCGAGCGACGCCACCGTAGGCAATATGGGCACGACAAACCGTACGCTGCCCAAATGCTCCGGGATATTCGGCGTCGGCCGATCGCCATTGACCGCATCGAGGTATCGCGCTCGTTGATAGCCGTACGTTGCCGCGAGCATCCAGCCTTTGCGCCATTCACGACGCAATTCGGCATCGGCACCGATCACCAAAATGCGCTCGCTCTGGTTGGCATAACGAACCGTCGTTTTTCCGGGTATTTGTTCGGTTTCGATGATGCCGTCCGCAACACTCGTATGCGCGGCGGCAAGCGCGACCCAATCTTCGAGAAATCGATGCGAATATTCGATCTCGCCGGAAACGATCTTTTCGGCGTCGAGGGTCAGAGCTTTTTCTTGGGACTGGCCATTGTCGTTGTACAACTGCTCGTAAATGCTCGGCGCTCGAAATGCTCGACCGCCCATGATCTTGAGGATTCCGGCGCGCGAGGGTTTGATGATGATGGCCCCTCGAGGCACCACGACCGCCCCGAATGTGCTGTATCCGTCGATGCGCACGCCTCCGGACAAACGCAACCACGGCCATGGCGATCCTTCGGCCAATGCATAACCGGCGCCGAAATAATATGGCCGCTTTTCATTCATGTACCGAAAATCCGCCTGCGGCGGCGTATGGCGCGTGCCGGTCAACGTCGCTTCCGGATGCCATTGTCCTTCGCCGCCCACGGTCAAACGAAATCGCGGTCCGGGTGAATACACGAGACGCGCTTCACCGCCCATCCAAGACCCCGAGAATTTCTCGATATTGTCGATATTGCCGGCAAAGGCATACGTGCCGTCGTACGTGTAGTGATTGCCATGAGCGCGAAAAAGAAGCTGCACCGAATTCGATATCCGCGGTTCGTAACGTGCTTCCACCATCATTCGAGTATCGGCGAACGCATTACGAGCATTGTTCAATTCGGTGGCATAAGCCCCCACGGGACTGACTTGCGTACGGTGATGCAAATACCATTGCATCGTGGCGGGCCCCAAAAAGACGCGTCCGGCAGTGCCCCCGGCCTGAAATCGTTCAACGCCGCGAACACGGATCGGGTCGGGACTTCCGCTCACGGGTAATTCCAAATCGAATCCATTCGATTGCGCCCCCCACCCGCTCGCCCAAATACCTTTGTCCTGGCCGAACTTCCATTGCAAACCCCCGCGCCCGCGTAACACCGCATTGTCGTACGTTCCTACGCCCACGTGCACGCCATTGGGTGCATCACGGCCGCGCGTGACGAGGTTGACGACACCGGCGAACGCCCCGGCGCCGTACAAGAGCGAGCCCGGACCCCGCACGACTTCGATTCGATCGATATCCGCCAAATCACTGCGACCATCGCTGCCGATGTACGAACTGTTGAGCAAGTTGTCATTGAGCGCTTGACCGTCGGACAACACGAGCAGGCGGCTGCCGTAATCGTTTGGCTGGCCAATCCCCCGCACGGACACGGACGCGTACACCCGATCGTTCGAGAGCGCCAAACCTCGCACACCCCGCAGAGCCTCGGCGATCGTCGGATATCCGAACGCCGCGATCTCGCGTCCGTCGATCACGCTGACGGAGCTCGGTGCGTCGTCGATTCGCTCCGCATAACGTGAAACCGCGGTGACTTCGCGTTGGGGGACGAGATCGATCACCCCCAGATCCACTTGGCCACCTTGACGAACGACAATGTCCCGCGTTTGCGTCGCGTACCCTTTGCCGCTGATTTGCACGCGCCGCGGACCGACCGGTACGTCACGAAGAACCGCCGGGGTAAAACCCGCCGGACGACCATCGATCGTCACGAGCGCACCGGGCTCGGTCGAACCGACGACGACGACGCCGGAGGGTGGACGCAACGCAACACCCACAGCGACCTTCTGTCCCGCCACGACTTGCACGGTTTTGGGCGCGGAGGCGACTCCGTCCGCCGTGACAAACAGTTCGTGTTTGCCTACGGGAAGCGCGAACTCACACGGCGCCGTACATACAGGTGTGCTCGCTTCGTCGTCGACGCGAACCGCAGCGTGTGGCGCGCCGGTCAATGTGACTTCGACTCGACCTTCGATCCGTTTGAGCTCGAGCGGTACTTTTTCCGTGTTGCCGACTTGAACCGAGATCGGCTGACTCGACGCGGATTCATATCCCGGCAATTCCACGATCACGCGATACGTGCCCGGAGCGAGCGCGAGGGCACGCGGCGTTCGCCCGCGAGATCCGAGATCCTTGCGATCGATGTAGATCGTCGCCCCCGGCGGATTCGTCACGACATCGAGCAGCGCAACGTAGGGCGTCAGCCGTTCGAGTGCCGTACGTGCAGCGTCGATCGCGGTCTTGTTTGTCTCTCCCTCGAGTGCGTCGGTGTAATACCGATACGCATCGGGAAAACGTTTGAGCTGCTCGAAGGTCCGCGCAATGTTGAACCCGACGCGGCGATTCGGCACGAGCCGATTCGACACCATGAAGTGCTCGAGCGCCGAAGTGTATTCGCCTTTTTGATAATCGCCGGTGCCCAGTTGAAAGTGCAGCTCCGCCTCGTCGGCCAATCCGTCCGCCGAAGCTTGTCCCGAAAAACCGAGGCAACACGCAACGAACAACGATGCCGTCATGACAAACGACGCCGGGCATGAACCGAATCTTCGCGCCATGGTCATCGACCCATGAAAATGTCGCCCGGAGGCGGCGGCTGTTTCTTCGTTTCAGATGCCCGCGGCAACGGCCCTTTTTTCCCCGTGGGGGCCGGACCGGGCGCAGCTACGAAGCTGGGCTGCGGCGCAGCAACGACAATGCGCTCCGGCACCGGACCTCGTTCGGTCAAGATCACGTCTTTCGATTCGGTTTGTCCGTTGGCGGATACACGCACCGCGTGCGTACTTCCGAGCGAACCTTCGATCGTGATGGCCGAGTCCGTCGGCGTCACGGCCCGTCCATCGACGGATACCTGGGCATTTGCAGGCTCGACGAAGACTCGCACGACGCGCGTCGCCGCAACGACGCTGGTGCCGGGTGATGCCGACGCGGGTTTGTCCGGTTCGTTCGGCGTTCCACCCAAGAGCGCAAACGCGCCGATGCCACCCATCGCCGCAAACACAAGCACCGCGGCGACCAACAAGCCGGTTCGCGGTCGTTCGGCAACGCGGGTGGTCGCGCCAAACCCGGCCACGCCCGTGGACGTCACCGGACCAAGCTGCATCGGGCCCGGCGTGTTCGCCCCGGTGTTCGCGCCGGCCCAATGTGCCGTAGGTTGATCCGAAATCGTCCGGCCCCCGAGATCGCGACCATCATCACGAGCCCCGAGGTTTGTCTCGGCCATCATCGGCGCCGCCGCCCGCTCTGCTTCCGCCATTGGAACGAGCATGTTTTCGTGGATCGCGGTACCGTGCGACAAACACGACAACAACGCCGCTCGCATGTCCGACATCGTTTGATAACGGTCCGTCAGGGGAATCGCCAGAGCGCGATGCACGACATCCGCCACGTGTTTGGGTACCCAAGGCGCCAAACGCTCGATCCGTTCCGCCGGCTCGGTGCAAATCGCGATGATGAGTTCGCCAAGCGCATCGGTGAACGGGTGTGGAGTTCGTCCCGTCAAAGCTTGGTACAGGACAACCCCCAGCGACCAAATATCGGCGCGATGATCGATGTTCTTGTGCCCACGCGCCTGTTCGGGCGCCATGTACAACGGCGAGCCGAGCATACTTCCGGTCTCGGTCAAACTCGTGACGTCGCCCGATTGTCCGGACTCACCCGGCTCGGGTACGAGTTTGGCAATACCAAAGTCGAGTATCTTGACGATTCTTTCGCCGGGAACCGACGTTTTGGCGAGAAAGAGATTGGATGGTTTGATGTCGCGATGAACGACACGCGCGGCATGAGCCACTTCGAGGCCCATACATGCTTGAACCCCAATACGCAGCGCCAAGTCGGGGCGCATGGGACGAAGCCGTTTGATGACGCGTCCCACGTCGTCGCCATCGAGCACTTCCATGACGAAATACGGCAACTGCGAATGCGGATCACGTCCGCCGTCGAACACGCGCACGACATGGGGTGTTTCGAGCGCTCGTACCGTGCGCACCTCGCGCTCGAATCGACTGAGAAGCACTTCGTTTTCGGCAACTTGAGCGGCGACGACTTTGAGAGCGACACGCGCGCCCGTGACGGTATCCGTCGCGGCGTAGACCGTGCCCATTCCCCCCGCACCCAGCTTTTCTTCGGTGCGGTATCGTCCTCCGATGAGTTCCATGCGTGGTGCAGCGATCGACGCTAGGTGATTTGGCGAGGCGTTGCAACATGCACGTTCACGCAAAAGACGATTGTAAAGACAAACGACGCGGGAATTCACCTTCGTCGACGCACAGCAATCCCATACCGCTCGCACTGCACCCGTGGTATGTCGCGCCCATGCTGCTCACTCGTGCCGAAGCTACGTCCTATCGTGAAACGTCCCTGCATGCCGACGTCATGAAGTTCATTCGCCGGCTGGATGAACGAAACGATCCGCGTTTGTCCGTGCAAACCTTCGGCGTTTCGCCGCAAGGACGTGAATTGCCGCTGCTGATTCTCTCCAAAGACGGAGTTCGTTCGGCCGAAGATGCGCGAAAAACCAATCGTCCCGTCGTGCTCTTGATGGATGGAATTCATCCGGGCGAAGTGGAAGGCAAAGAAGCCACACTGGCGCTCGTGCGAGACATGCTGGATGGCAGGCAGGAAGATTTTCTCGATGCAATCACCTTGGTGATCGTCCCGCTGTTTAATCCCGACGGCAATGACGCGCTCGATCCGGCGAATCGGCGTCTGGATTTGAAGAAATTGTCCGGACAAATCGGACCCGTGGTTGGAACGCGAACGCAAAGCCAGGGTATCAATTTGAACCGCGATTACATGCGCCAACGAGCGTCCGAAATGCGGCTGTTGCAAGATCGCGTATGTATCCCCTTCGCGCCGGATTTGACGATTGACAATCACGCCACCAACGGTTCGGTGCATCGATTTCAAATGACGGTGGATGTGCCGCATACGGTGGAATCGGGGCGGCATGAACCGATTGATTTGGCGCGACAATCAATGGTGCCCGAAGTGATTGCAGCGGTACGCGCGCGGGGATTCGAGAGTGGTTGGTATGGCAATTTCGTCGAAGACGAGCGAATTCTCGACGCGGACGGAGAAGTGGATCCAAACGGCGGGGTTGGTCTCGGTTGGATGACGTATCCGCATCATCCGCGATTTGGATCGAATTATCGAGGTTTGACGGGGCGAATGGATATTTTGCTCGAGTGTTACAGTTATTTGCCCTTCGAAGAACGAGTGCGCACGGCGCGGGCGTGGCAAATCGAGTTATTGGCCTGGGCGGCGAAAAACGCGGACCGAATCAGGCAGGTCGTGGAATCGAGTAAGACCCCGCCAAACCGAATTGCGGTGCGTTATGCACTGGAGGCATTGGACAAGCCCGTTACGATTTTGACCCGTTCACCACGGACCCTGGAAGGTGAACCATCGAGCTGCACGATTCCGTATTTCGGGCGTTTTCGAGGGACGGTCACGATTGATCGGCCCAAGGCGTATCTCGTCCCCGAAACCGTCGCCGCACACCTGAAAAACCATGGATTGCACGTCGAGCCGGCGGAAGGCACGTATGATGTCGAAGTGGCCACCCTTGAATCGCTCGGGACGGAGAATGGTCGGGCCATTTTGGAAGCGGCAAAGGTCGGGGATATCAGCGTACGATGGCGCCGGGAAAAACGCCATGCCCCCGTCGGTTATGCAAAAGTCGGCACGGATCAACCGCTCGGAGCCATCGCGACATACTTGTGCGAACCGGAAAGCGACGATGGTGTTTATGAGAACGAGTTACTCCCGGTGCCCAATGTCGACGACGAACACCGCGTTCTCCGAGTGCTTTGACGCCAAAACCTTGACGCGAATAAGCAATATTTTGACCTGAGAAAACCGTGCTTTGCGTTGAATAGGTGTTAGTGTGGTCGAGTGATCGAGCCACACGCGCCGGAAGGTTATACGTTGGAGCATCTGCTTGGACGAGGCAGCATGGGTTTGGTGTATGCCGCACACCATGTTCGTACCGGACAACCGGTGGCCATCAAGTGGCTCATGACCACGCCTCCCGACAAGCAGTTTTCGGCATTGCAACGTTTCGAGCGTGAAGCGTCGTTGGCGAGCAACATCGATTCGAATCACATCGTGCGCGTCGTCGACGTCGGTCGGGATCGCGAAGGTTTGTCCTTCATCGTGATGGAGCGATTCGAAGGCGAAGACTTACAGTCGATGTTGAATCGCGAAGGAGCTTTGGCACCCGACGTGGCTCTGCGCATTGCGGCGCAAACGTGTCTCGGCCTCGATGATGCGCATCGGGCGGGCGCCATTCATCGCGATATCAAACCATCCAATTTGTTTTTAGCGCGCCTCGATGATGGAACCGTAGTGGTCAAAATTCTGGATTTCGGCATTGCGAAGATTCAAGCCGGACATCCCGATGCGACGAGCGCAGCCCGAGAATATCGAACGACGCAAGGTCGTATCATGGGTTCGCCGTTTTTCCTGTCCCCCGAGCAGCTTCTCGGAAAGCCGGACATCGATCGACAAGCGGACGTTTTTTCATTGGGCATCACATTGCATACGATGCTCGTGGGCGCTGTGCCTTTTCCCGATGTCAAACATTTCGTGCAGTTTCTCCTCGATACACCAACGACCATCTACAAACCGATTCGCGAACATGCGCCATGGATTGACGAGCGAATCGCCGCCATCGTCGAATGCGCGACGAGTGTCGATCGCGCGCAACGTTATCCGTCCGCACGCGCGATGTACGAGGCTATCGCCGACATCCTCGGCGGAGACACCACGCTGCATCAAACGGACCTCGCCCGGGACAAAACAAACCTGCAGTGACGCTCGAAGAAATTTTTGAACAAGAGCCTTGCCTTCCTACTTCGAAGATGTTAGAAGTAGCGTCGTGAGTTCAAAGCTCGAGCGTCATGCCGAACAGCTGAGTGCGCTGGGTCATCCGCTGCGTTTGCAGATTTTGCGCTTCGTGGTGCAAGGGGACCCGCAGGGTACGGCTGCCGGTGATATTCAGGCCCACGTTGATTTGCCGGCATCGACGCTCAGCCATCATTTGAAACGCCTGGTCGAAGCGGGACTCTTTACGACGCGCAACGAAGGCACGTTTCACCTGTACGCAGCCGATTACACGGCTCTGCGGGAGCTGACGGATTACGTATGGGAGGATTGTTGTAAACGCGGTCCGGACAAGAAACCCGGGAAGTGTTGCTAATCCCGAATAAACGGTTACGAGCCGTTTTTTTTGGGACTGATGGTTCGACTTTTTTGGAAGAAGGAAGGAAAAACCGACGATGAACATCTTGAAGCCGCACGTTTCGTTGAATGTGAGCGATATCGACGCATCGGTAGCGTTTTATGAGAAGGCATTCGGTGTCCAAGCGACAAAGCGACGTCCTGGATATGCCAAATTCGACCTTCTGGCGCCGGCGCTGAATTTGACGATGCAAGAGGCACCGCGCACGGGCATCAATGCGAGTCATTTTGGGGTGCAAGTCGCGAGCACCGATGACGTCGTGGAAGCGAAGGATCGATTCGAATCATTGGGGCTCAAAACGTTTACCGAAGAAGACACGACGTGTTGTTATGCGCTGCAGGACAAGGTGTGGATTGAAGATCCGGATGGAAATTCGTGGGAAGTATTCGTGGTGAAAGCGGACGCGCAGGTGATGCGCGACGATTCGACCAATTGTTGTGCACCGGTGATTGGAATTTCCAAAAAACCCGAGGCAAAAGCGTCGACGTGTTGCGCCCCGAGTTCGAACGATGCAGGTTGATTTAAAGCGAAGGGCCGTCGCCGAAGGCATTGGAACGGCAATGCTTTTGGCGACGGTCGTGGGTTCCGGGATCATGGGCGAGCGGCTCTGCGGCGGCAACGTCGCCATTGCGCTGCTCGCCAATACCCTGGCGACAGCGTGCGCGCTCGTGACGTTGATTTTGACGTTCGGGCCGATTTCCGGAGCGCATTTCAATCCCGTAGTCACGCTTGCGGACGCGGCTCAAAATGGTTTGGCTTGGCGAGATGTCCCCGTGTACGTGCTTGCGCAACTGACAGGGGCTTTTGCGGGCGTGGCCGTGGCCGACGTGATGTTTGGTGAACCGACATTCGCGGCTTCCCAGCATCTTCGCAGTGGTTCGGCGCAATTCGTGAGCGAAGTGGTGGCGACGTTCGGGCTCTTGGCCGTCATTTGGGGTGTTTCACGGCGGCGGCCGACCGCGGTGCCATTTGCCGTCGGAGGGTACATCGCGGCGGCGTATTGGTTCACCGCTTCGACATCGTTTGCCAATCCCGCCGTCACGCTGGCTCGCACAATGACGAATACATTCGCCGGAATTCGTCCGGTGGATGCGCCGGCCTTCATCGGAGCTCAAATCGTGGGTGCAGCTACGGCAACGTGGATTTTTCAGTGGCTCGTGCCGAAGGAAAACCCGGTCGGCGACGCGCAAGCTGACACCGCCGCCGAATAGTTTGCCCACGGTACAATGGTCGTGGTATCGCACCGACCGGCCATGAAGTACCATATCGCTCAAGCCAACGTCGCCTACGCGTTGTATCCGATCGACGATCCTCGATTGGCGGAATTCCTGGCGCGTATCGACGAAATGAATTCGCTCGCCGAGCGTAGCCCTGGGTTTGTCTGGAGATACCTCACGGATTCGCGCGACCCATCACAGCGAGAATTCGACGATCCCAATGTGCTTTTCAACATGTCCGTTTGGACGTCGATCGAGGATCTTCACCACTACACGTATCGAACGGTGCATGCCGAGGTCTATGCAGCACGAAAACGGTGGTTTGGCGAGGCACTCGCCGTGATCGGTGGTCATGCGCTGGCGCTTTGGTGGATTCCCGCCGACTCGTTACCCACGATGCAAGACGCGAAGCAGAAACTCGCGTTGATCACGGAACGTGGACCCACGCCCGAGGCATTTTTGTTCAAGCAGCGTTTCCCGCCGCCCGACCACGGATGAGATTCAAGGCTTGACGAGAGATTGCGCTCCGATTACGGGGCTCGTTCATGCCCTCTCGGTCGTCGGCTGCATGGGTTTGTCTGGGAATCGGGATCTTGTCGAGCGTAAGCGTAGCGCTCGTGTGGGATCAGCTTCCGGCGCGAATGGCGTCACATTATGGTGCGTCGGGACAACCCAACGGCTTCATGCCTCGCGATACATTCTTCCTTTTTTACGTGGGGCTGTTCTCGGCGATCATTACATTATTCTTGATGATGCCGCGTGTCTTGTCCCAACTTCCGCGGGAGCTCGTGAACATTCCGCACCGTGATTATTGGGTCACCGACGAACGTTGGCCGGAAGCGCTGAAGCGAATGGGCGACTGGATGGCGTGGTTCAGCGTGGCGCTGGCCGTGCTTGCCGCAGCGACCTTGTTTCTCATTTTGCGTTCGAATATTTGGCGCCAACCGCTGAACAATGCAGCCATGCTTGGAATCCTTGGAGGGTTTTTGGCATTTACGCTGTATTGGCTCGTGGCGCTGTATCGCGCGTTTCGACCGCCGACATGACGCGCGTCATTGGCACCGGCTCAGCGACTGGGCGGATTTCCGGTCGTCGGGGTTCATGCTTCCGGAAAACCGCCGCCATGATCAGGTTGAGGGCAATGAGAAACGCAACGAATGCCCGGCGCCGGAATCGGCTGCGATAACTTGGATACGAGTCCTCTTCAATCGTTCGACCTCGAATGAAATCAATCCCAGTCTCGCGACTTGGGGCGCTTGTATTCAGCACCGGGCGTCGTGATTTCCTCCACGAATACTTTTTGAATGGTCCAGGTCGTACCGGTCGAATCTTCTTTGGCGTCCCATAACAAACTGATGACGGCGACGCATTCGAGGGTTTTCGCGCCGTTCACAATGGGTTTGACGGAGGCGCTGTTTTCAGGTTTGGCGGCGGGTGGTTTTACCGGAGGTTTTTCAATGGGCGTACCGGTGATCGCGTAATGCCCGTCGGAATTCTTCTTGACGACCAAATTTGTCAATTCGCGGGTGTCCACGCCGCAAATCTGCTTGCGCAAGTCCTTGTCATTGGTCACCTTTTCCTTGACGAGGCGCTCGGCTTCGGCCGCTTCGGGACCTTGGATTTCTTTTGCAATGCCCTTGACGGCGCCGCACGCTTTGCAACAGCCCGATGCCGATAAGGCCAACATTGCCGCAAACCATAAAGAAGTGCGTGCGCTCATTGCTCGATAACCTCCAGACCTCAGCTTGTTGTTTGTTCGGATGAGGACGACTTGGTGCGCCGAGCGATACGCCAACCGATGAAGGCGATGAGGGCCAATGCATCGAGCGGCAATGGAATGTCGACGTCGTGCCCGATGCGAATCGGTGGCGGGCGGAGCTCCGATTGATCCGTCGAGCGCGAAAAGAACAGTTCGTCCGTGCCTGGGCGAGGAAACGACTGATCTTCGAACACCGTGAGCCACGGTTTGTCCGGGGCCGAGAACGGCAACTTCAACGGCGCTTTGACCGGACCCGACCAGGTCGCATTGCCGAAAAACGGTCCTGTGCCCACGGTAGCTCCAACGCGTTCATTGCTCAGGAAAAACACGCGCAACATCCGGGACCCGAATTGTGCTTCGGGCGGTAGATTTTCCCGCTGATCCTTGGGCTCACGATAAGGATACATGGGTTTGTCGGTTGTGAACGTCATCCGAATCGCATCGGTTTGCACGGTGGGTTCACCCGCGGCGATTTTGAAGGCCGTGATTTTCCAATGCGCATCGACGTATGCTTGCAACCATTCTTTTAACGCCGGTCGCGCGTCATAACCATGATCCTTCAGCCATTTTGCCAGGGCACTCGAATCGTCGGCTTCCAAGACGACCGCGTCATAACCGCCGATACGTTTGGCATCCAGAACCCGTACGGCCTCGGGTGCGCTCGCGGTCGCCGCGGCACGCGAAAAAAACACGAAAAACGGCAGGGCAATGAGCGGCAATGGATTTATACTGTAGTGGTT
>CAYSYX010000187.1:14514-16536 GCA_964435055.1 uncultured Polyangium sp. | reverse complement strand
CGGGTTGCCTTTGCGCGCCAAACGAATGCGCTCGACGGAAGCCATGACCGCCAGGACCGTGAACGGTTCGATGAACTTGCGGTAGCGACCTTCCATGACCGTGATTTGCGATCCGTACAGGGCGATGGTGGCAAACAAGGTAATGGCCGGGAAAAACGCTCGTTTACGTCGCAGCCAAAGCAAGCTGAGGATGGTCGACGCGACGAAGATCGGAAACCATATCCAGCGCTCGTGGAGGCATATCTTCCCGTTCCAATTGTCGAGGCCGGAGAGGGGCCAATGGTGGCCGAAGGAGAGGAAAATCAGGTTTTCATAAATGAGCCGCGGCAACTTGTCTTTGTTGAGTCGCAGCTGCTCCATGAAGGTCTTTTCAACGTCTTTGCCGTGCAGGCCCGGATCCAGGGTGAACCTGACGAGACCGCTGCGCGAGCTTTGCCATTTGATCGGATGAAATGGGCTGATGTAAAAGCTGGGAGACGAAAAAATGAACGTGCCCGTGGAGACTTTTTTATTCATCCACGCCACTTGATAATCGCGTTTGGCGCTCACGAAATAGATGGAGACGAGGGTGCCGTCGCCGAGCGGGGTGTAGCGGCCGAAATGAGTATACGCTCGTTGTCCGGCGATTCCAAACCCCGCTGCCGTGATGGCCAGGGCCGGAATCAGCAGCAAGATGCGTCGACGACGTTGCTGCCAAAGCGCGTAGGCGCTCGATACGAAGGCCACGGGCAAGGCCACCGATTTGGTCAATATGGCGCAAACCCAGAAAAAGACGGAGCCCAAAAAACGAATTGCCGAGGGGCGTTTGAGCGCCCGAAGCGTCAATGCCAGCGCGATACCCGTCAGCGGCATCAATACGGTCTCCGGCATGAAATACATGTACATCAAGGCGTGCGTGGGGATCAGGCCGAACAAGGCCGTGTACATCAGCGCTGTTCGTTTTTCCTTCACGACGGCCCGCGCCACCAAATACCAAGACAAAAGCGCCGCCCACGAGAGCGATAACGCCATGATGTTCATCGCGATACGATTGTCGTGGGTCAGTTGCCGAAAACCCCAAAGCCAAAACTGGTAAAAAAATGGATTCGACGCCCCCATCGCTCCCGGCTTCAGAAAATGCGCCGCATTATCCCAATGCCGCGACATATCCGAGTAGATGGTGTTCATCGGACCCCATAAAAAGAACATCATATAAACTCGGTGCAACAGCTCCCCGACGATGAGGATTTTCCAGAGCGTTTGACCGCGAGGCGACAGCACAGTGGCCAGAAAAGAGAACATAGACAACAAATGCGAGCGGTTTTTGGGTCGGGGATCTCGCTTCGGAGAGCGAGCCGCAGTCTTGTATAGCAATGGTCGAGCGCCGTCAAGGCTCACGATCAGCCTGGAAAATGGCTGCAAAAACAACGCCGAGCCATGCATGCGGTCGGGCGGGGTCCCGAGCTGCTCGGGGGCAAAGCTCGAATCGAGCGGCGTGGTTTTTGGGTGGAACTGCGCGAGGGGAGAGGGGCGGTGAATTCGTATCAGGCGAGCGATTCGAGGACCAAGGCAATGCCTTGACCGCCACCGATGCACATGGTGACGATGCCATAACGTTGTTTGTTACGGCGAAGAGCGTACGAACACGTCAACGTGAGAATCGCGCCGGTCGCTCCGAGCGGATGTCCCAAAGCAATCGCATTGCCCATGGGATTGACGCGTTCGGGGTCGATGCCCATTTTCTCGAAATCGCGCACGCACGCGATCGCTTGCGGGGCAAACGCTTCGTTGATTTCGACGATGTCCACGTCTTTGCCTTCGATGCCGGCCTTTTTCAAGGCTTTGCGCACCGCGGGCACCGGACCCCAGCCCATGATGCGCGGATCGCACGCGGCCACGCCCATACCCGCAATACGCGCAATCGGTTTGGCATTGTGTTTCTCGGCGTCCGATTCTTTGCCGATGATCATGGACGCCGCACCATCGACGACGGCGCTCGCATTACCTGCCGTAATGATGCCCTCGGCTTCGAACGCCGGAGGC
>CAYSYX010000187.1:0-14504 GCA_964435055.1 uncultured Polyangium sp. | reverse complement strand
CAATTTCGCCATTTTCGCCAAACTCGGCTCTTCAATGATATGCGTGTCGTACTTGACGACGGTATCCTTGCCCGAATCGGTTGACGACAAGGTCACGGGGGAAATCTCTTCATCGAAATGCCCCGCGTCGCGGGCCTTTTTCGCATTGATGTGCGATCGCAACGCGAATGCATCGGCCTCTTCCCGGCGAATCCCATAACGACGCCCAAGCTCTTCCGCCGTATTGGCCATGGCGAGCTTCGCGCTGGGATCGTAAAGGCTCATGAGGAGCATGTCTTGCAGATGCGTGCCTGCGGGCAGCGTTTTCGTGTCAATCGGTCCGTATTTCTGCACGGCGGCGCCGATCTTGTGCCCGCGTACGCCATACAGCGAAAACGGATATTGCATGCTCTCCGCGCCGCCGACGACCATGAAAGGTCGGTCTTCATCGTGGCGCATACCGGCCAAAATGATTTCCGAACCCAAACAAATCGCCTCGGCGCCGCTGCCGCAAATACGCGCGACCGTCAAGGCCGGCACGTCATTACCGAGGCCTCCGCGCCAACGCATACCCTGCGCGCCGTAAATCGAATCGCGGTGGCTGTGCTGCGCCATACCCATGACCACGTGCCCGATGAGGCTCGGGTCGAGTTTGGTATTACCAACCGTCGCTTTGACGGCCATTCCACCGAGCTGCGTCGTGGTGAAGTGCGAAAAAAGCCCGGCGGCTTTGTTGTCCACGAGAATGTCGGCTCGCGGCGTGCGTTTGCCGCCGTCGAGAATCACAATGCTGTTTTCTTTGCTCATGATCATCTCCGATTTCATTCGTGGAGGAAGGCGGCCGGTACTCGCGGGCCGTTTTGTACGAAGTTTTTCATGCCGATGTCCAGGTCGACCGTCTCTTTGCAGCGACCAAAACCCTGCGCTTCAATGGCCAAGCCTTCTTTCATGGGAAGGACGAGGCCGCGGCGCAACACGGAGACCAAAATGGCGTCGATGGCGCGGGAATGATGTCCCAAATCCACCGCGGGGAACGTCTCGGGAATGCTCATCGGTGCGGAATCGACGGGCGCGAGCTTGACTTCGCCGGCCAGGTGTTTGCGCAAAAGCGCTTTGGCTTCGCCCATGAAATCCGCCGTGGGAGCAATGGTTGCCCAGCCCAAAGCGTGCGCTTCTTTCGCATTCAGCGATCGCGCCGTACGCAAGACATCGACGGCTTTGGCAAAACCAATCAATCGCGGAAGACGCTGGGTTCCACCATAACCGGGAATGATCCCCAAATTGACCTCGGGTTGTCCGACGATGAGGTCCGGGCCGACCACGCGCGCATGACACGCCATGGAGATTTCCGCACCGCCACCAAGGACCGGGCCATTGAGCGCCGCAACGACGGGCTTGTTCATCGACGCAATCACGTCGAGCACCGAATGGCCGAAGTGACAAATGCCTTCGCAATCCGCCGGGGTCTTCAGCGAAGCCAATTCACCGATGTCCGCTCCGGCGAGGGCGCCGTCTTGGCTCGTGAATACAATGCCCGCAACCGACGCATCCGCGCCGAGCTCTTTCATGGCGTCGGCGATTTCACCGAGCGTGTCGCGATTGAGCGCATTACGCACTTCGGGACGACGCACGGCAACGATACCGATGTTGCCCTCGCGCGAGACGACGATGTTTTTCCGGAACGACGGGAGCTTCTTGTCGAGGATGCTCTTGGGCACGACGAAGCCGGGGTGATTCGCGGCGTATTCGGTGCAGATCGCGTGAACCTTGTCGATGCCGTATTCTTCGGCGAGCGACAAGAGTCCTTTGCGGAATCCAAGGGCCATACGAGTGAGCCAATCGAGGTCCGACGGAGCGCAGATATCGTTGTCGGCGACGAAATACGTACGGGCGAAAAGAACCGCCAAAATCCGATTGAGGACGGTTTTTCCGAGCACTTCGTCATAACGAGCATCGCCGGGGTTTTTCGGATCGTGCCAGGTGCGATTACCGACTTCGCGCAAAATGGCGGGCGGAGCAAACCAGGTGCTTCCCGTGGGTGCTTCCTGCATCAATTCTTGGCAATGCACGGTGAGCAAATTGCCGCGGGTCAAGTCCATGACGTTGAGCGGGCCGCCGCCGGCAATGGCGTGGTGCACGATGGCATCGATTTGCGCGGGGGTGGCAATTTTCTCTTCGGCAATACGCGCCGCTTCCGAGACGTAATTGCAAAAGATGTCATCGGCGGCAAAACAGGGAGCATCGGCCGTGATGATGGGGACTTTGCCGAGCTTTTCGAGCGTGCGGAGCATGCGTTCGCCAAGGGCCTGGTCGCCCGAAAGAACGACTTCGACGGGCAAAGCACGCCAAGCGGGAAAGAAGGGGTGGTTGACGAAACAGCGTGCCGGGATTTTGGCGTCTTTCGCGATTTCGGCGCGAGGAATGCCGCTCGTGGCAAAACCAATCAAACAATCGCTCGAGACGACGTTTTCGAGCGCGGCGATGATCTTGCGCTTGATGGGAAGATCTTCGGTGGCGGCTTCCAAGACATAGTCGCACTTGGCCAAATCGGCGAGATTCAACGTGGGAATCAGCGCTTCTTTGACGGCTTTGGCGGCCGATTCGGAAAGTTTGCCGCGAGCCACGGCTTTTTGCACATAGCCGTAAATGCGCGAGGTGCCGGCATCCAGCGCTTCCTGCTTGATGTCGTGCAGATAGACTCGGCCGCCTTCTTTGGCGATGGCCGAAACGAAGCCATACGCGAGGTCCGGTCCAATGGACCCCGACCCGATCACGCCAACGATCATGAGCAATCCTCCACGCTCACCGGTGCGGCACTCGTGCCGAACCTTCGAGGTGCGCGCCAATTATCACTCGGCGGAGCTTTTGCCAAGGGCGAACGAAGGAATTTGACGATCTTGTGGTCATGACGACGTGCCCGGCTCGACGCCGCCATTGCACGGACGAGCTGCGAATGGCATTTCTCAGTTCAATGGGAGGAAACGGCATTGAATGAACTGGAGAAATGGATTGAAATCCAAAGGAAATGGTTTGGCAAGGAAATTGTTCTGAGGGTATGCGATTTCGACGAAATCATTGCGGGGTATTCGGCGATAAAACCCCGATGAATACCCGTTGCAACGCGAATAAAATCGTATCAGCAAACGCGGGGCCAATTCGTCTCAATGAGGAAATAGTGCCACGCGACGGAGGATCGTCGTCCGCCGATCCGTCATCGGCGCAACAGGTTCACGTATCGTTGTTTCCGCCGGAAGGCGTGCGGCCTCCGCCACCAAAACGAATGCTCCCCGGTCCCGACGGCGAGTAACGCACGCTCTTGGGTCCACCGGATGTCCGAACACTTTGCGGCATGCTCGTGGAAGATGGTCCCGACAAACTCGATCCGGCGACGCTGGGCGGAACGCCGACGCTGGACGGACCTTGACTCGCCGGGCCGTTTGCGTCGCGTCGATCGGATGCGAGCTCGTGCAACCGCGTGCGCTCCGACAAGGTCAGAATTTCACTCAGGTACGTCTCGGCATCCTTTGCATCGCGAAATATTTTTCGATGCGGATGTTGGGCGTCGCGGACGAGACGCTGCATTTGCAATCCCAACGTGGGACTCGTGCCGAGCAAGATCGCCATACGCAACAGTCGCGTTTCATTACGCATCGTCTGCGTGAACGCTTCGATCATGTCCGGAGGAAAAACCGGCGCATCCGTGAGGTCGACGAAGAACACGTAGGTGTTCAACATCGCCGCGATCATGCGTTCATGATCACGACGCCACGCACCTGGTTCTTCTCCGAGCATCGGCGGCCAGAAGCGGACCTCGATAAGCCTACCGACTTTGCTCTCGATCGTGTGCATCGCCCTCGTCAGGCAGCGTAGCCGACGAGATGCGCGTCATTCAAGCGGTCGAACGAATTTGGATCGCGTGCAGGGTCGACATGCGTCGAGGACGAACGCGGATGGTCGTGTCGAACAGCGTCAAATTCCAAACTGTCGCAGCTTCTTGTGCAAGCCTTCACGCGTGATTCCAAGTGTTTTCGCGGCGTTGGTCTTGTTGTTGCCATGGTCGCGAAGCGCTTCGAGCAGCAAGTATTTTTCGACGACATCCATCATGTCCTTGAGCGTGCCACGCGTGACGCCGGCTCGTTCGACCATGCCTTCGACTTGACGAATGCGCGGCGAGAGCAGGTCGGGCGTCGCAAAGGCTCCGGGGTCGAGCTGGATGACGATGCGTTGCACTTCGTTCTGCAGTTCGCGCACGTTGCCGGGCCAGTCGTAACCAACCATCAGCTCCATGGCTTGTTGGCTGAAGCCGCCGACGTGTTTGCCGATCTCTTCCGCGTAACGCTGCAAGAAGTGCGCGGCGAGCAGCGGAATGTCTTCACGTCGTTCGCGCAGCGGCGGCAGGCGAATCGGAAATACTTTGAGTCGGTAATAAAGATCTTCGCGGAAGCGACCGCGCTTCACTTCTTCTTCGAGGTTGCGATTCGTTGCCGCAACGATACGGACGTTGACGTGTTTGGGGCTCGTGGCTCCGACGGGACGTACCTCGCCTTCTTGAAGCGCACGCAAAAGTTTGGATTGCAGCGACACCGGCGTCTCGGTGATTTCGTCGAGGAACAACGTTCCGCCATCGGCGATCTCGAAGAGGCCCTTCTTGTCTTCGACGGCTCCCGTGAACGAACCTTTTTTGTGTCCAAACAATTCGCTCTCGAGAAGTGTCTCGGCGAGCGCGGCACAGTTCTGAGCGACAAACAGTTTGTCCCGGCGACGTGATCGGTAATGAATCGCCGCGGCGAGGACCTCTTTGCCCGTTCCCGTTTCGCCTTCGAGCAACACGGTGACGCGTGTGTCGACGACCTTTTCGAGCTGCCCGATGAGTTTGTTCATCGCGTCGCTCTGGCCGATGATGACGACGTCTTTGCCTCCGCGACGTCGTTCCTCGCGACCCTTGAGGAAGCTGTTTTCCTTTTGCAGACGTTCTTCCGCGGTGACGAGGCGCTTGATGAGGCGCGCGTTCGCGACGGCGAGCGATGCGTTGTAGGCGAGTACGCCGAGCAGCTCGACGTCGTTGGCGTGAAGCATCGACGGAGCACTGCGGTTATCGACTTGCAAGACGCCGATGATGTCTTCACCGCGGAAGAGCGGCACGCCGATGGTGCTGCGGATCGATGCGCCCATGATCGAGTCGGTGTGACCAACGTCGGTCGTGGCATCGGCGGCGAGAACGGCGGCGCGTTCTTTGACGACCTTGCGATACACGCTGCGCGCGACGGGGATGGGCCCACGCGGAGGACCTCCAACACCGCTCGGTAAACGCACGCGCGTCATGATGGGAACGTACGCAGCGACGGACGTGTCTCGGCCGGCTTCATCGTCACGCAAGATGACCGTGGCATGCGTGGCCATCGGGACGAGGAAGAGCGCGGCGTCGGCGACTTCGATGAGGACTTGATCGAGGTCGACGGCGGCGCCGATGCGCTTCTGCGCCGTGTAGAGTTTGCCGAGACGATTTGGATCCTGTTCGATCGCGGCGGCTGCGGGGACGAGCGTTTCGAGCGGACGAACCGCAACGACGTGGGCTTTGTCGGCGTCTTCGGGGATGGTGATCCGCAAGGCGACGACATCACCGCTGCCGAGCTCGATGATGTCTCCGGATTCGATCTCGACGGTGCCTGTTTCGGGTTTTACCGCGACGCGAGCTTCACCGCGCACGTGCCACGTGCCGTTTGTCGAGGCCAGATCGTGCAAGACGACGCGATCGCCGGAGACGACGAGTCGAGCGTGTTGCCCCGAGACATGCGTGTCTTCGAGGACGAGCTCATTGGACGGGGCGCGTCCGATGTGCACGACCTCGTCTTGAAACTCGAACGATCGGCCCGCAGCGAGCCCCTGGGTTACCTCGAACAGGACCATAAAGCGGTCGGGATGGTACGCCCACGAATGACATCGCGGAAAAGAAAACCCCTCTCGACCGCGAAGGTGAGAGGGGCTTGTTCGTAGGGACGAAAGGCGATTACTGACGCGCGATCAAGCGATAGCCGAACTGCTTGAAGTACGAGTAGTTCGCAGCTTTGGTCGCGTTCTTTTGCTCTTCGGCTTCTTTGAGCATGCCGAGGAGCTTGTCGGCGGCGGCTTGATCACCCTTGGGCGAGAAGTGATCGATGCCTTGGACGACGACGAAGCGAGCCGCATCGCCGGTGACCTTCGGGATCAGCTCGATGAGCTTCGGCTTGATCGCATCGGTACCGAGGATGTTGACCATGTAGGCCGCCTTGATGCCGATGAATTGTTTGTCGCCGGTATGAAGGTTGGGATCGGTGAGTTTGCCCATGTAGCAGTCGAGTTTGTTCTCGCACTCCTTGAGCAAGTCTTTGGTCGCCTTGGCTTCTTTTTCGTAGCCCTTGCCGATCGTGCTGCCGCCGGTGGCCTTGAGCGCGCCGAGCTTGTCGATATCCTCGAGATGTTCGGACTTCGCCAACTTGAGCGCGACGAGGTACGCGATGCCGCGGCTCTCTTCGAGGTCTTCGTCCGAGCCTTTTTGACCGAGGGTGTCCTTGACAATCCACGGAACGAGGCTGGCGTCGAAGGTGTAGCCGAGCTGTTCGAGCAGAGCGCCACGGCCGTTCATGCCCGGCGGAATCGTCAGCGTCAGGCTCGACTTCTCGAAGACTTCTTGCACGGCTTTGAGTGACGCCGGCGAGATGGGCATCTTGAGAAGTTCGCGCGCGATGATGACTTTGCCGGCGTCGTCTGTCTTTGCAATCGATTCGATCATCGGAGCGACGGCGTCTTCACGACCGATCGAACCGAGGATGATCGCGGCGGGCAAGAAGTAGGCTTTCGCCGCTTCCTTCACCGCAGCTTCGGACGGCTTGGCTTCGCCGGAGGCCTTCAACGTTTCGAGTTTGGCGTACTCGACCAAGTCGGCGTTTTCACCCTTCAACAACGCGAGGGTCGGGGTGATCGCGGGCTTGCCGATCTTAATGAGAGCGTTGATCGCCGTCGATTGCGCCTGCACCTTGAGCGGCGCGAGCATGATCTTGATGAGGTTTGGCACGGCCTTCTCAGACTTGAGATTGCCGAGGATTTGCGAACACGTGAGCTGCCAGAAGCTCTCATCGTTGTACGTGTTCATGTCCTTCTTGTCGGCGATCGGCTTGCCCGTCATCGTGATGCATTGCGCTTCCCACGACGGATCCGACATCTCGACGACCGCTTCGTTGATGTCGCGGTAGATGGCGGCAGCCTTGGGCTTGGAAGCTCGAAGCTTCGAGAACGCATCGAACAGAGGCCCGGCGGCGTCTTTCGCCTTCATCGCGGCAACGCCGCGCGCGGCGATGCGCACATCTTCTTCCGTTGAATCCGGCTTGTAGTCCTTGAGCGTCTTGATGAGGCACGGGGCACCGCGAGCATCGCGTGCGTCCGACAGGAACTTGACGACCTTGGCTTGGGTCTTCTCGTCGAGATCCCCGGCAACGCAAACTTGCGAAAGCGGTTCGACGATCTTGTCGAGGACGGGTTGGACGTTCGGACCTTTGCGGTCCTTGTTGTCCTTCGTCATCGCGTCCTCGAAGAACTGGATGAGACGGCTGACGGCGGGTACGCGCGCGGACGCATCCGAGAGCCTCTTCACGTGCGTCAACGGGTCGTTTTCATCGCCACCGCAGCCAACGATGGCGCCACCGGCCACGGTCAGCCCCGCGGCAACGGCAGCTCCCGCGAGCAATGAGCGAAGAGTTGAGTCGATCGAGCGTGGTGTGCGGAACATTTCTTCCTCCGGTGCTCCCTCAGAAGCGGCCTCGGCAAGGCCCCATCAACCGTCGCGGGTTTGTCCCTTTGTGACGGCTGGAACCTCCTCGGCGCGAAACGAATTCGAACGCAGAGGCGAGTGTGTAGAAGCCATGCGCCCCACCGAAAGGCGAGCCCCCGAAACCCGGGGTGCATGCACTTCGACCCGCTTGCGATCGCGTGAAGCACGCTATTCCCCATGCGTATGGGTGTCAATTCGATGGATACGATCGGCGCAGGCTCCTTCCGACCCAGGGTTGGTCGGTATTCGGCACTACGGTCGGTGCTGTTTTCTTGCCCCGCCCGGCTTTGAAGTGCCTTGGCGATCGTTAACCGATGATCATCGTTTCGTGGAGAAGCTTACCCTCGGTAAAGCGCCGAAGGTTCCAACGGTCAAACAGCGGTCCCCCGGTTCCATTCGCGATGTGCTCTGCGATGAGTTTGCCCATGACCGGGGCCATCATGAACCCGTGCCCCATGAAACCCGACGCTTGGTAAAACTCTTCGACCTCGTCCACAGGTCCGACGATCGGATTGGCATCCGGCGTGAGGTCGTAACAACCGGCCCATTGGCGAAGCACTTTCACTTTGCCCAAGACCGGCACCGTTCGCGTCAACGCTCGCGCATACAGCGCCAAGAACCGGTGCGACGAACCCATGTCCAGGCCTTCGGGAACGTCCTCGTTCGAGATGCCTCCGACGATCTCGCCGCGCATCGATTGCGAGAAGTACAAACCGTTCGACAAGTCCGCGACGAGCGGATCGAGCCAAGGCTTGAGCGGCTCGGTCGAGCAGATTTCGTGACGATGAGGTCGGTTTGGCAAGGACACACCCAGCATCGATGCGACCTGGGGACTCCAGGCCCCACACGCGTTCACCACGCGGTTTGTCCGAATCTCACCGCGTGACGTGAGCACCGCTTCGATGCGCGGTCCCTTCGTGCGAAAGCCCGTCACCTCGGTGAACGTGGCGATGTCGACGCCAAGGCTCGATGCGCACTCGGCGTAGCCCCAGACAAACGGCCACGGAAACACGACGCCGTCATCGGGATTGAAGCTCGTCGCGAGGACGCCTTCGGTGTCGAGCTCGGGGACGATGCGTTGGGCTTCTTTGGGATCGAGAAGCTTTGTGCCCAAACCACATTCGTTCTGAACTTTGACGCTGGCTTCGAGACGACGGCGTGATTCTTCCGTACGAACCAAAAATAAATAGCCGCCTTGGCGAAACCACACGTTGATCTTCATCTCGGCCGCGAAGTCGCGACACATCCGGATGCTCTCGCGCATCAGTTGGATGTTCTCCGCCGTGCCGAATTGCGCCCGCACGCCACCGCCGTTGCGCCCGCTCGCGCCTCCGCAGAGGTAACCCTTTTCGATGACGACGGTGTCGGTGATGCCGTGGTTTTTCGCGAGGTGATACGCGATCGACAACCCCATGATGCCGCCGCCGACGATCACCACTTCAGCTTGATCCCGCATCGCTCGACTCGCCTTCTCAACGCACCGCTGCGACGGCCTTCAGGACCGGCTCGAACAAGGCTTCGTTTGTCGCGACGAGCCCGTTCGAAATCGCGATGTCGGAGTTCGTGTAGTCGATCAGGCGACCATCGAGGTCCGTGAAGCGTCCACCCGCGGACACCAAGATCGCCTCGGGTGCACACGTGTCCCAAAGCTTCGCACCTCGGCCCGCGTGCACATAGATCTCCGCATCAGCCGTGACCACGCGCGAGACTTTCACGCCGACCGATCCGCACGGCACCAGCTTCGTCACGCCCAAGTGCGCAGCCAACGGATCGATGAGCGGCGGACGATGCGAACGCGACACCATCATCTTGGCGCTCGCCGCGTCACGCACGTCGGACACTCGTAACGGCGTGCGTTCACCCGTTGCCGATTCGCGGAACGAGATCGTTTGTGTACCAAGCTTTCCACAAAGCGCATCACCTTGTTCGGGCATGACGACGACGCCGAGTACGGGACGTCCACGCACGGCGAGTCCGATCATGACGGCGAACTCGGGGATCTTGTCGGCGAACTCTCGCGTCCCATCGACGGGATCGACGAAGAACACACGCTCGTGGCTCAGGAGCTTCCGGAGTTCGTCGGGGCTCTCCGGGACGCTTTCTTCGGCGAGGATCGCGGCACCGGGGAAACTCTCTTCGAGGCGTTGGCAGATGAGCGCGTTGGCTTCGCGATCGGCACGAGTGACCGGATCGTTGGGCCCTTTCATCTCGACCGAGAACGGAGTCACGTAGATGGTGCGAATGAGTTGCGCGGCTTCACGAGCAATCGCGAGCACGGTTTCGAGTTCGGAGTCTTTGACGTCGCCTTGCATGATGTTGTTCCTCGTCGAGATGGGCACGATGTCGGGTGGTCAGACGTCGAGACCGGCAGCGGCAAGACGCGCGGCAAGTTCGACCATCGCGGTGTCCTTGAGATATGGCGGCGCGCCGGCTTCGCGCACCAGGGCTTCGAGTTGAAATACCGAGCGCGGCCCAAGCACCGCGGCGGACACGAGCTGGTTGGACAGAACGAACCGCAGCGCGACGCTGCGCAAATTCGGAATGTCGTCACGAACGGTCGGACGCAGCGCATCGAGTTGTCCGATACGCAAGGCGAGTTCGTTGCGGGTCCAACGATCTCGTCGATGGTCGCCTTCATCGAACTCGCGATCGGCGCTCCAATGACCCGTGAGCAAACCATGGGCGAGGACGCTGCGCGCCAGGATGCCGACGCCGCTGCGCGTGATCTCCGGCGAGAGCTGATGCAGGTCCGAAGGCATGAACGCGTTGTAGGGAAGTTCGAGGACCTGGGCACCGGCGCGAATCGCCGCCGTTCCCACCGCGACGCTGCCGATGCTCGCTCCCCAGGCCCGGACAAACCCATCGGCGACCGCTTCTTTCATGAACTCGACGGTGTCGTTTTCGACAAACGCTCGTTCGGTGGGGTTGTGAAGCAGGACGATGTCGAGTGGTTCACGGCCGAGTCTGTCGCGTGAACGAAGGAGCGCATCGCGTAGGTAACTCGGCTCGAATCGTTTCTTGGGCGGTTTGCTTTCGAGGTCGGTGCCGACCTTCGTAACGACGCAGGTGTCGTCCTTGGGCAAACGTTCGGCGAGCTTCTTCTCCATGTCGCCGCGGCCATACACATCGGCGGTATCGAAGAGCGTGATGCCGCAGGAGATGGCCTTGTCGATGACGCGATCGACTTCGGCGAAGATCATGGGTCCATACGCGTCGCCGGAGAGTCCCCATGTTCCGAGGGCAAGCTCGGAAACTTCCAAGTTTGTCTTGCCTAGACGTCGCTTTCGCACCTGCCGGATCTACAACGGGCGCTTCGGTCCGTCCATTGCGCAAGACACGGCCGAGTGTCGTCCGGCGCTTCCGGTTACCAAGGCCCGGCCCAAGAGATGCACTTCAAGGGGAGTGCGCATGAGGAAGCAAGTCGGCGGCGCGTCACACTCACGAGCTCGACGCAGGGATGTCTCGTGCGAAAAGCCGTTACGCGCGGGAGCGGTACGAGCCTTGGAGCTCGTGGTGATGCGCGGGCGCGACGTGATCGGTGTGCGCCATCTGCTCGATGGCCACGCGTGCTGGATAGGTCCTGCACAGTCGTCGATCCTCAACGTCCCCATGACTCGATTCGGCGGTCATCCCCAGGTGATTGC
The DNA here is from genome assembly GCA_964435055.1 of uncultured Polyangium sp. GTDB lineage: Bacteria > Myxococcota_A > Polyangia > Polyangiales > Polyangiaceae > Polyangium. The sequence goes on along the minus strand of CAYSYX010000187.1, from coordinate 3,077 downwards.
CGAAGTCGCCGAGGCGCGATGCAAGGTGTACGTCCCGCCAAACGCTCGAGCGCGGATGCATGGAAAAGATGGACTGGGGCGGTTGCTCGTCGGGCCGGCGGAAGTGGAGATCACGGAAGGTGAACGGGCGGTCGTGGTTCTTGGGATGGAGCAAATCCGGACGCGTGTGATTCATGTGGAACGGGTTGGGAATGTAAAACCATCGGTCCGAGGTGAAGCGATCCGCTGGTTGATGTTGGCCGCCGCGTTCTGCTTGGTGGTGTTCGGAGCGTTCGCGTTGCGAGGTTCGGAAAAGACGAAGCGGCTCGATCACGGCGCGACACAACACACGGTTGGAGCGACGCTGGAACGGGCGGCGGAGAAAGCGAAGCTGCGGGCTTCGAAGGCGCCGTGAGGGCTATTGGACGATCCAGTAGTGGTACGAATTGAACAGGTGCGCGGCGTCCTTCGGGGTCACTTCGATCGAGGCGTCGCGTTGATCGACGTTGGGTAGACGGACTTCACGTTCGACCCATTCGCCTTGGGGAATGCGTGTCGTTGCGACGTCGGTTCCGTTGAGGCGCACGATGAGTTCGGTGTCCTGATCGGCGGAGACACGCATCACGAGCGTCGCGGGTCGGCCGGGTTGGAATGACGCGACGAAATGATCGAGGCGTCGACGCAGGCGCCCTCCATCGGCAACTTCGAACGGACTCAAGTCGTCTTGATCGTTGGCTCGAGGTGGAAAGGAAAGTGTGGCGACGTTGTCGTGATCCGATCCGCTGAAGAGGTCGTACCCGTGAGCTTTTTCGGATTCGAGGTCCGAGACATCCATGTCGTCGACGACTTTCACGTCGGGGCCGAGCTTGATCTTGGGCAAGGCCCCCGAGCCGATGCGGTCCCAACGAGCATCGTAGGCGACCATCGTTTGTCCACCAAGGATCGATTGATCGGTGACGGTGGCGCGATGGAGTTCGTCCCCAAGAACGGGTTCGCAAGACATCCATTGCGGGTAGACGATGAAGTGGGTGGGACGCTTTTCGGGTGGGAGCTTTTCGTAGTGTTCGAAGCGGGATCCGGCCCCATGCGTCCAGTAAAACGCTTCGCCTTCGGTGGTCAGTCCGCAGACGTCGAAGGTCTTGCGATTGGACAAGTACGCGATGGCGCCGGTGTCGTTGACGCCGATGCGGGCGTCGGTCGGGAGATGTTCCCGGGCCCAGAAGCCGAGTTTGACTTGTTGGCGATCGATCGCGTGGGCACTTTCGGCAAGGTCGGCGAGAGCTCGAGGAAGTTTGACGGCCAAGGCTCCGACGAAAACGCCGGCTAGGACGGGGGCGACAGGGAGGTTTGTTCTTCCGAACGTTTTCGCGACGTCGCCAAGAACGCGAGCGAGGCATGAGATCAGGACGAAGTGGGCGGCGAAGAACGGCCACACGTAACGAACTCGGTTCCACAAGAAACTGAGGTACGTGCACGGCAGGACGGTGCCGACGATGAGCACCAGGACGAACAACGCATGCATCGTGAGGCGTTGTCGGAAGGCGCAAATGAACAAGGCGACGATGCCCGCGAGGACGAGCAAGAGGTGTCCTTCGGGGACGAAGAGCCACGACCAATCACCGCCATCGAGGACGCTCGTGAAGAGGAGGCGGACGTTGTACTCGATGAAGCTGCGGGCTCCGGCTCGGTCGTACGCGGGGTTTGACGGGAGCCACTTGACCATGGTGGTCGCCGAGGTTGCATGGCCGGCCAGGACGAGGTGCAAGGCTGGGACGATCAACGGTCCGGTGAGGGGGACGAGCGGCGCAACGCGAGCACGCCAACCACGGGTCGAGACGGCCCGATGGGCCAACGCAAGGAACGCGATGCCCGAGGCAAGGAAGCCCTCGGGTCGGAGGAGAGGCGTCAAGACGCCGAGCAACGCGACTTCGGCGGGATGAACGCGCGGTTTGTCGGGATCAGGTTCGCATAGTTCCGCGGAGGCTCGGGCGGTGCGGACGAGGAGCCAGGTGAAGGGGATGGTCTCCATGCCGCTCCAGGCGAACCAGGCGAACGCGCCGAAGGTGAGGCTCATGAAGAGCGCGGCGGCGGCGACGTCGCGGCCACCCAAGCGTCCCGACAAACGCATGACTTCAACGGCGAGGGCGGCGTGAGCGAGGGTGCCCCAGAACCAAGCGGCCCAGACGAGGGAGAGTTCGTGCAGTCCGAGCAGGTGAAACGGGGCGAGGAGGATCGGCCAAAGGAAGCTTGTCGCGCCCGTGGTGTAGCCTTCGCCGGGTACGTACGAGAAGAACCCACCCTCGGCCAAACGCTTGGCGTACTGGAGGTGGATGAAGGAGTCGTCGAGGGGTAGGGCGGGGTGTTCAGCCCGGGCCAGGATTTTGCGAATCGCGACGAACCCGAGGCTCCCGCTGGCGACCAAGGCAAACGCGTACGGGTGCACGCGCGCTCCCACCGAACGAAGGACGGCCAAGGCTCGTTCCGCACGACGAAATGACGGAACGACCGGCAGACGTAGTTGGTTTGCCTCGTTACGGTCGGTAGGTTCGTTGGCTCCTTCGTCGGGCGTCGTCACGGGCGCGACCATACCACTACGAGCGCTACCCAACGGCGCGGCAGTGTGGTTGTTTGGCGCGGTCATGGTGTTCCAGCCTCGAGCCAATCATCCCTACGCCCATGCCGCTCGTTTTCCCGGGGAAGGCGACGTCGACTTCGCTTCACTCATGCCTGGAGAAGGTCCGGTCGAAATCGAGATCGGTCCCGGGCGAGGTGGTTTTCTTTTCGAACGGGCCGAAGCAGCACCCGACCGTCGGCTTTTGGGGTTGGAGATTCGTCTCAAGTGGTCGGCTGTCGTGGATGAGCGCTTGCGCAAGGCCGGCCTTGGTGCACGCGCTCGAGTGCTCAATGCGGATGCTCGGGAAGCGTTGACGCGGCTTCGTCCGGATGGATGCGTCGAAACGTTTTACCTGCACTTCCCCGACCCTTGGTGGAAGAAGAAGCACACCAAACGGCTCGTCATGAATCCCGACCTTCTCGATCAAGTCGCACGACTTTTGAGGGTCGGTGGCGAGTTTTACGTGCAGACCGACGTCGAAGAA
>CAYSYX010000186.1:0-16666 GCA_964435055.1 uncultured Polyangium sp. | reverse complement strand
ATCGCGGTGGGGAACGACGGCATTCGCGCGACGACCGACGGCGGACGCACGTGGACGGGGGTGCCTCTGCCTGTGCGGACCCGCGATGCGCTGGGGTCGATCGATTCGTACGTGACGGATCCGACGACATTCGGCGTGTCGGAAGTGGGTATGTTGCTCGCGACATCGGTACGTTTGGGCTGGGGAAACACGGACAACTTCGACGAACCGCCCATGCCGGTGTTCGATTCGACGTTGCTCAACATCTCGCGCCCGGCGACTCCGGAAAAACTGCTGACTTGCACGGTGGATGCGGGGATCCAAGGAACGCCGGCATTGGCGGGCACGGCGATGATCGACGCGTTATTCGCGAAAAAACAGGCGCTTCCCAAAGGAACGAGGCGTTCTTTCACCGTGTCTTCGTCGAATCGAGACGGCGTGATGGGAACCATGGCTCGTTTTGGCGAGGAGGGACAGGACAAACCGGGTTCTTTGCCGACGAAGTGGACGATCGAATGGTTCGATCCCGGTGAGATCGGCGGAAAACCTCGCACGTGGTCGACGACTCCGCCGAAGAACACTCCATGGGGAGCGCAAATTCGGTTTGTCCAAGGTGTCGGCGCGCGAGCTCTCTTTACCGTGCGCGTAGCCGGCAAGAGCATGCTCGTTCGGACCAAGCCATCGGGAGGTGCGGAGATGCTCGAGGTCGCCTCGGATCTTTTGCCTACGAACGATGTGGTGTTTGGTTCGGACAAAGGCGAACCGATCGCGTGGCTCAGGGACAATTCGCTCATCGTGTGGCTCGCCGGTGAAGCGCCGCGCGTCATCGGCTACGTGAGTTACCGGAGCAGCCGAGTCTTGGGCGAACCGACGAAAGACGGCGTGCCCGTGCTCATAGGTGCCCAGGATTGGTCGGCGATGCGTATTTTCCCGATCCCGGCCGCGCCGAAGAAAGGCCCCGCCCCGACACCGCTTGCCCCGACGCTCGAAGGTTGGTCGTCCGTGCCAAACCTCTCGAGTCACGTGGGACGTTTGGGGGTATGTCCCTCCAAACCCAAGGGCGCCATCCACTTTCCGATCTCGCGTTCGTACGGACGCGGCGTGATCGATTCGGGCCTTGGATCCTTGGGCAACATTCGTTACGAGGTGTATCTGAACGGATTGGATGCGTGCGTGGCCCAGATGGCGGCCATTTACGGGCCTGATCGAAGTTCTCCGCGGGCTGTACCGGCGACACCGAACGCGCCGAAGAAAGCCGCGATCACGTTCGTCCGCGCCGACTTCGCCGCCAAACGGGCTGAAGGGGGCACACGCGGCCTTCCCGCCAAAGACGTGATGCACAAGCTCACGTGCACCCTCGAAGAACGCAAGTAAATCATCGTTCCGGTCGAACCATGCGTCCCCATCGGCGAACGCATGGAGTATGAAGGACCGGGGTTTGGGGCGAAGGACGACACGATCGACCCGACGCTCCAAATGTTCAAACGCGGAACAACTTCCTGGAAAATTTCTCGAGAAAGGTTTGTCATGTCGGATCGGCATTCACATGATCCTCATGCGGTTCGCGAACTCAGTGACGGTGTAGAGGACAAACTCGTCCCGCTCGTCGCGCTCGATCCGCTGAACATCGGTAGCTTCGACGACCTGGTGACGGCGATGAGTCGCACGGCGTTTGGCGGACGTTCACTTGGCGAAGCTTGTGACGTGCTCACCGAGATGGCCGAGGATCCCGACTGTCTCATCGTGGCGACCTTCTCGGGCGCGATGACGGTGGCGAAGATGGGCATCGTCATCGTGCGGATGATCGAAGCGGGCATGATCCACGCGATCATCTCGACCGGAGCGCTCATGGCGCACGGGTTGAGCGAAGCGGTTGGCCTGACGCACTACAAGGTCAACCCGGACTTGTCGGACGAAGAGCTCTTCGAAAAGGGTTACAACCGCGTTTACGACACGCTCGAGATGGAGAAAAACCTGAACACGATCGACGAGTTCGTCCGCGCGCAATTGGACAAACTCGATCCGAACGTGCCGTGGTCGAGCGAGATGATCTGTCGGCAGCTGGGCAAGGCGCTGGCGGAGATGGGTGATTCACCGGGCATTTTGCGCAGCGCGTACCTGCACAACGTGCCGGTCTACGTCCCGGCGTTCACGGACAGCGAGATGGGCCTCGATGTGGCGGTGTGGAAGTTGCGACAGATCCACGCGCAGCATGGCAACGATCCGAACTTCGATCCGTTCAAGCACGCGGCGCCGCCGGCGTTCAACCCGTTCCAAGACTTGTTGAGTTACGCCAAACTCATCGGCACCAAGAAGCGTTTGGGCATCTTCACGATCGGCGGCGGCGTTCCCCGCAACTGGGCCCAACAAGTCGGGCCGTTTTACGACATCGTCGGCCATCGTCTCGGCGTGGATGTTCATCATCCGCGATTCCAATACGGCGTGCGTATCTGCCCCGAGCCTGTGCACTGGGGTGGACTCAGCGGCTGCACCTATTCCGAAGGCGTCAGCTGGGGCAAGTTTGTCCCGCCAACCGAAGGCGGCCGCTACGCCGAGGTCTACGCGGACGCAACGATCGCGTGGCCGCTCATCGTGCGCGCGGTGCTCGAACGGCTGGAAAAGAAGCGCGGCAAGAAGCACCAGGCCCGCTGAGGCAAACCACGGTTTCACCGGACCGCTCTGCGGCCCTCACCTGGTTTGACCGCGGGACATTCCCCGCCAAACCCCTAGGTTTTTCTTTCCACACACTTCGCTCTTTCGCGACGTCTCGCGGCGTGGTAACATCGTCTTCATGGACGGTGCGATTCACTATGAAGCTGAGCCCGAGCGGCAACTGATCCGTACAGGTCCCATCGAACTGCGCGACCGAGGTCCCAACGGACGGCCTTTGGGTACGCCTGCCGATTGCGAAGATGACGACAGTCCGTGGGAGCTCCACCGCGGCGAATTGGTGGAAACTCCGATGTCCCACAATGCTCATGCAACCGTCATTGGCATCATCAGTAATCTCTTCGGCACCCACGCACGCGACGAATACAGCAACAAAGTCGATGTGCATTGCGTCCTTGACGATGCGTTCGGCGAATCTCGCAGGGCTCCCGATGTCGTACTCATTCGTGAGCTGAAACTGCCTGACGTCGATGGTCCTTTACGCGGCGTTCCTATCCTCGCCGTGGAAGTTCGCGCGACGCAGGCCAAGAAGTACCTCGAAGAAAAAGTCAAGCTCTACCTCGAGCATGATTGGCCCACGGTTTGGATTGTGCATACCGAGCGCCACGAAGTCGAAATCGTACAACACGGCTTGGCTCCCGTCGTCTACCGTCCGGGGGCAAACGTCCCGCTCGTCCCGGAACTCGACAAGTACGGTTTGTCCTCCCTGCCCGTCAACGCGTTCTTCGACAAACTGGAAGCCTCCAAGTACATCGATCGGTGGACTGAAGCGCAGGGACATCGACATGGTGTCAATCGAGGCATCGCGACGTCGCTTTTGGCGGTCCTCGAAGCGCGGGGCATCCGCATCACCGCCGCCGTGCGCAAGCGCATCGACGCCTGCAACGACGTAAACGCGCTCCAGCGCTGGCTTCTGCTCGCCGCAACGGCGACAAACCTCGACGCGTTTGTCGAGGGCATGGGTTGATCTGTCACCGAATTTTTCGGCTACGGTTTTTCCGGACCTAACACCGGTCCCGAACCGGCCACCGTAATTCCGCCCGAACGAACCCCTCCGCGCGGATCCCGCCGCCGCGCCCACTCGCACAAGATCATCCCCGCGGAGATCGCGACGGGGTACGAGTGATTGATGCCGTACATGGGGATCGCGATGATGTCATCGCAAGCATCGATGAGCACCTGGGGCAAACCGTCGTTTTCACTGCCGAACAGAAAGACCAAACCATCAGGCATCGCGGCTTCCCATAACGTTCGTTTCGCCGGTTCACGCTCGACGCCGATCAGATGCCGTCCGCGAACGGTTTCCAAAAACGCAGCTTCGTCCGGGCATTCGACGATCGTTTCGTACTTCTGCATGCCCATCGCCGCGCGTTCGTACCAAGGTTCGGTTCCGATGAGAAAAACCTCGCGAACGAGGAACGAGTGGGAGGTGCGAATGATCGCGCCGATGTTGAAGGGATTTTTTGCCCGACAGATCGCGACGGAAAACGGATGTCGAAGAGGGGCCAGCTCTTCACGGATCTCGTCGGTTGTCAGGCCAAACGGGGTGACTTTCACGTCGATTCACGCTCAATCGATCTGACCGTATTGCTCGAACGTAGGATAAATCGGCCCTTCTTTGAGTGTCGCCGACGACGATCGATTGTCTTCATGTTTGACCACGATCTGGAGTCCATCTTTGGGAATCGAATTCATGGCGCTGCGAATCTCGTTCGTGGACATCGCCGTGGCTTGTTTTCCGCCGATCGCAACGATCTCATCGCCCACCTGAATGCCCGCTCGTTCCGCCGGACTGCCTCCCAAGAGGCGCGTGACGAACACCGTATCCGAGCGCAATTCGTACCACAGACCCACGCCATACATGGCGTGCGCAGGCTGAAACGCAAGCGTCACTTCCGCACCGCCACCAAGCTCGATGCGAATCTGATCCCCGATCACGTTGTCCCCCGTCGGTCGAAAGTCTTTCACGCCGATCGGTTTGTCCCCGATGAGGTCCCCATCCCAAAGCTCGACGCGAAACTGATCGCCCGGTGAAACCTTGTAGTTGCCGCGAACAGCATCCGGCCACGTGGGCGTGAGCGTCTCTTTTTGCGGCTTCGTGCGCATGATCTCGACGTCGTTGATGATGAGCTTCGCGTAAGGATTCGGCAGTCGTCCAAGCGATTGTTGCCACGTTCGACCATCACGCATCTGCGGGTGAATGGTTGCTCCGGTAAAACGAATCCAGCGCAACTCGTCGGGCGGAGGCGGATCAAGTTGCATGTCGGTCGGGGCAGATCGAATCGCGGTGCCGAGCTCGGGATAAACGGCGGCGCATCCAACGACGGCGATCGCAAGAAATGCACGAGCGAAGTGAGCAAGTTTCATCGTCGAAAACTCGTAGGCCGGGCGTGCGGACACGACTCGAAGTCGGCACACGCATTTCCTCGTTTCCATCTATCAGAGATCGTCGTGCTTAGGCGCTGTGCACGACGTGCACGCGTGATTTCCTACGCCCCGTCGGGAACATCCGGACACTGCGCAAACGAGCACAGCTCGGCCTTGCGAAAGGGCAACCACGTCGTCAAAACCAACACGGACGCAGGAGCAATTCCACACGACAAGTTCACACCACGTCGTCTCCCAATCCACGCATCCCGGCGCAAACGGGAGGTGAGGTGCAACATGGCCCGTCTCGTCGGCTTCATCGGAAACCGTCCCGATCTTGGAACTCGAATCCTGGAACACGAAGCACGACACTTGCGTGTGCATCGAAAACCCGAGGCGATTCCAGGCTGGGGCGTAGGGTTTTACCAGGGAGGCGAATTTCTCCTCAAGCGCCGTCCCATCGATGATCGACCCGAGTTCGATCTGCAGGACATGACGCAAGGGATCCGCGCGGACATCCTCGTCGCCCACGTGCGCGTAGGAACGATTGGCGCGGCACGTACGGAAAACACGCATCCTTTTCGTTATCGCCAATGGCTGTTCGCCCAGACCGGGACCATCAACGCTTTTTCGAAGCTACGCGAGCGTTTGACGGATTCTCTGCCGCAGTTTCTCCAACGCGACGTGCGCGGAGAAACCGATGCCGAGCTGCTCTTTCATCTGTTCTTGTCGTTCCTGCACGACGCGGGACAACTCGATCGACCTCACGTCCCGGCAAACACCGCGCGATCGGCGCTGCGTTCGAGCCTTGCCCTGGTCGATCGACTTTGCGCCGAAGAAGGACACGGCCCTACGGCGTTGAACTTGCTCATCGCAAGCTCCGAGTACCTCGTGGCCATGCACAGCCACGGGCGCATGGCGTTGCGCGAACTGCATGGGGCGCAGGATCTGGAACGCATGTTGGGCGATGGAGGACTCGGGCGAATGCGTCTGCCCGACCTCGCCGCCTGTCGCCTTTCCTTGATCGCTTCGGATTTCGAAAACGACGAAACACCGCTCGGATGGACGACCGTCCCCGACCGTGCGATCGTGACGCTCACGCGAACGGACGATCCGCACATCGAGATCCTCTGACGTCGCGTTGCGGACCATCGTGAACGCTCGACACCGTTTGTCTCTACCAAACTTCCACCTCGCACCTCTCGCACTGACCCTCGCGTTGTGCAATTGCGGTGCGCAGCCCGGACAAACGCTCGTGACCGCGACGGCATTGCCCGAAGAACGGCGGCGTCCGGATGGCGTTGCGGTGGATCCATCGAGCTCTCCGCCGACGGCCAAAGACAGCGCGACGACGACCGATGGGCTCGTGACGTTGCGCACGCCAGTGGGCATCGAGCAGGCGTTTTCGACGATTCAGACGTTTTTCCGGGCCATTGTGGAGGAAGACGCCGATGAACTGGGCAATTTGCTCACCCGCGACGCGCTCATTACGAATCCTTCGCTGATTCAGACCGGGGCGCCGAGTTCCCCGTCGGCGGCGCTTTTTTGGGCGCATCGTTTCCGAAAACTCGATTACACCAAGCTCGCGGGCGAAGTGATTTATCACGAGAATGACTTGGAAGTTTATCGCGCCGGGGACGAACTGGCTCTGGCGCCGCATCCATCGGTTCGGACGGACGCACTCAATGCAGGAGACGTCGTGATTCGCGTGCCCATTGCGACTGCGCGACTCGGTACGGAGCGGCTTTTGGGGGACGAAATCTTGGTATGGCTCCGACGAACAGGCCATGAATACAAGATTTATCGATTGCTCGAGGATTTTCAGGCGCAGTGAGCGGGCCGAGCCCCGGGCAACGTTTGCCCGGGGAATGGGTCACATGCCGGTGAGAATGCGGAAATCGTCTTGGTGGGGGGTGATTTCGAGGCGATTGTCTTCGACTTTGCGTCGCCATTCTTCGCCTTTTACCCCGGGGATCCGATAACTCGCGCTGTACGTGTAATCCACGTAAATGCGGCTCTTGTCTTCATCGTCGCGCAAAATGCGGCGATATCGAATTTCATAACGAATGGCGCGAGCATCTTGGAAAGCGCCCGCGAGATACGATTTGAGACCCGCGTAATCGATGTCGTCACGCGGATCGACGTTTCCTCCGGTTGCGTAATAATCTTCAGACGCCAGTTGCATCAGGACGCCAATGTCTTTTTCTTCGACGGCGTGCCGATACTTTTCGCAAAATGCGATGATCTTGCGATTTTCGTCGGAGTCCTCCACGTCCGTGTTTGGAATGTACGTGGTGGCGCAACCCGACAGGACGGATGCGGCGACAGCAAAAGCAGCGAGGACGATTCGGTTCGAAGGCATCGCGATTTTAGAACGCCCTGACGAATGGGCGCATTCCTGCGCAAACTTGCCAGACGATCCCCTCCGATAGCAAGCCACGTTCGGTCGATTGTCATTATGTCAATTTCAGCCGCTTCAGACGGTCGAGCAGTGCCAAATGGCCAATGAGCCCGCCGTCGTGCGCGGGCACTTCGTCGAGGTCGATTTGCCCTAAAACGTCGACGTTCGAGGCATCGATCAAGACCGCTGCCGCGCCTTCCGCGAGGGTGCGTGACGAAAGTCCCGACCATTGCAGCAGATCGCGAGCGACAGGACCCGCATCATCGGCTGCCACAATGACCATGCGGTCGGCATCGCCCGCAGCAACGAGCTCCGCGCCCGCCAAAAGAGCCTCCGTTCCCCCGTCAAACCCCGCGTCGACCCCGAAACTCGGCCCGGTCAAACCAAAGACGATGGCACATTCACCCGCCACCGCGTTGGGAGAAGTTGCCGGAAAAAGCCGCGGATCCACGTAGGTCGCGCCCTTCGTCCGACGCCGCGCATCGAAGCGATCGTTCGTGTCGATCGTCGCGAGCCCGTGCCCCGCGACGACGCCCGCACATCGAATCGTTTCAACTCCAACGATTTTTCCGAGCTCCGCAACCGCACGCAGCCCGAGCTTGCACAACGTATCCAAGCGCGCGAGACGATCCCTTGGTACACCAATCATTTCCGACAAACCGGCCAGATCCTCCGGGCCAATCCGGGCAACCGCACGCACGTACACATTACGCATCCCGCGCGCAGGCCTGGGACGCGCATCCCGCGTGAGGACCAGCGCCGCGTTTGCTCCGCCAAACGCCGCGGACAGCTTGAGCCCCGCGGCGATCGGTCGCGCCTCCGTGCGTTCGAGCAACGTCACCGCCGCATCGGGATCCAGCGCCCCTTCCCCGGCAGCCGCAGGCGCAACGCCTCGCGTGAGCGCATCCGAAACGGCAAGCGATTCGAGCACGCCGGCCGCACCCAACGTGTGACCAATTTGCGCCTTGTACGGGTGCACGACAGGCGCGGGTGCGTCCGGAAAAAGCGTCGCGATCGCCTTGGACTCCATCGCGTCGTTAAACGGCGTCGCCGTTCCGTGTGCGCTGACCAGGCCTATCTCGGATGCGGACAAACCACTGTCCTCGATGGCTCGACGCCCCGCTCGCGCCAAACCCGACCCCGTGCGATCCGGCGCCGTGATGTGCACCGCGTCGGTCGACGCGCCAAACCCGGCCACGTAAAACATTGCCGGTGCCCCGTGCCGTTCGTCTTCACGAACCATCGCGACGAGGCCCGCGCCTTCACCCAACGACATGCCGTCTCGCCCGATACGAAACGGCCGTGACGAACTCGCCGTGGTCGCTCGAAGCGCTTCGAAGCCCATCGCCACGAACACGCTCACCGCATCGTAGCCGCCGGCAATCACGAGGTCACATACGCCGCGATCGAGCCACCGCAGGCCGAGTCCCATGGCGAGCGTCGACGCGGCACACGCGGCGACCAGATGCGTCTTGCGACGAACAACACGGTCCGACAAACCCACGACGGCCAAGGCATCATCGAGCGGCGCGAAATAGGTCGCCCGTCGGGCCACGTCGGCGGCCTCCCGAACGTCGACAACACTCCCGCGGGCCTGCATTTCGCGCATGCGGAAGAACGTTTCAGCACAAAGCATTCCGCCGCTGGACGTTCCAATCGCCAAACCCAGACGACTCGAGCGCCACATCGGACGGACATCGTCGAGGGATCGAATGAGCTGCTCGAATGCTTCGACCAGAAGCGCCGTGGCGCGATCTTCAAAGTGCCCGATTTTCGGCGTGGTTACGGCTCGCGCGCAAAACGGCCGCTGAAGCCCCGCGCGAGCCAGTTCTTCGTCACGCTTGACGACCACCCGAGCCGGTTCACCCACCACACCCACGTCATACGCGTGCTCGGCCAAACCCATCGCCGACACCGCACCGACCGCAAGGACACTCGCGCTGTTCACCATCCCCGCCTCCCACCCAAGAACGCGTCGACATGGTCCGGATCGACAAACGCTCGCGGATTGGGCGCATGCTCGGCGTCCTCCGATTCGCACGTCACGGTGACCTGCAAGTTTGTCGAGGCTTGTTTGTACCGGACAACCCCGCATCCGAATCCATCCGCTTCGACCTGTTCTTCGTCCACTTTGCGTTTCGAAGAAGGTTCGTCCGAGCGAACTTCCCACGTCGTGCGCCGCGCAGTCACGTGACCCGAGCGGGCGATGTGCAAGTCGACGATGGCCAGGCCATCACGCAGGACAAACCACGATCCGGTGTCGCGAAACACGTGCCACAGCAGCGTGCCGGACGTGGGGCTAAGTAGCCACCAACGCAAGAAGTCCACGGGCAAACCACGCATCTGCGACCGAGGTGTCCGAGCATCACCGCGTTTCATCAGCTCGATCGCGGGCACGGCGAAACGAAACTCGTCCGCATGCAGCCACAAATCCAGCGACGTGGTTCCGCCGGGGCCCAAGAGGATCATCCGCAACGACTCGGGCGGAGCAACGGCCAGCGCCCCGCGCGATTCGAGGGTTCGTCCGGTGATCGGCTCGCGCAAGGCCAGCGCGATCCGCATCGTGCGTGGACGGCCGGTCTGTTGGCCAATGTCGGCGAGCAGTTTCTTCGCCTCACGCCATGACACCAAGGTCGGCGGAGGCCCCGTGACCACGGACGTTTCGGGGAGTGCACCGCAAGCCGTGGTCGAACAGGCCAAAACGGCACAGACAAACACCATCGGACCGGACAAACGAGGGTTCGTCACGACCGATCCGCGCGCAGAAGCAGCGCGTAGCCTCGTTGTGGTGCGCTTCCCAAAATGAGGCATTCGTCGAAGGTACCGCGAACGAGCGCCGCGACAGCAGCCGCCATCGCCATGCCTCCGACGCCTTCATGCGCACCGGCGCGAGCGTCAACGCTGTGACGCGCAACCTGCGCCCACGCGGTCGTCGCCGGCAGGGGCAACTTGGCGTCGGCAAATCCCGTCACGACCACGGCTCGGCTTGGATCGCGAGGTGCGGGAAGACCGGCCAACGCGTCCGAAGCATCATCTCGCCACGAGGTCCAGAAAGACAAACGCGCCGATACCTGTGCCCCACGCGCTTTCGCGTGGTCGGCGGATTCGAGAAGCAGTGCGCCGGCGCCTTCGGTGCGAATGCCATGAGCGAGCCCGGAACAAACCGGCGACAAACACCCTTCCACCAACCCACTGACTTCTTCGACGCTGCCCGCAGCAAGAACCTTCGCTTCGCCGATGGAGATGAGATCCGCGGCGGTCGTCACGGCACATTCGGCGGTCGTGCCCAGATCGGCCACGGCAAACACGGGTCCACGAAAGCCCAAGTAAATCGACGCATGTCCTACGGGTGAAGAAGGAACGAGGTTTGGAAAGTCAATCGGGCTCGCGTACTTCACCCCGCGTTCGTGAATCCGCGCCATGTATGACGTCGACCCGTCGACACTGCCGAACGCGCCTCCCATGATCGCGCCGACATCCAAGGCGGACTGTGGATCCGACGTATCGATCTGCGCATCACGCAACAAGCTTTGGACCAGGACCGCCGACAAACGCCCTGCGCGATCGAGTCGCCGAGCGCGAGCGATATCCAGATATTCAGCGGCCTGAAAGTTGATCGGACCACGCGTCGGCTCGGGCCCATACCCGAAATAAGCATCGGATTCCGTAGAACCAAGAACGCCTCGCGGGCCGATCGTTGCAGCAGCAACGATCACGACCTCATGACGTGTCGGCGGTTTCGGTTCGCCAAACGCATCGATCGCGGTAAACACCAGCGCCGTATCGGTTCCTCCGAAGCCGAAGGAATTGGACATCGCCGCCCGCACGGGCATCTCACGCGCCTGCGTCACGTGGTTGAGGTCGCACGCGGGATCGACTTCTTCGAGGCCCGCCGTGGGCGGCACCGCCCCTTTCGCCACGGCAAGCGCGGTGATCGCCGCTTCGATGCCTCCGGCTGCGCCCAGCGTATGGCCGATCTGTCCTTTGATGGATGAAACGGCAACCGACTTGGTTGCCGGACCAAAACATGCCCGAATCGCCGCGGATTCCATGGAGTCGTTCAGGGGCGTCGCCGTGCCGTGGGCATTGATGTAATCGATGTCCTCCGGCGACAAACCCGCCGAACGCAAGGCGTTTGTCATGACCCGCGCCGCGGTTTTCCCTTCGCTCTCCGGGTTCGTGATGTGATGCGCTTCCGCGCCGACAGACCATCCGCGCAGTTCGGCGAGAGGTTTGGCGCCGCGCGCTCGGGCCGAGTCTTCAGGTTCCAGAACGACGAACCCCGCGCCTTCGCCCAGGTTCAACCCGGCGCGTCGTTTGTCGAAAGGTCGGCAAGGATTGGGATCAACGGCGGACAAGGCACCAAAGCCGGCGAACGTGAGGCGACACAATCCATCGGCACCGCCGGCCACGACGCAGCGACTGACGCCCGCCCGAATCCATGCCGCGCCGATCATGATGGCGTTCGCGCCACCCGAGCACGCGCTGCACAAGCTGCGCACACGACGAAAGGGTCCAATCGCCGCGCGGACATGATCCGCGGTCGAAGAAAGCGGATGCGAAGCCATTTCGGGCAGGGGTTTGACCGCGGCGGGTTCTCGAGCGAGCCACGCCAAGAGCTCTTCGGTCTCGTACATGCCGGCGGTCGTGCCCCCGACGACGAGGTCGATCGGGGTCTGTCCGGGATGAACACCGGCATGGGCGAGCGCTTCGCGAACGGCGTAAACGCTGAGCGCATCGGTGCGCGACCAGGAAATCGCTTCGCCTTCGGGAGCCACGTCGGCAACCACGATGTCGGCAACTTCCGCCGCAATCTGCGACTTGCTCCCGGTCGTGTCGAAGAGGGTGACCGGGCCAAACGCCCGATCTCCTGCCAGAAGCCGAGTCATCGTGACTTCGGCTCCACGCCCCAACGGCGACACCACGCCGACGCCTGTCACCCAAACGCGCATGAAATCCTCGGGCTTACTTCGCGATCCACGCCCCGACCCAACTCAGGTCGATGCCTTCACTTGAACGATGTGCGCGGCGATCGCGTCGACCGAAGCGAAGATGCTTCGCGCTTCATCGCCCTCGGGAATGCGCACGCCAAATGCTTCTTCAATCGACATCGCTAGTTGAAGAGCATCGAGAGAATCGAGCCCGAGACCCGCACCAAAAAGCGGCGCGGCTTCATCGATATCTCCCGGCGACTTCCCCTCGAGATTGAGTTCGGTGACGATGAGTTCTTTTAGTTTTTGCCGTACTTCAGCAAGATCCATGGCTATTCGACGGACCTGGTAGCATGAAACGGCGCGGTCGGAAAACGTTCGTTCAGCTTGTCAACGCGAGTCGAAATTCGATCGTCCCCGCCGCTCGAAGGCCCGGCAGTCGACACTACGTAACTTCACGGTATGCTCCCGTTTCCACTCACTTGGGGCACGAAGCACATGTCTGACAAGCCGATCGAAACCTTCGAAGAATTCTGGCCTTTTTACGTTCGCGAGCACTCGAAGAAAGCCACCCGGCTTCTGCACTTCGTCGGCACTTCCGCAGGCGGTATCGCCGGCGTTGCCGCCATTGCCCTGAAGCGACCGGGCCTCATCCCCGTGGGTCTCGCCGTCGGTTACGGAGCGGCATGGTTTTCCCATTTCTTCATCGAGAACAACCGCCCGGCGAGCTTCAAATACCCGCTCTGGTCCTTCAAAGCCGACTGGATCATGTGGTCGAAGATGATCGCCGGAACGATGGACGCCGAAGTCGAACGCGTCATGGCCGAAGCGCAGAAGTCCAACGGGCAAAACGGCGCCGGCGCGTACGACGCAAACCTTCACGCAACGTACACCGCGACAAACGACATGAACTGATCGTCGCGACGAACTCGTTTTTCTTTTAGAACTTCCCGCCCACGAGCAATCCGCCGCCGCCCGGTAAAACCCACGGAAGAGCCGCGGTCTTTGCTTCGTCCTTTTTCCCGCCGCTTTTCAGGACGACCAGCACGACGCCGGTCGCGGCGATGGCTGCTCCGCCGAAGAGCAAGATGTCGCCCGCCAAAGCCATCTTGTTGGACGTTTCGATCGCGGTTCGCGATGATTCGCGGCACAACAGATTGCCGCCGGGGCTCGTGGCACACACGGCGCTCTCATCGGGCCGTCGGCGATAGGCGAGAAAATCGAGTACGCCGCCGCCGATCGCAGCGGCACCTCCGACGCCGGCGATCACGATGCCCGGAATGAAGAGTTTGCCCTGTTTGGCACGGTCTTCCGCTTCGCGTTTGTCGCGAGCCTCTTTGTCGGCTTTCTCTTTCTTCTCTTTGGCTTCGCGTTCGGCTTTTGCAGCGGCGATTCGTCGGTCGAGGTTGGCCAGGCGCGAATCGAGATCCGCGTGTTCGGCTTCGGGCGCGGCTTCTCGCCAACGCGCCAGGTATTCGCGAGCTTTGTCGACATCGCCGAGTCGTTCGTACGCACTCGCGATGCTGTCGAAGATCAAATCGGCGTTCATCAGATCGTAGGACAATTCCCACGATTCGATGGCTTGTTTGTAGTTGCCTTTGGCGAACTGTTCTTCGCCTTGTTCGAAGAGCCGTTTGGCTTCGATGTACTTCGGATCCTTCTTGTTGAGCGGCTTCTTCTTGTTTGTCGCGGTGGGCGAGGGTTTGCCCTTGGTCTGAGCGATCGAAGGTACGGTCGTCGTCAGGAGCGACAAACCGACGAGCGACGCAACGAACGACGCTGTGCGGCGGTTCATTCGAAGGGGTTCCGGATCTCCGGCCTATGGCTCGGTTTGGTCGTGGTTGTTGTCGTTGTCGCGGGACGCGAGATCGGTCCGCCGGGACGAACCGGCGCGGTCGTGCCCGGGGTTGTCGCCTGCGCCGACGAAGCAGGTTCGGCGGAAGAAACCGTGGTGGCGGCTGCAACCGGAGAAACCGACGCAGTTGCCGGAGGATTCGCGGCCTGCGCGGGTTTGGCGTCGACCGATGCGGCGGGATCGGGCTTGGATGCAACGCTCTCACCGCGCATTCCAAACGCGGCGAACGCACCGACACCCCCGACGAGAAGAGCAACGGCGACAAACGCAAAAAGCGCCGTCGGTGACGTCTTCGGCTTCGTCACCGGAGGACTCATGCCGGTGCTCGATGTAACGAGCGCGCGATGTGCGGCGCTCTCCAGCATCATCGGCATGGCGGCAAGCGCTTGCGACGAACCCGTTACGCCCGGATGAACCGGGTGCGAGAGCGCCGGAACGGCCGGATTGCTCGCCGTGACATACGGAGCCGACGACGCCAAAGGAATCGGAAAACCGCTCGTCATCTTCATGAGCAGCATACGCAGCTCTTGCGCAACCTCGGCCATGCGTTGCGGCCGTTCGTCCGGACGCTTGGCCATGCAACGCAAGATCAGCGCTTCGAGGTGGCGATCGATGCCCATGAAGCGACTTGGAGGCTCGGGCGGATCCATCGCGTGACGGGTCATGACGCCGATGGCGGAGTCCGCGACAAACGGCAAACGTCCGGTGAAGGCGCGGTACATCATCACGCCGAACGCGTAGATGTCCGCTCGACTGTCGATCGTCTCGCTGCGCGCTTGTTCCGGCGCCATGTAGTGAGGAGTGCCGAGCACCATGCCTTCTTCGGTCAGGTGCGACGAACCCGAATTGAGCACTTTGGCGATGCCGAAATCGAGGAGTTTGACGAAGAGCGGATCGCCATTTTCGTCCACGAGGAAAACGTTGTCGGGCTTGAGATCGCGATGGACGATCCCGTTTGCGTGGACAATCTCGAGCGTGTCGGCGATCTGCGTGAAAACATGCAAGAGCTGCGCGGCGTTGAGGCGGTTGTCACGCATGGCGTGAGCCAGGTCAAACCCTTCGAGCAGCTCCATCACGACGAAAAACGGACCGTCGGGTAACTGTCCGAAGTCGGTCGTTTCGATGATGTGTCGGCTTTTGAGAGCGTTCGCCGTTTGCGCTTCACGAATGAAACGTTGAAGCACGCCGTCGTTGTTTCCGCTCCGCGGCGGGCGCAGCACTTTCATCGCCAGCGCTTTGCCGACAATGGCATGACGGCACGCATAAACGGTCCCCATGCCGCCGTGTCCGAGCACGCGCTCGACGCGATAACGCCCTTCGACGACCTGCCCGACCAGCTGTTCGGCGCGCAAATGCACCGTCTTGTCCAGAGAAACGAGCCTGATCCCGTCTTCTTGACAATGCGCCCGTTCGTCCGGGTATTCACGTGAACACGCGGGGCAGATCCTCACACCTGCATGATGCCATTGGATCGAGAGCAAAAGGAAGAAAGAAAGCTGCTCGCGAAAAGACGGAGCAAAGCAACACGCCCGTGCGCAATTCTCTTCACGCGCCTGCGTATCCGTCGTCTTCTTGTAGGTTGTTGAGGCAGGTATGCTGAACGGGGTTCTCCTTGCGGCGCTCACGACAGCACCGCAGATGTCGGCGGTACGCGTCGAAAAGCCACCCGTGCTCGACGGCAAGCTCGACGACGCGGTTTGGCGTCAGGCCAAGCCGAGCGGAGCCTTCACGCAAAAGCTCCCGGATGCAGGCAAAAAGCCCTCGCATTCAACGTCGGTGCGCATCGTTTACGACAACGACGCGATCTACGTCGGCATCGATTGCGAACAACAAGGCACGCCGGTGGTCGCTCGATTGACGAGGCGCGATCGCTGGATCGAAGCGGATGCCGTGGCAATCATTTTCGACACCCGCGACGATGGCAAGAGCGGTCTCGAATTCGCCGTCAATGCGGCCGGTGTGCTCTACGATATTTTGCATTTCAACGATACGGATGCGTCGCCGGATTGGGACGAAGTCTGGGATGCGCGAACGACAATCACGAAACAAGGCTGGTCGGCGGAATTTCGCATTCCATTACGTATTTTGCGCTTTCGCGAAGGCGAAAAACAACGCTTCGGTCTGCAAGTTCGGCGGCGCGTATCCATGCATCAAGAAATGGATGAATGGGCCTTCATCCCTCGCGATGCCGGCGGCGAAGTATCTCTGTACGGAAAACTCGATGGGCTCGCGGGGCTCAAAGCCGGGTCGAGCATCGAATTGCGTTTAGGGAGGCTGTTCGGCCAAGATCGGCTCCGCAACAGATATTCCCCACTCAGAGGCTGAGGTGGCGGATGGTTCGCATCGAGCCCTATGTATTCAAATTGGCCGAGACCGCCGAGGAATTCGAGCAGATTCACCGACTGAACTACCAGACGTTTGTGCAGGAGATCCCTCAACACGCGGAGACAGGCACCGGAGTTC
>CAYSYX010000185.1:0-16735 GCA_964435055.1 uncultured Polyangium sp. | reverse complement strand
CACCGACGAACACCAAGTCGAAAGCCTCGACACGCAATTCGATAATGCCCGACGATTCGCCATTGCAAAGGGTTTTCGCGTCGAACCGCGGCACGAATACACCGACACCGCCAGCCGCGCCGAATTCGCTCCCAAACGTCGCCCCGGATTCGCCGCGCTTCGGGAGGCCGCCGTCGAAGGCTGCTTCGATGTCATCATCACCCGCGACGATTCGCGCTTGGGCGGAGACATGCTGCGCGTCGCTACGTTCGCGCAAGAGATGACCGACGCCGACGTCCGCATCGTTTTTTACTCGACCGGCGAAGAGATGGTGCTCGAAAACGAAACCTCGCGGCTCCTCGCCGTCATGCGCGGATTTGCGAGCGAGAGCGAACGTCGCAAGATCGCTTCACGCACACGCGAGAGCGCCGAACGCAAAGCGCGCCGCGGGCTCGTTGCAGGCGGGATTGTCTACGGTTATCGCAACGTTGCTTCACCCGACGGAGCCGGAAAAGTTCGCGCGATCGATGACGCACAAGCCGACGTCGTGCGCGACGTGTTCGAACGTTACGCGAAGGGGCAGGGGCTTCGGACGATCTGCAAATCCCTTTCAGAACAAGGCATTTCGTCACCTCGCGCGGGCAAACGCGGCATCGGTGCGTGGGTGCCGAGCGCCGTGCACGCGATGCTCAGACGACCTCTGTACATCGGACGCATGGAGTGGGGACACGTCCACAAAACCTACAAATCAGGCACTCGCTTGAGGACAAACGATCATCGACATGAGCTCGTCGTGGTCGACGCTCCGCACTTGCGCATCATCTCGGATGAACTTTGGAACGCCGTCCAAGCACGCATCCGAGCGCAAGACACGCCGGAGAAAAAAGGCGGAAGGCCCGCGATTTACCTGCTTTCCGGCGTGCTTCGTTGTTCCGAGTGCAGCGGCCCGTTGACTGTCCTCGACACCAAACACAGCAACGACCGGATCAAAGTCTACACCTGCGCGCGTCGTCGTGATCGAGGAGGCACCGTTTGTCCTTCTAAAATTCGTCGCGAAATCAGCTCGATTGATGACGCCGTCGTCAACTGGGCTCGCGAACACGTACTCAAGGAATCGTACGTCGATGAACTAATAACAAAAGTTCGTCTGCGGATCGAGCAGCACGCCTTGACAAACTCGACCGTTCAAGACGAACTCGAAAACCTTGCAAACAAGCTGCGAGACGAGAGTGATCGTTTTGCCGAACTCGCGCTCGAAGCTCCCGCGGACGCGCGCGGTGTGTTCTTCGCGAAGGTGAGCGAACGTCAAGCGCAACTGCGCGACGTCGAGGTTCGCCTACGAGCAACACGCGCGGCGTCGGCGCTGAGCGAAGTGGAAATCCGTCGCATCGAGCGGGAAGCGCACGAGCGGCTGGAGAAGCTGACGCACGCGCTCGACAACAATCCGGTGGAGACGCGGGCGTTTTTGAAGGCGTTGTTTCCGAATGGCCTAACGGCAAAACGCCCCGACCAGGATTCCGGTCGAGGCGTTTTCTTGGAAGGTGTTGCCATCCCGAGCAAAGCGCTCGGGGTTAGGATTGGCAACTCTGCGTCCCCAAGGGGATTCGAACCCCTGTAGCAGCCGTGAAAGGGCTGAGTCCTGGGCCGGGCTAGACGATGGGGACAACGTCTTGCTTGACGGCGCGGACATTACTCAAGCACTTCCTCCTGTGCAAGTTTTTTTTTCTGTCTCATTCACTTTTTTTTGCAGCGCCCATCACGAAGCAACTTCACACCACCTGAGACGCATCCCCATCGTTGCTTCCTGTACCTTCAACGCTCCGACTTCACCGTCTGCGACCCCGCACACTTATCCGCTTCCCCGCGCAACCGCATCATCTCCGACCGCATCGACGCGAGTTCCTTCTCGAGCGCCTTGAGGCGTTTGTCTTGCACCTGCACCGCCGCAATCGCCATGCTCGTGTAACCGTACAGGTCCACCTGCTCACCGCTTGCAGCAACCGCGACGCTCTCCGGCATGTCGTCAATCAAGAAGCCCACATGCCTCCGCGACGAACCCGATTCAGTCTTGTAGTTCCAACTCGACAAACGCATCGTCGTGGCTTCCTCCGCAATCGACGCAACATCGGCCTCCGACAGGTAATCGATGTTTTTCTTGTACGAAACGCGCGAGATGGGACAACTATTGGGGGGCAACTTGGGATCGCTTGCTGCACAAATCAATTGCACCCCGCACTGACTATCCGCAGGCCAACACGTCGCCCCGGCCGTCGTACACGCTGCGCCCACCATCTCCGTCGTACACAACGTTGCACCAGGCGGAATGCTCGACCCACCATCCGGATCCATACACACCGGATCGCCGCACGTCGTGTACCATTGCAAACCCCCGCTGCCGCCACTTCCCGCACTACCACCATTTCCGCCACCGCCATTGCCGCCGCCGCCATTGCCTCCTTCGACGTTTGTCCCGCCACACCCAACCGCCGCCATTGCCACGAGCGCCCCCACCGACACCATCGCCATTCCAATTTTCTTGATCATTTTGCAATCCTCCTGCCTTCCGGCTCGGCTGACATCCATCCGCTCCGCACCCGCGGTGCGAAGAACTACGAAATACCCAGCAAAAAATAGGCCATTACACAACACCGCTCCAGCTGCGATCTCACCCATTGCCGAATATCCCAAGATGTGACGAAGTGAGCCATAAGGCGACGTCCACGCCAGATTCATTCGGCCCGGTGTCAAAATCTTCGTTGCCGTTCCGAAACGTGCTATCGTCCGCCGCGAAATGCCCACACCTCGCGATTGCCCGTGTTGCTCCGGCGCTCCTTATGCCAATTGTTGTGCCCCATTTCACCGAGGAGAACGCGAAGCGCCAACCCCCGAAGCATTGATGCGTTCACGTTACGCCGCCTATGCGAACAAATTGACTCCGTATATCCATCGCACGCTGCACCCTCGACACGAAGATCGAAATCGCCCTGAAAATGAAGTCCTGCGTGAAATCCGAGACGCCGTTTCAACGCTTCGTTTCATGCATCTTGATGTGCTCGACCGCGAAGATCCCAATGAAGAAGGTCTCGCCCGCGTGCTATTTCATGCCCGCGTCTTCGAAAAAGGCCAAAATCGCTCTTTCATCGAATTGAGCGATTTTCTCCATGACGGAATAGGCTGGCGATACGTCCAAGGGCGCCAAATTCCCGCATCTCGCGCCAAAATCCCCGAAAAAGTGGACATCGCCCAGTTTCGTGTTTTACTCGGTAAAACATCCTGAACCACCTCGCCACCGGCACCTCGCAACACCATCCATTTTCCCATGTCACCTCTTGAACGGCTCATCAATATCCTCAAACGAGAACTCGATCCGCTCGAGGTCAACGTCACGTCGGACGCCGAACGACCTGAAAACAGCGCCGAACTGCTCTGGCCCCTCGATCCGCATCGTCGGCTCGTCCTGGTTTTTCCCGCGCCGCCAACAAACCTTGCGCAAAAACGTGAACGTCTCGCCGCACTCACCGAATCGTTCGCCGATCTCTTCGCCGAAGCCGCTCGAGAAACACCACGCGCACGCCCCGAACCCGTCGCGACATTGCAATCGGAACTCAATGTTTTGGCCGGACGAACCCATGCGTCGTGCGCTTTCGTCATCGACGCCAAGTCTCCCATCGTGTGGGGCGCCTCCGAAGCTCCGGCATCGGCCTCAACGAATGCAGACGACGTGCCCCTCGACCCTCACGTCCATGACGCTTTCGTACATCTGCGCGATCTCGGTATTTCGTGGCGAAATCTTCTGGCCCAAACCGCTCGAGAAGAACGGAAAACATCAATGAAATCCGCAACTTCAAAGCGCAATTTGCGGCTCGTTCCTCCCATTGACGAATTCGCCGGACTCACACCACCCGAGCGTGCCATCATTGCTCCGTGTGCCGAGCGCGCGCGCCGCGTGATATCACGCCTGCGAGCTCGACCGATTTTGCCCCAACTTCATTGCGGTGAACATCTGCACGAAGCCGTCGTCGATGCTTCCGTTGCTTACCTGGCCAGGTCGTTCGCATCCATTTACATCGTTGTATTGGTTTTTCCCGGTCCCTTCGACGAACTCGGCGCCGAACGCGCTCTGGTCCGGTCCCTGCCCATCATCGAGCGCCTCGTGATTTCATTGCCGCCCGACAATACGCCGGAACATCGACAAGGCGCCGTGGTGGCATTACGTCCAAAACGACGTTGATCCGCACCCCGCCACGATCACAACGGATACGATCGCGCCTTGGCCACGATATCGGCCGGAGGTTTGCCCGAACTGACCACCACGTCGGCTTTGCCGTCCAAAAGCTTGATTTCGACCGCCCACGACGATTTCAACGGCAATCCTTTCGTCATGAGTTTTCGAGTTTCCTCATCCGGAGTGAACCCCTCGAGCCCCATGCGATCCCGCGTGTAACTCATCTCCACCGTTTGCGAAATCGGGCATTTCCACGTTTTCACATCGCCTGCAGGAACGACGCAAATGGTCACCAATTTGCTCGATTCCTCCTCGTATTCATCAATCCCCATGTCGCTGTCGTGCCGATTGCGCGTCCCTTCAATCCATAGCACCTTTTTGCTCCCCGCCATTTTTTCGGATACCGACGTAATATCGAATTCTTCGAAAATGCCGAATGCGCCCGGATTGTATTCCCACCCCACCTTCGCAATCGGTACGTATCCCTGATCTCCACGCGCCACCGCGTACGTATACGTCTCGAACATCGACACCGCCACGTCGACGAAAACAAGGTCGTCCCGACCAACCTTCACGTCTTTCACCGGCTCGCATGTACGTGGCGCCATGTCCTCCGGCTCCGCTTTGATCATGCACGTGCAAACATCGGCGATCGACGCCACGGGAGTTTGGCAGGGCAATGGTTCCGCCGCTGTCTTGACCGCCACGGTGATGTTCGCCTTTTTCGCCAAATCGGCCAGACGCTTTTCGACAATCTCATTCGGGCGCAACTCCAGCGACACCTGATAATGGTCCACCGCCTCTTTGTATTCTCTCTTTTCTTCAGCGATGCGTCCCAAATTATAATGCGCCATGCCCTTGAGCTTCGGGCTCGTCGTGCGACTCGAGGCATCATTGGTCTTTTTCTTTGCCTTGTCGAGGTCCCCGGATTTGAACAAGGCCCAGCCGATATCGAGCAACGCGGGGGCATCCCCGGGTACCGCCTCGAGCGCCAATTCGAATTCCCTGATCGCCTCGGGAAAACTCGATTTCGCAGTAAGGCGTCGTCCTTCGGTCAAGTGCTTGCGATATTCCGCCATTTTTGTCGGATTCGGCGCCTCCCGCGTCTTCGCGCGTTTGGTCTTTTGGGGCACCGTCGGCAATGCCGACACCGCCTGACTCGAACGTGTCACCGGTTGAATCATCGTCGCCACAATCAGCGGCGAAGATGGACTCGACGGCGGCGCCTGGCCCGGTTTCGATTCCGAAGAATCCCCCCGGCAACCCATCACCCCGAAACCAACCGCCAATACGCCCGAAATGACCGTTGAAACTCGCATCACGCCCTCAATACCGCGAGCCCCATAGACTCGTCAAGTCCATTTTCCTTGTCGACATTCCCACAGCTCGAAGTCTATTCTCCACCGAAGGAGTTCCCCGATGCTTCGCTCACATTCTCTCCCCAAAACGCTCATTGTCGGCTTCGTATTCGCCGCTTTCTCCGCCATTGCTTTTCCAGCATCCGCCAAACCTTCGACCACCCCCGCATCCTCGGTTTATCGCGACGGTCATCGCGAAATCACCGTGTCCAGACCATCGTCCACCACCACGACCCTCCGAGGACAAACCTTGTGGCCGGTGCAAATTGTCGTCCCAAACCGCACGATCGATGCATTCGTCGATCACAAGGCCCTCGTGCGTATCGACCCCGCAGGTTTGTCGGAACTGAGCGCCCTGCGTTTGCGAATCGTCGAAACTCTCATGCCGTCCATCGGCATTTATTCGGTCGAATCTCTGGACGACGAAGACGGACTCGAAATTGCCTCGCGCCTCGCCGCCAAAGAGCGCCGTCCCGCGACCTTGCGCGAAATCATTCCCAACCTCTATTTGCGCATTCGTTCCTTCGGACAACCCTTCGTCCCGAACGATCCCGAATTTTTAGGGCAATGGTACTTTGATGACAAACGGCTACAAATGTCCGAAGTTTGGGGCATTTCCCAAGGCGACCCGCAAACGACCATCGTCGTCATCGATACCGGCTGCGATATGATGCATCCCGACCTCGTGGACAAACTCGACCCGGGCCTCGACGTCATCGACAACGATTCCGATGCCTCCTACAATCCCGCCGACAAAGATCCCGCCCACGGCACCGCGTGCGCGGGTCTCGTCGGTGCCACGACAAACAACTCGCTCGGCATCTCCGGCGCGTGTCCCTCATGCCGCGTACGCTGTGTGCGCCTCGTCGGCGATATGCCCGTGGCCGTCGACGCCAACATCAAAGCCTTCAACTTCGCCCTCGACACCAACGCCGCCGTCCTCTCGAATAGCTGGGGCTTCGTCGATCCCATACCCGTACCCACCCTCATGCGCGACGCGCTCGACAATATTTTCGACAATGGGCGAAACGGCAAAGGAGCGCTCATCTTTTTTGCCGCCGGAAACGACAATCGAGAACTCGGCGATAATGAACTCACCGGTGTTCGAGGGGTCACAGCCATCGGCGCGATCAACCACTTTTTCGACAAAACATTCTTCACAAACTACGGCGCCACGCTCGATCTCGTCGCCCCCGTCGGGACATTGACCACCGATGTGTCCGGCGCGCTCGGATATGAACCCAACGATTACACCAATAACTTCGGTGGGACCTCGTCGGCATGTCCCGTCGCCGCCGGAGCCGCCGCCGTCGTGATGAGCGCCCTGCCGGACAAAACGTCCACCGAGGTGCTGGATCTATTGGTTCGCACCGCCAAACCTGCACCTTACGCCACTCCCGACGCCACCGGCCATGATCCCGTTTTCGGTTTCGGCATCATCAACCCGCTGGCCGCATTAAAAGACGCCCTGGGCATCACCGACGGCCCGGCCGATGCCGGCCCCGACGCCTCCACAGGCCCGGCCAATCCCCCCGAAAATGCCGACTCCTGCGGCTGCCGATTCATCGGACAAACCACCGTCATCAACCAAGAATCATGGGCAATCTACGCTTTGACCGGCTTGGTCTTCGCCGTTCGTCGCCGCAAACGCCGCTGAACCAATCCCGCCAGCGCTACCGCGGGAATCCATTCGCTTCCCGATGCATTCGATCCCATCTGACAATCACAGGCCGGGGGTTTTTCCGGGTTGATGTAGATGGCTCCTTCACCGCCATTGCCGCCCGCACCACCCATGCCTCCCGCTCCGCCCATTCCGCCCGCACCTTCGACGGCTTTCTTGCAATCCGCCACTTCCTCGGGCGAACCCATACAGATCGTCGGCTTGCGCGAAACCCCCGACGTCGTCGTATTGATCACGACCGCGACCAATGCATCGGCATTTGTCGTATCGATTTCTTCGACCCCGGCGCGCACATCCGCCACGCGCACGACGGTGTCGACTTTGCCATTACGTTCGGCCAAGACGAGCAGCACCAAATCGTTTGTCTCGCCGAGTGCCGTTTGCGCCGACGTGAGCGCAGCCGTCATCTTGGTTCGCCCCGCAGGAGTCGCCCGAAAGTATTGCGTGGATGCATAAAACATCCGCAGCAAGTTCGAATACGGCGCGGTCACCGATTCCATTTTCACTTGCGGGTACTTCGCGCAATTCATGTATGACCGAGCCGGATCCGATTTCGATCCCAGAAACAAATTCCACGTCGAAAATTCGACGAACGCCTGGGCAAACGTCGCTTTGGCCTTTTCTTGCAGCACCGGTTCGAGCACCGTGAGCCATTGCGGGTCCGGCTCGCCAAACGCTCCGTCCTCCGTGCGTTCCACGAGCGCCCGGACGGTTCCCGTCCCGTACTTTTCTTCCAAAAATTGGAAAAACAGTCCCGCTCCGTAACTGAATGGATCTACCGGCCCGGGCAAAGGAACATCGAGCGATCGCTCGGTGTTGTTCAAGTATCCGTCGACAAACCATTCGAAATCGTTTAATGTTGCATCGAACGATTCCGTCGCCCATACGGCCGTGCCTTCCGAAAACACGTTTCCTTGGTCGCGATCATAAGCGGCTTGGATTCCGTGAAAAAACTCATGGCTGGCCAAAATTCGATTCGCCACGAGCGTGGAGGGATATCCATACCCGGCGTAATCGTTTTCTTGCACCATGTACCCGGCGCATTGGCTCTTTTTTACGGGATCACACGCATCGATTTGAAATGTTCCATCACCGATGCCCGCGAAATCGACGAGATACACGTCGAATTTGCCATCTCCACCATTGTCGGGCAAACCTTCGTCCGTACGCGGCGGGCGAAACCCGGCTCCTTCATAAAACGCGAGGACTTCGTCGTATACGGTCGAGACTTGTTCCACGAAATCCGGAACGCCGGACATATCGGCATCCGTCGCGGGCACCGCGTGCGTCCCATTACGCGTGTAATGCACGCGAATTTTTCCCGCCGCCGAATCCGCGGTTTCCACGACGTCTCCCGGATCAAAATTGAATTGCAATCCATTGCCGGGTGTGTCGGGACGAACTTCAACCCCCAAGCCGGGATTGTGGATGATCGCCGCCGGAGACGTCGTATCGGAACACCCGATCGCCGCGCAAGAAATAGCCAGGGTTGTGCCCAGGAAAAACTTCGTTCGTTTCACGGTACAAACGCCCAGCGCATACGCATCATCGCCCCCGGCGTGCCCATCGGAACCGAACCGGTCGTATTGCATTGCTCTTGCGCCGTCGGCTCGTAGTAGTCGGTAATGGTCAGCTTCACTCGAGTGCCATCCGCCTTTTGCAAGACGTACACATTGCCGGTCATTTGGACGCAACTGGCGTATGTCCAGAAACCGCTCAATACCGTCGCCGGTGAATCCGGTAATCCGGATCCATCCGGAATGACTTCACATGCCGCGGAAAAATACTCATCCGGAATGAAAAGCGCATCCGCGGGCGTCGTCGCCAAATCGTCGAAAACCGTGCCCGGTTTCATCTTCGCCGCGGTAACGCACGAAGGCCCGGAATTTCCACTGTTGATGCGAATCACGAAGCGCCGAAATGCAATGTCCCACTCCATCGAGGCAATCGATTCATTATCGGTCATCTCGATCTTTTGAAGGCCCGTCGGCGTGAATTTCGCATAGACATACGAATCGGTGAACGAAAAGCCTCCGGCCCGAGCATCAATCGTCGACCAAAAACCTTTTCCATCAGGCGCATCCGTAATCAAGCCCGGCGCCTGGTTATTTTTGAATACCACACCCAACGCTACCTGATCTTCGCACGGAATCGGCGACGTCGGCATGCACATCGCGCCTCCGCCCCCCGAACCTCCCGCACCAGAACTGCTCCCGGACGAACTCGACGACGTCGAACCGGTGGTGTTGTCGGGATCCGACGAACAACCGAAGAATAAAGGAATTGCCAAGGTGAGTAGGGGAAAGAGTCGATAGGCACGCATCGCTTGCGACGATATCACGAAACGCTTCCGAGGCGAAGCTTTTTTTTGTCCTCGAGCCTACGGTTTCAAGCAAATGCCGGTGTTCAAGCTGCCGAAATAATGCGACGATTCAATTTCCCCGCAAGGGCACCGGAAATTTCCGTATTGAGCCAATAAACACTCCATGATTGCGTCGTTCGGATGCTCCATACGAATTTCACTCACGCAACCATTCTCGGCCATTCTCACCTCCAACCAGCCGTTGGTTTGGCAGTTGGTCATCATCTGACAACTCTCGGCCGTCGCTTTCATCCACTTCTCAAAACCGCAAAGAAAATCATTCGAGCCCACACAATCACCAACAGGTCGCTCCGCACATACCGGAAATGCATCACCTTCGAGACCGGCGTCGACGAGCGGTATGGGCCCGGCCTCCACGGAAGGCGCATGGTCGATCACGGCATCATCGACTTCCTGTCGGACATCCGCGTGCCGTTCGCACGCTTCAACAAAGACAAACACCACGATACTCGCCGCGAGGCTCGAACACGCGCCGTACATCCATTGCCGATTCATTTTGCCCGGTCCTTTTCCGCGTCGGTCAGCGTTCGAAACCAAACCACACGCCATTCTTTCGTGGTGATGGCCGCCGTAGGCTGAGCTTCGATTAATTTTCGTAATGGCAAATCATGCTGTTTGGACAGTTCCCGCGCGTCCTCCCAGCTCGTCGGATCCACATCGTACGTGCTGTAAAAAATCAAAATATCCACTTGAAAGTCATACCGATCAATCGTCCGAATCAATGAAAATTCATGCCCCTTGTCGTAATCTCGAACGGCGACGAACGCACCGGGGGTCAAAAGCTCCGGCTCGATCGGCTCGAGGTCCTCCGACGCGCACCCCGACAAGATCATCCCGCAAAGTGCCAATCCCGCAACGCCGACCGTTCTTTTTCGTTCCATGATTTGCCCCGGTATTCAAAATCCCATCGCCACGCCCACGGACGGTACGACCACGACGGCCGAAAATGGGAAAACTCCGTGCAACGCCAATTCAAAAAAAGCCGCCCGGCTCGTTTGCCACGCGAACATCGTTCCTCCGCCAACGCCGACAAACCCGTCCCCCGCACGTTTCCACACTTCGAGAGACTGCTCCAGATCATTGCCGCCTTGATACGATACGGCGACGGGATTTTCTCGGACAAACGTCGTCGTTCGGATGTCGACCATCGAATAGCCCGCCGCGACAAACGCGTACGGACGCCAGCCGTCATGCGCAAACGGATCTTTGCCCATCCAATGCGTAATTCGCGCCGATGCGGAAAAGGGAACGAATTCGGTGCCTTCGTTCGGCGTCGGTCCTTCGCCCCAAAGCGCCCAACCCACGCGCAATCCAAGCGTCGTGTCGTAATGGACGAGTCGCTCGAACCCCGCAACGAAGCGCAATTGTCCACGCCCGGCCCCCAGAGGCTCGTTCGTGAGGATCGGGTTGCCGATGTATTGCTCACCATCGGCACGAATACACGCGTGCCCCCCGTGCTCCTGCTGGTAATTGCTGCACGCGGACGTCGTGGAAATCAGGCCCAAATCTTGCGATGCACCAAGCCAAACCCAATTCTTCGACCGCTGAATACGTTCACAAAATCCGCGCCAGCTGCACGTCGAACCGCCTTCACAATCCGCGTCGCTTTGACAAGCGATTTCGATCACCCGTTCGCTTGGACAACCGGGCAATCCCCGTGGACAATCGGCCGGATCCGGACACTTGGCCCGAGACGTGGACGACTCGAGCTGCTCGTCGTGTTTGATCGTCACGCGATACGGGTCCGCACGCGAAGCCCCCGTCGCAATGACTTTTCCCTCGGCGTCATGGACACGAATGTAATATTTCAAATCCCCCGTGACCGTGCTGATTTCCAAACACGGAATGGCTCCCTCGTATTGAGCGCCATTACGCCGCAATTCCAAGGTGGTCCAATCGGGATCCCCCCACAACCGATAATGCACCAACACGCGCCGCGTTTTGATCGAAATATCGAGCGGCAAATCGGCCACCACCGGTACCGGACGCAAAATGCCTTGCTCCGCGACACGTTGCGATTCCGGTATATGCAACACCTCCGGACCGCCAATCGGCGACGATGCCTCCGATGACTGGGCCCAGCCATCCACGTTCCAGGCCAAACACATCAACCCGGCCAAACCAACTCGGATCCCGAACCGACCTGTTGACGTCATGGCGCAACTCCGGGCGAGGGCGTTGGCGATTCCATCGTCTTTCGCCGAAGAATGTGGAACTCGACCCGCCGATTCTTCGCGCGACCTTCATCCGTCGCGTTCGTGTCGATGGGTTTGTCGGCACCGTATCCTTTGGGACTCAAACGATCCCGCGCGATTCCATCGTTCACCAGCCACTTCACAACGGCCTCCGCACGATCCCGACCTAGTTGCCGGTTCAGGTTCACGTCGCCCGTATCGTCGGTATGGCCTTGCACTTCGACGAATTCGATTTCGGGATGCTCACGAAATACCCGCGCCACGTCTTTCAAAATCGCATCGCTCTCCGAACGAATCACCGCCGTGCCGCGTTCGAACAAAACCTGCTGCGAAATGATGATTTCTTTATCGACCACGGTCGCCGTCGGCGGAGGTTCGGGGGGCTCGGGTTTTTTGGGACAACCATCTCCGTCCGGAGGCGCCACACCTTTTTCGTTGGGACACGCATCCTGCGCGTCGGGAACTTTGTCGCCGTCCGTATCGATGACCTTCGGGCAGCCGTGTGTGCGCGGGACAAACGTCGCCACGCCGGCTTTCCGTGGACAGGCGTCGTATTCGTCGGGGATCGCGTCTCCGTCGTGATCCGCGGGTGCTTCCGGACAACCGTTCAGCAAAGGCTCGGAAGACGCCACGCCCTTGATCGATACGCACGCATCGAGTTTGTCCGGAACGCCATCTTCGTCGCGATCCTTCGGCGGCTCCACTTGCTCGGGCGCACGACCCAAGAAAAAGAGCACCTGCACGTCGGAGCTGCCCGGGCCATGGCCGATTCCCGGTCCAAAGGCGCCGCCCACTTCAAATGGCCCTCCAGCAATTCGATAATGCCCCGTAAGCAACCAATGCATCGTCGTCGCTCGCGGATCCAAAAATCGCGCGTCCGCACCCACGGTAAAGTCCCCGACAAACTCGGTGCCAATGGCAATCGATCGCGAACCGTCCGCGTAAAACCCTCCGGACAAACCCAGCCCGATCGAACTTCCCACACGCGTCGGCAAAATGCCGGGAAGCACCGCCGCCGGGCGCGAACGAATCCCCAAATTGCCGCCCCAGTAAAACCGATCGTTTGTCCCTTCCGCGACAAACGCTCCCCGCACGCGAACCGAACCATCCCCGGAATACCCCTCGGATGCCGTCGGAAACCACAACGTCGACGCCAAGCCAATCGTAAATCCTTCGTCCGGACTTTCCTTGGATTGATACAGCCGAACGCGGGCCCCCAACCGAATGTCGCCGAACTCCGCGCCATTGACGACCTTCGGCGCGCCACTGCCCGGCGTCGAACGACTTCCCCCGCGGGCATACGAAAACGGCACGTCCAAAGCCACGAGAAGACGATGCTTGAGCGACAACGACGCCAGCAAATGAAACGTCGTTTGATTCGCCATCACGACGTCGTCCTGTTGCTCCGTATCGACCAGAACGAGCGGGGCGTTGGCGTAATCAATGGCCAATCTTGCCGCAACGAGTTTGTCGCCTCGAACTGCCGCCCGCTCGACGTACGCCGCGCGATCCCCCGCTGGAGCCGGTTCCAATACAAGCGATGGAGTTTCGTCGGCCAAACCTGGTTGGACAAACCCTAAAAAGCTCGCCAAACCGGCCGCCCAAAGCCACGCGGTCGGGCGAAGAGAAACTGGTCGAAACACCGGCGCCACTTGCTCGAGGCACAATACATGAACAGATCCAGATGTCTACGAATTCGCACCGGGACACAAGACGGATGCGTCGAGCGGCAGATTACGAAACGTTCCGGGATCCGAAAAACTGCCGGCTTCTCCAATGCGTTCCACCAGCAAAGCATCGGCAAGCCGCACGCGATCCTCGATCGCGTCCGGCAACGGCGCAGGGCAGGGGAGCAACGTCACCATCGCCCAAGTGGCCGCAGGGTTTGTCGCGAGCAATGTCTCGTACAAGGCATGGCCGAACAAAAGCGCCGCCGCTCGCCCCGATGCAATGATTGCGCGAATTTCATCGAGGTTTTTCCGATCGATCCATTCCGCCAATCGGCTCGCGTGCTCCGCTTCGACCAAGAGCAACATCCCGCCTTCGTCCAAAATGGCCAAACCATCCATTTCGCGCGTACGTGTGCCCGGTAAAACTCGCGCACCATCCTCTATACGCGCGGCCACCGCCGCATGCTGACGCGCGTGAAAGGCCTTTTTCGCCGCTGGAAACGTCGCCCAGACCAGCGCATTGAGAAAATCGTGCCAGTTGCGAAGTCGAGTCGGTACCCAGCCAGCGAGGTGAATCCGCGCGTCGTACAACGATCCCGTTTCAATGGGCAAACGTTTGCCCCGGCGCCGACGACGAACCTTCGGCGGCTGCTCCTGAAAGTGAATACCCGCCGAATCCGTCCATGCCGCGTCGATCTCCGGGATGGCGGGCCAATCTGCGTACGCGACAAACGCTTGAGCCAACCGACGAACCGGCCAAAAGAGCGGATTCTTTTCGAAAAAACGCGCGTCCCAGGCAAAACCGCGTTCGAGCGGACGAACCGCGGCTCGAGCATTTGGGGCTTCGGATCGACTTCCGCGTCCGTCGCCCCAAACCCCCCCGGAACCGTCCCGCGCTTGCGTCATGACGCGCCCCCGGGGCTCAAGCCAACTTGCGCGTCAGCAATTCCGTCACTCGTTCCGCATTCGCTTTACCGCCCGAGGCCTTCATCACCTTGCCGACGAAGAAGCCCATCAGCTTCGTATTGCCCTCGCGATAACGCTTCACTTCACCGGGATTGTCCGAAAGAACCTTGTCGACAATCGGTTCGAGCGCCGAATCATCCGACACTTGCCGCAAGTTCTTCGCGTCCACGATCGCCTTCGGACTCTGTCCCGTCGCGATCATGTCCGCCAAAACGTCTTTGGCCAACGTCGGCGTAATCGTCCGATCATCCACCAGCGCCGCGAGTTCTCCAAGCGCCGTAGGTTGGAAAGGCAAACTTCCTTTCGCCTCGAGCGCCCGAGCCACCTCGTTCACCAACAAGTTCGCCACGGTCTTCGTCCGCCCGCCACCCGCCAGCGCCGCGTCGTAATACGCCCGCAAAGACGCATTTTCCGCCAGCACGATGGCATCTTCACGACCCACGCCCGACCCGACGAGCTGGTCCGCCAAGGCCTTCGCTTCGGTGTTCAGTCGAGACAAACGATCTTCGGCGACCTGCGCGGGAGCCTTGGCCGCGGGTTTTTCCTTGGTGTCCAAAGCTTTTTTGCGTTCGTCCACCGCAGCTTCGCCGGACTCTTTCGGCACGGAGTAACTCGCCTTGAGCGAAACGGTGCGATTGAAGATCGGCGCGCCGGGCTTCGAGTCCACCGGATCGACGAAGAAAAACCCTTTGCGCTCAAACTGAACATAAGTTCCGCCCGTGGTCGTCGCGAGGCTCGGTTCACCCTTGGCGTTCGTGAGAACCTCGAGAGACGCAGGATTCAGCGTCGCTTTCCAGTCCTGGCCTTCTTCCACGAGGTCCGGTCGTTCGACTTTGAACAACCGTTCGTACAGACGCACCTCGACGGGCAACGCATGCGGCGCGCTGACCCAATGCAACGTGCCTTTGACCTTCCGCGCATTCTGGGTTTGTCCCTCGCGCGATTCCGGATCATAACTGCAACGCAATTCGACGATTTTGCCCGCAGCGTCCTTGACGACGCTCGTGCACTTGACGATGTACGCGTAACGCAGCCGAACCTCACGCCCGGGCGCCAAGCGAAACCAATCTTTGGGCGGATTCTCGGCGAAATCGTCGCGTTCGATGAACAGTTCGCGGGAAAACGGCACCTTGCGCGAACGCGTTTTGCCTTCGCCATCCGGATGATACGGCGCCTCGAACTCTTCGACCTGGCCTTCGGGATAGTTCTCGATGACGACTTTGATCGGGTCGAGCACGACCATGACGCGATCGGATCGGCGATCGAGATCCTGACGAATGAAGTGTTCGAACTTCTCGATCTCGACGGTGCTGTTTGCCTTGGCCACACCGATTTCTTCACAAAACGCGCGGATTGCTTCCGGCGTCACGCCGCGACGACGCAAGCCCGCGAGCGTCGGCATACGCGGATCATCCCAGCCGCGAACGCCGCCCGACTTCACGAGCTCAAGCAATTTACGCTTGCTCATGACCGTGTGGGTGATGTTGAGCCGGGCAAACTCGTACTGATGCGGCTGCGCGGGCGCGGTGACGTTGTCGATGATCCAATCGTAAAGTTCGCGATTGCTCTCGAATTCCAACGTGCAAATCGAGTGCGTGATGCCTTCGATCGCGTCGGACAAACTATGCGCGAAGTCGTACAGCGGATAGATGCACCATTTGTCTCCGGTACGATGATGATGCGCGTGTTTGATGCGGATGATCGGCCAATCCCGCATCTTCATGTTGGGCGAAGCCATGTCGCCTTTCATGCGGACGACGTGCGCGCCTTCGGGAAATTCGCCTTTGCGCATCCGTTCGAGGAGCGAGAGGTTTTCCTCGACAGACCGATCGCGGTACGGGCTGTGTTTGCCCGGTTCGCTGATCGTGCCCCGCATCTCGCGAATTTCCGCTTCACTCGAGCTGTCGACGTAGGCTTTGCCAGCCTTGATGAGCTCGATGGCGAAGTCGTAAATCCGTCCGAAGTAATCGGACGCGTAAAACATGTTTTCGCCCCAGTCAAACCCGAGCCACCGGACGTCGTTTTTGATCGACTCGACGTATTCGGTGTCTTCGGTGGTGGGGTTCGTGTCATCCATGCGCAAATGGCATTTGCCGCCGAACTTCTTCGCGAGGCCGAAATTCAAGCAGATGCTCTTCGCATGGCCGATGTGCAAGTACCCGTTGGGTTCGGGAGGAAACCGCGTGTGCACACGGCCGCCGTTTTTGCCGGCGGCAAGATCGGCGTCGATGATTTGTTGAATGAAGTTCCGGGAGGGTTTTTCAGCGGCGGTACTCAC
>CAYSYX010000184.1:1412-16813 GCA_964435055.1 uncultured Polyangium sp. | reverse complement strand
GCTGAGCAAACAATCGCTGCGCCACCCCAGGGGATCTGCTTGGAACGCTGAGCAAGCAATCGCTGCGCCACCCCAGGGGATCTGCTTGGAACGCTGAGCAAACAATCGCTGCGCCCCCCAAACCCCCCAGGGGATCACCTGGACAAAATGCAAAAGGCGCCGCTCGTTGATTTTCGAGCGACGCCTTGGTTTGTCGACGTTTGGTGGACCTGACTGGGATCGAACCAGCGACCTCTAGAGTGCGATTCTAGCGCTCTCCCAACTGAGCTACAGGCCCTTGCGAGACCCGCGGACTTTACCGATGGCAGCCGACGAGTCAAGACGAAAATTACGTTCGCTGTTCATCCTCCAGGAGGCACCGGAAGAACGGGAACGGTGGTGGCCTTCATCCGAGCGGCAGGATTGTCGAACGAGAAAAGTTTTTGCTTCTCGAACTTGTACGACTCGGTTTTGCCGAACGGCGGGTTGATATCTTTGATCCAGTACACGTCCCCCGAAACGATGACGTCTTCGGCGCGACCCGTTCGTTCCGGCAAACGGTACATGTAGTCCTTCATCGAATCGCGGAAGTTGGCATTGCCGGAATCCTTCATGCGATTGAAGTAATCGCACCAGATTTGGTTGTACCGGTAGCTCTTCATATTGCCGAGATCCCAATTCGGAGGTTTACCCGTAAAGGGATCGATGTTTCGACCGTCGATCGTCTTGGCGTCGACGACAATGGTTCCATCGTCCGTCACCGGTCCCGGCGAAAACATGAACCAGCCCTGCAAGAAGCGGAATTTTTGCGACAACAGCCGCAGCGGCTCCGGATGCGGCCATTTGACCAAGTTCTTCGTGCACCAAAGCTCCACGAGCGCTTGATTCAGCGCCGCCGCGAGCATCACGGCCACGCCCAATTCCCGCAATACCAAGACAAACCGACGGGTGCTTTGACGAATCGGGGCCACTTCCGCCGAAGGAGCTTCGGATGATTGTTTCGGCAATCGCAGACCGAACGTCTTCGTCGCGTCTTTGCCCAAGAGCATTTTCCAAATTCCATCGACCGCGTGCGAAAACCCGGGAACGACGAGGATCCACGCAATGGCTGGACCCAGAGGAAACGCCGCCACGATGTCCCGCAACGCGCGCGACCACTGCAATCGTTCACTCGAACCATGGCGCTCCACCGCAATGCCGTCCGCCAATCCGGGTTCGCTGCGGAACGTGAGCAATTCAAAGAGATCGAGGCGCTTGATGACTCGACAAACCCACAAAGCGCCGGGGGATTCGCCATTGAACACGACGACGCGCGCCCGATGCGTTCGACGCATCGTCCGAACCGAAATATCCCAATCGTCCGTGGTGATGAGCAGCGTCGAAAAGAGACACATCGACCAAGCAAATGGGCCGAGGACAAACGTCGAACCAAACCCGATGTGCAGCAAACACATGAGCACGAGCGCAATGCGGCGCGCCCACGTGCGCCCGAGCGGAGAGACCAGCGCGATCGGAATCGCCGCTTCGGCCATGAGCACGAATTTCGTCGAGATGATGATGAGAATCGCCGGAACGTGATCCCGCACGACGGCCACGATCGGCGTGATCATGCGATCGACATAAAGTACGTAATGAACCGCCGTGCCGTTTTTCCACAGCATTCCGGTTTTGTGTATGACGTTGAAGTAATAAATGGCGCAAATCTGCAAGAGCACCGCGCCCATCGCCAACGAGACGTGCGGAGTTTCCAGCTTGCTCCGAACCGCGTCCGTACGATCATTCAATTCGTCGGCGTTCGCTTCTTTTCGCCGCCGCATCGACGACAGCATTGCATCGACGGAAAAGCGATCGCCCATGGGCAGGAAACAGGTCCAAAGCGCGAGCAAATTGTAGACGACGTAGCCGCCATTTTCGATCAGCAATACCCGCGAATTCATGCCGGAGACGAAAACCAATGCGATCACTTGCGCAATGCGGGTTTTGTATCCGACGAGCACGCACAAAAACGTGCATAGAATGACAAACCACAACGCCCATAACTCGGGAGCCGTCGAAAACGCCGTGACAATCGAAAAAAGCCCCCAATTGCTATGGCGCCACAATTGAACGTGATTCGGCAAAACGCCTTCGTCCGAAAACATGGCCAACCAATCCGGCGTCCGCCGAAATAGGTCCATGACCATGAGGAATCCCAAGAGAATACGGCTGAACCCAAGCGTTCGGCGATCCACGGAAAGATAGACATCCCGAATGATCAGCCAATATTCGTAAAGACCTGAAAATGGCAGATGCCACGTCAACAGCCGCGCCATGAAATCAGCAGGCGGCCCGGTTTGCTCGTCGCCTTCTTCCGATGCATCCTCTTCCGAAACGTTCGTTTCGTCCGTCTCGGCGTTGCCTTCTTCGACCTCGTTGCTCGACGCTTCGCGGTCGTCCGTCGTTTCACTCGCGGCACTCATGTTGACCTTTCCGAATTAGCGCGTTTTCGCGCGCGATGCACTCTTTACGAATGCCTCGATGCGCATTATGCTGAGCCGCTTCGGAAACAGCTGCGCGCCATCACGAATCGATTCTCGATATGCTCGACGCTACGGAACGGAAGACTCTCGCTTGGTGTATGTTCGCCGCTGGCGTTTTATGCCTGATCCCCGGGGAAATACCCAAAGGTCCAACAGCCCTCGAATACATGCGCCAAGTATCCGGGCGATTATTCGATCACCACGCGTCGCACATTGCCTGGGCGTTATGCCTCATCATGGCCGCGCATCACGTATGGCGATTGAAAAAAGAACAGGAAGCCGGACCATCTCAAGGATGACTGAGCTCGACTTCGCATTGCGACAAATCAGCATTTCCCGTCAGCCAATTCGTCATACACACATCGCCGGCTTCGCCTTTGTTCCACAAAAGCCCGCCCTTGTGTTTTTCTCGTAATCGTGCTTTGCGCACGATCGTGAGCACATCCGGAGATGATTTTTTGGCGAATACATCCGCCACGAGCTCCGGTTCGAGCGCACAAATGCTGCGGTAATTGTCTTCGAGCTCCACCAGCGTCGTCGGTTCTTTTCCGCCGGAATAATACTCGGCGTAATTCTCGACGTTCGGCGAACCTTCCGGCTCGGGCCGACGTAATCCATATTGGCCGAAGATGCGCAGAGGCCGAGAGGTTTGTCCGTGGCAATCGAGCGTTCCACAACGACGCTCCATGACCGAAGAAAACGGACGAAACGTGTTCGGATCAAAAGGCGGCGCGACGATTTCTTCCACTCCCGCCGCGTAATCTCCGCACGCCGTACAAAGGCCGAGCAGCGCGAAGACAACCCCGAATCCAATGGCCTTCATTGTTGTTTCGCTCCCGGACAAGACGCCTCTTGCGCTGGAAACGGCGGATTCGTGTCCGCCT
This sequence comes from uncultured Polyangium sp., assembly GCA_964435055.1. Lineage (GTDB taxonomy): Bacteria > Myxococcota_A > Polyangia > Polyangiales > Polyangiaceae > Polyangium. The sequence continues at coordinate 13,431 of CAYSYX010000184.1, read as the reverse complement.
CGGCGCACGTCACCCACCCCGGCGTATTTTGGAGCGGTTTGCCGAAATGACATCCGGCACATGAACCATCACGGCTGATCCGCGTGGACATGACGACACGCTTGGTCGCGTCCGGGGATCCGGGCACCGGGTACTCGAGCTCGGCACGAAGCGGAAATGCGGGATCCCATTCGTCAACCTTGATGAAGAAATTCCCGGCGCAGTTTGTCCCGGCTTCGTGTTGTTCGCCCAAAGCGTCGGTGAGTTTGACCGTGACGCCTTTGACCGGAAGCGGATTTTCGCCCGCCGGAAACGCGTAAATCGTCCCCGCAACGGACATGACCGGGTTTTCCCGCAGATACTCGCCGTGACAAAGCACGCAGGGTTGTCCGGGACGATGAAATTCGCTGGGCTTTACGCCGGGTTTTTCATCACCGAGCGCCAGGATGCGTTCGTCGACGGCCCGATTGCCACAGGCCGCGACAAACAGAACGAGCAACGCGAGAACAGAACGGCCAAGGTTCATTCGACATCCACCTCCAGCAAGAGCGAGCCGAAGTAACCGAAGCGCTGCAAGATGTAGAGCGTGTTCGTGAACTGCGTGTAGACGAAATCGCCGTTCGCAGCGATGCCCCAGTTCTTGGATTCACCGAAGGACAAACGCGCTCCCAATCCGCCCGTGACGGCGAACAACGGCCCGAGCTCACGATCACCCGTGCGGTACTTCGGCACCTGCAAGCCCGTCGCCGTGCGTTGAGCGACGTACGCGAGTTGCCAGAAATCGGCGCCTGTTTGCAGATGAAAACGCGCATGCGGCCACACGCGGAAACTCTGCCCGATGTCGATCAAAAAACGCGCATCGGTCGTCGTCGCTTTGAGGCCCCAACTGTCGGTGTACAGACGCTCTTCAGCACGCAAAGTCGAGGAGGCAAAACGTCGCGCATACCGCGCCGCAAGCGCGAATCGCTGACGACTTTCCGGAAGCTGCTCGAGGATACGTTCGGGATTGCGATTGGCGTCGACGGCCGGCAAAGCCAAACCCGGAAGCACGAGCGGAGCCACGTCCTTCGAGAACGTTGGAATGTAACGGTACGGTTTCGAAACATTTCCAACCTCGGCCACGATCGACATGTTCGTGGTCAAGATCGAGTGTTTGTCCAAAACGAACGTCGAAGCCAAGTCGATCGCGTGACGGTTGATGCGGCGGGAAAACACGTTGTACGCGGTGCCAGAACGACCCGCGATGTCGTACGAAAAGTCGTACGAGATGCTCGGCGTGATCGTCTTCTGACGAAGATCGACAGCAACCACCGTGCCGATGGATGAAGCGAAGTAGTCCGGCTCGATCGAGAACGACGTGTGCAAATTGACGTCGACGTCCCCGAACTTCTTGTGACCTCCAAGCGCCGGCACGTAACGCTGCTCGGTCCACCGCGGAGATGCGGTCGCCACGATGTCCGTCGATGCCGTCGTCACGACGTCGGCGAGAAACGATCCACCGAATCCCCAACCGTTCGTCGGATGCTCGAAGTTGAACAGAATCGCCGGCGACAAAACATCGGTCTTGTCCGAGTCATGGTAGGCCGAGAACTCGAAAGCGAACTTTCCGTTCAGACCAAGTTTGCGGTTTTTCGAGACGCACTCGTCGAAGTCGTCCTGCGTCTGAGCTTCCTGCATGCACTTGACGAGCGCTCGATCGATCGCCTTGCCCTTGGGCTTGAGCTTGAGCTCGACGGTGACCGATTGGTTCTCTTCGAGGTTTAGTTTCTGCTCAAACGAAACTTCATCGCCTTTGATTTTTCCGGTGGCGATGACCATGCGATCACCGGGGTTGACGTCCAGCTCGGAGCCGAGTTTGTCGGCTGGAACTTCGACGCCTCCGATGCGGACTTTGAGTTCTTGAACGTCGGCGGGTTTCTGGATCGTGACTTTGGGGAGCTTCTTGCGAAGGTCGTCGGCGCGGCTTCGCGCCATCGCGACCGTGCGGCGAATGTTCGCCTTCTCCGCAGCTTCCGCCGTGGCTTCGTAATCCTGAATCGCTTCGATCCACTGACCGGCACGAGCTTCACACGACGCGACGAGGAACTGCGTCGACGTGCGGTACTCGGCTTCGTACGACAGGCGTCCGTAGGTGACGCAATCGGCCCATTCGCGTTCCTTTTCGGCCTTGTACGCTTCGTTGTAATAAAACGAGCCTTCGCCGGTACGCCATCCACGCGCGGGACGTTCGCCGCTGTATTCACGCTTGGGCTTCTTCGCGGAAGACGACGAGCTCGACGAACCGGATGAACCGGATGAACCGGATGAACTCGACGAACTGGAGCTCGACCCGGACGAACCTCCGGATTTCGCTTCGGCGAAGACTTTGTCGACGTCGGCGTTGGTGAGGTTCGCGGGCGGCGTGATCGAACTGTCTTCTTTGAGCGCCGTGCCGAAGGCGGTCTTGGCGTCTTTGGTACGTCCGAGACCCACGAGGGTCATGCCGATGGCGAGGTAGAGTTTGGCGCGAACCTTTGGGCTGCAAGCATTTCGTTGGCTGCAAACAGGTCGCGTTACTTCGAGAGTTTCGAGCGCTTGTTTGTAGTTTTTGTCTTTGTAGTCGGTGTCGAGGACGGTCTGAACGAGCGTGTCGACTTCCGAATCGTTTGTCCCGGCAAAGGCATGCGGAACGCGAGTCGCGAGCAACGTCGCGACGACGAACAGGCAGAGGCAAACTTTTGAGGTGAAACGGATCACGCGGGCGCCAATATATCTCAGCCGCCGGTCACTCGAAGTAACTAGCCGGCACGGTAAAGGTTGAGGATCTGGCGTCAATTGCAGCCGCAGCCGCTGCCGGTGCCACCGCTGCCGCCGATGGCCCCTTCGGTGATGGCGCGCAGGTGCGATTCGCCAAACCCGGCGAGGTCTCCGGCGGTCATGGTGGGGTGCGCGAGTTTGCCGCGTTCATACGGCGCGACGGGAGCGCAACCCGCTCCGCCAAAGAGGCCGGTCGCGAGGACAAACGCGGTGATGTACGTCGTGCGTTTGCGAGAAACGTGATCAACGACGAGAGACTTGAGCGAAGCGAGGCGAGGCGACATGGCTCGTGACTCCGAGAAGCAGTCGATTTCCTCATCCTATAACGCGGTTTTTCTGGGTTCGCGTCAAGATTCGCGCGCGAGAATCAGGGATCGGGCTTGAGGCCGCACATGGCCCAGTTCTGAATCAGGGCAAAGTCGGTTTCATTAAAGCCGCTGGGTGGAGGCATCGGTGCACCGCCTCCGGGCAGGCCCGCCAAATTGCACAGAATCCACGAATGCGCAGGCTCGTCCGGGTTGATGTACGGGTAGCCTTGCGTGCCTTTGTAACCCTTGAGTTCGTCGTAGAAGGCTGTCGCGTCCATGTCGGGCAAGTACAAACCGCGAGCTCCGGGTTGCGAGCCGTGGCATCCGCCAAGAGAACAATTGCCGTTTGGCCCTGTAAACAAGGCGTAAACGTCGCTCCAAATGGCAAAACACTTGGCCGGATCCGTCTCTTGCGGAATGTCCGGACACGCCGTCTCTTTGACCTTGGGACCCCCCGGAGGTCCGTACGGACAAGCGTCTTCCTTGTCGTAGTAGTTATAACCTTCCGCGCACGACTGATCGCCCACACTGATTTGACAACCTTGAACGAAGGCGCAGGTGAGCGCGATCAAGAGGAGCAAACCCGAGGGCCGTAGGCGTCGCATCGGGCTCCAAAGCGAGGAAGCCGCAAACATGAACGCCATGGTGCATCCGGTCTGCCACAAAGTCGACAGGCTGAGGTAAGCTGCGCGCATCGTAGCGCGGTGGCACAGGATCCCGAGTGTCGTGGTCGTGCAACGAATGCTGCGAGATCGAACACGACAACCACCGCTTGAAAGACAACCACAGGAGAGTTGAATGAGCTCGAGATCGTCGTTTGTCCGCACCTTCGGCGCGCTGTTTTTGGGCGCTGCCTTGACGTCGACCCTCGTCGGGTGCGGAGGCGCTTCGGGCGCCGGTGCGTCCGGTTCCGCCGACGGATCCCTCGTTGGCCAACAGGCTCCCGACTTCAAAGCTGAAGTCGTCAGCGGCGACGGACCGAAGTCCGTGAAAGAAGCCAACGGCAAAGTCACGATCATCGACTTCTGGGCCACGTACTGCGGCCCCTGCAAGAAGTCGTTCCCGAAGTACCAAGAACTGGTCGATCAGTTCGGTGGTGACCTCGCCGTACTCGCCGTCAGCGTCGACGAAAAAGACACGGAAAAGTCCAAGTTGGAAGAGTTTGTCAAGGCCACGGACGTGAAGTTCTCGGTGGTTTGGGACAAAGACCACAACGCCGCCGATGCCTACAAGCCGCCGAAGATGCCGACCGCGTTCATCGTCGACAAGTCGGGCGTCGTTCGTCATGTCCACGCCGGTTACGGCGAAGGCGAAGAAGAAAAGATCGCCGACGAAATCAAAGCGCTGATCGAAAAGTGATCAGGCTCGAATAGCCCGCCGCTTCCCTCCCCCTCCCCTTTCCTCCCCTTCCCTCGTCACATCTTCCCACGAAGTTCGTCGGGGCCACGCTCCCGCGCAACGCGATCTCGTCTCCATTTCGTTCGAAGTTCCATGGACGAGGTTCTCGCACCGGACAAACGTTGCTCCGGACAATCCATCGCCGACATTGATTTGTGGTCAAACATTTTCTCGGACGACTTGCACGAGCTCGTCAAAACTGTTGTCGTGTCGCATCATGACGAGCGTACGAAGACGAACTGCATGGCTCGGGCTCTTCGCTCTGCTGCTTCCGTACGGGTCCGGCTGCGGAAATGACGCGCCCCAAGGCACGGGCGGCATGGGCGGCTCGACGTTCGCGAGTTCGTCCGGGAACTCATCAACAAACTCGTCGTCCACCGGAAGCAGTTCGGGAAACGATCTGCCCGACATCTTCACGATCGGCGGCATCGTCACCGACGGACAGAATCCGCTTGCCGATGCGATCGTCATGCAAGGCGGCGGCAAACCCGACTTCAAAACCGCAGCGGATGGAACGTTCTCCATCGAGATCACCACGGCCATCCCCGGTACGCCCACGGTCGTCGCGGCCAAAGAAGGTTATCGATCGAATGGCGTCGAATTGTTGGAAGTTCCGAGCGAACCCATCGAGCTCGTTCTTCATCAAGCATCGCCTCCCGATAATTTCGCGGGATATACGTATGGCGAGCCGGGCGCGGGAGACGCCGATATCGACACGACGACGGGGACGTGCGGGCATTGCCACACGACGCTCGTGGCGCAATTTCATACGTCCGCGCATGCAAAAGCGACGCGCGATCCGCTCGTGCAGGACCTGTATGCGGGCACGAGCAACGCGGATGCGACGGCGTGCGCGGCAGCGGGAGGGATTTACCGTAATGGACGTGTTCCCGGGTCCGAAATGGGGAGCGCACAAAAATGTTATTTGGGCGGAGGCGTTCTTTCGGACTTGAATGGTTGCGGAGGGCCAAACGATTTGGCTTGCGACGATCCGAATTTGAATGACGCGAACAAACCCACGCAATTCGGGCATTGTGCGGATTGTCATGCGGCGGGATTACCCGGACCAACAGGCGGTCGCAATTTGCTGGATGCGACGGGCAATGCTTTTGATAACGGCAACCATTGCGACGTTTGTCATAAAGTACGCGATGTCGATTTGAGCAAGCCGCCGGGCGTTGCGGGCAGGCTGATACTGCAAAGGCCGCGGGAAACCCTGGCCGAGCCCGGGGGGAAATTGCGCCAAGTCATGTTCGGACCTTTGCCCGACGTGCCGCTCGATTTCATGGGGGGAAGTTATCAGCCCAAGTTTTCCCAAGCGATTTTTTGCGCGGGTTGTCATGAACAACAGCAAGAAGTGCTCGTGCCGGGAACGTCCATCAATATGCGATTTCCGGGCGGTTTGCCCACGCATTCGACGTATTCCGAATGGTCGGACAGTCCCTGGGCCGCATCGGGGACGCAATGCCAACATTGTCACATGCCGCCGAACGACGACCTTTCGAATACGCTCGACACGATGAAACCCGAAAAGGCCGGCATCACGTTCGGGTTTCCAAGGCCTCCCGAGCAAATTCGATCGCATGCTTTTCGAGGTCCTTTGGCGGGTTCGTCCCGACTGCTCGATTTGGCCGTAGGATTGTGGCTCGACGCAAAAGTCGTCAATGGCGATTTGTCGGTGAATGTAAAAATATCGAACCAAAGCGCGGGACATGCCTTGCCGACGGGTGAACCCATGCGCTCGGTGTTGCTCGTGGTGCAGGCGTTTGCCTGCGGGCAGCGATTGACCCCGAAAAACGGTTCGTTGCTGGACGACGTGGGCGGAGCTTTGGCACGGGGCGTGATTGGCTTGGACATTTCACCGGCGGGAACATCGTGGACGTGGACTGGAGCGACGCGGGCTAAACCGGGGCAATGGGTGCGTGTCGTTCGGGATACGGGGCAATGGGTGGATTATCCGGGAATCGGCTATTTTGCGAATCCAATGCTCGGTCCGGCGGACAAAGGAATTCCTTTGCGGGCGCCGGTGGGGGAGGCACAAATCGTCTCCGTGGCGAACGGCGTGATGACGCTCGATCGTGACGTTCCGGTTGAAATGGGCGATTTGGTTTGGCTTGGCGAACAAGCGCCGGGGGACTTCGTCGACGGTGGTCAAGCTTGGGCTTTGGCAGGTTTGGCGGGTCAATCGTTTGCTCGAGTGCTCGTGGATACGACGGGCGAGCGGCTCGTGCCGCATTACAAAGCGGTGGATATCGTCAGCGACAATCGTCTCGCGCCGCTCGAACCCGTCACGACGACGCATGGTTTTACGATTTCGGCGGGATGCAAGGATGTTTCGGTGACGGCGACGGTTCTTTATCGACCGGTGCCGCTGCATTTCGCCATTTTGCGCGGCTGGGAAACTCGGGATTGGGTGGCGGCGACGCGCAAAGAGCAAGTCCCGATTCCCTGAAGTCCGAATATTTTCATTTGTGTACAAATCGTTTGACCGTGGTTCGAACCGTGCCATGTTGACCGACGGTATGGAACAGATCCCGTTGCTCGATGAAATCGCGGTGATCGCGGTGCTGGGCGTCTTGGTGACGATCGGTTTGTCGCGTCTACGCCTGCCGACCGTCGCGGGTCTGTTGCTCTCGGGCGCGCTCGTAGGTCCGTTCGGATTGAAATTCGTGCGCTCGATTCATGCAATCGAAGTTTTGGCTGAAATCGGCGTCGTGTTATTGCTTTTCACGATCGGCCTCGAGTTTTCATTTCGTCGTTTGCGGAGTATTTTTCGCCAAGTCGCGCTCGGTGGTTTGTTGCAAGTCGGATTGACGGTGGCGGTCGTGGCGGGTGTTGCACGAGCTTTTGAGCAGCCAATCGGACGAAGTATTTTTTACGGGTTTGTCTTTGCATTGTCGAGCACGGCCATCGTGCTCCGGGCGCTTTCGGAGCGGCACGAGCTGGATGCGCCGCACGGACGTTTTATCGTCGGAACGCTCATTTTTCAGGATATTTGCGTCGTACCCATGGTGCTCGTGGTTCCGCTCTTGGGAGAAGGAGCGCACGGGGCGAGCGCGGCGTTGAACATTGGTGTCGCGCTGGGAAAAGCAGCGTTCGTCGTATTGGCGACGATCCTGGTGTCACGAATACTCGTTCCGCGTGTTTTACGTTTGGTGGCGGCAAGTCGCAGTCGAGAAGTCTTTTTGCTGGCGGTATTGGGTCTGTGTATCGGTACCGCCTGGCTGACTGCGCGAGCGGGTTTGTCGTTGGCATTGGGGGCATTTTTGGGGGGCCTCGTGGTAGCCGATACGGAATACGGTCATCGGGCCATGGGCGATATTTTGCCTTTGCGGGACGCATTCGTGAGCCTCTTTTTCGTTTCGCTCGGAATGCTTTTCGACGTCCGTCTTTTGCTCGATCGTCCCGGGCTGGTCTTCATGCTCTTGGCGGGGTTTGTCGTCGTCAAAGGAATCGTGGCAGCGCTGTCGGCCATGGCCATGCGCTTTCCGGCTCGAGGTGCGTGGCTTGCAGGCGTGGGATTGGCGCAATTCGGCGAATTCGGGTTTGTCTTGTCGCGCCTAGGTCAATCGACGGGGGTGATCGACGGCGAAGCGACGCGTCCCTTGCTTGCCGCCGGTATCTTGAGCATGTTTTTCACACCGGTGTTGGTCCGGGCCGCACCGCATTTGACGGCCGGCGAAAAGTTATTGGCGCCGCTCGAACGATTGATCGGTGTACGAGGCATTGAAGAGACGGACACGGAATCGCGGCCTGGTTTGTCAGGGCATATCGTGCTCGTGGGTTTCGGGGTGGCGGGAAAACTGGTCGCGCGGGCGCTCGAAGCTTGCGATGTGCCTTATGTGGCGCTCGAAATGAATGCGGAAACGGTGCTCGAAGCGCGGAAAACGAATGCTCGCGTGTATTACAGCGATGCGACGAGCGAAGAGGCGCTCGGGCATGCGCATTTGGCAAACGCGCGGGCTCTTTTGCTGTTGATGAACGATCCTTTCGGAGCGCAGCGGGTGGTGGACACAGCCAAACGAATCGCCCCGGAAGTGCCCATTCTGATGCGGGCTCGGTATTTGGGTGAAAAAGAGGAGCTTTTGGCGATGGGCGCGACGGATGTCGTCGCGGAGGAGGTCGAAGGGGGATTGGAGATTCTCGCGCGATTGCTGCGGTGGGTGGATGCGCCGCGGAACATCATCGAAGCGCGAATTCATGAAGCACGTTCGTCGACCCAAACCACGGAACGGAAATTGACGGTCCCGCGACCGGCCTTGCCGGAAGTGGAAGCGCTCGCGGATTTGAAAATCGAAAGCGTGCTCGTCACCGAATCGAGCCTGGCGCAATATCAATCGATTGCGGATATCGAATTGCGGCGACGCACGGGAGCGCTCGTCATTGCAATTCGGCGCGAAGGCGTCATCGTGGAAGAGATGAACCCCAATGAGCCGCTCGTCGTCGGCGATATCGTGTATCTTGCGGGGCCTGTCGATGCAGTCGCGCGGGCGATGGAACTATTGGCGAAACCGACTGCGTAAAGGATCGAATCAATCGTCAGCAACCGGTCATACCGCACGATTTGGTTCCGGGCGCTTGTGTCTGGCCTGGTTTCGGACCGCCGTTGCAAACGGCCCGACAACTGTTGTCTCCGCAATGCATCGCCAAGAACTGGCAAACGCCTGATGAATTGTCGCATTTCAGATTGCACGGTCCGTCGGCGCTGCATTCGAACGTCGCCGATCTGCAGCCATCCTGGCCGGAACATGACAAGGTGCAAGCAGTCCCGGCCGGGCAATTCACGATTGCCGACGCACACGCGCTTTGCTCCGTGCATAATACGAGACAATCGAATCCGGCTGGACAATCGAGCATTTCACCGTTGCATTCGTCCTGTATATCGCACTTACGAACGCATTCGCCGGTATTGCCGGGTTCCCAACCGTTCCCCGGGGGACATATACCCAGGGCCGGTCGTGCGATTCCGCATTCACAAGCGCCCGTTCCATTGCAGAGTTCTCCAGGCTTCGTGCAATCGTCGAGATATCGGGCTTTGGGTGCGCAGGTCGGCTGGACGCCTATGCTGCATTCGGGGCATGGGGCGCCGCCGCCTGCCCCGGAGGAACTCGATGTGGAAGTCGAGCTGGAGGATGAACCGCCTGCGCCGCCGGTATTGCCGCTGCTGGAAGTCGATGTATTGCCTGAGCTCGAGGAAATGAACATCCCGCCGTCGCCGGACGACGAAGTCACGCTGCTCGAACTGCTACTGCTGGAGGAGTTTGGCGGAATGTTGACGGTGCCATATTCATCGAGGCAAGAAACGGTGAAAAGACCGATCGATCCGACGACAAGAGCGATGTTGGTGGCGTATTTGAGGTTTTTCATGGCGTGACCTTGTTTTGGCGTAGCGTAATGTTATGGTGAAAGAAACCATGTTGCGGGGCGGCGGGATTGTCAGCAACCCTTTGCATTACATGATGTATTGGGCACGAGGGAAGGTTTCTCGGGGCCATCACAGAAAGCGGCGCACGAATTATCACCACAGATGAGGACCGTCTCGTGACAAGCGCCGCCGGCCGCCCCGCATCCGACGCGGCAGGGCCCATCGTCACTGCATTGAATCGTATTCATCCGACACGAATCGGCGGCCGTGCAAACAACCTCGCAATGATAATTCGCGGGGCAATAAATGAGAGTTTCTCGGCAGCTCTCGACGGCGCCGCATTCAATGGTGCAATCAAAGCCGGCCGGACACACGAGTTGCATCATGCTGCACTCATTGGGACCGCATGTGCGAAGACAACCGCCTTTGCCGTCGGACTGCCAACCATTGACAGCAGGACACGTGCCCATGGACGTCGGCGCCAAACCGCATTCGCACTTGCCGTCTTCATTGCAAAGTTCTCCCGGTACGTCGCAATCATCCGTCAAGTAAGGATCGGGTTTGCAGTCCGGAAAAGCTCCAACGCTGCACTCCGGGCATTGACCGCCGGCGCCGCTTGCCCCGCCCGCACCCTGAGACACTTGCAGATCCGGAGCACACGCCGAAACCAGGACAAGAACGGCTGACACGACGATAGAAAACGAAATGGCGTCTCGGGACATTGTGGGACCATACGCGGAACGAGCCGGCGCGGAAAGATGAATTTGCGGCTGGAGCGGACTTGCATCGCGCGTGATGCAGTGCCAATACGTGCCGGAGAGACGATTTGGCACAATGCTGAGCATCTTATGGCGTGATTCGGAATATGTTGCCATCGACAAACCGTCGGGCCTGGCTGTGCATCGAGGCCTCTGCGCGGATCCGGTGACGGCGCTCGAATTGACGCGTGATACCGTGGGGCAATGGGTGTATCCCGTGCATCGGCTCGATCGGGCGACAAGCGGCGTGTTGCTATTTGCTTTGTCGCCGCAGAGCGCCGGAGCACTGCATTCCCAATTCGACGACGGACGTGTGGAAAAACGTTATTGGGCGCTCGTGCGGGGAGTAACTCCCCCGGAAGGCTCGATTGACCACGCCATTCCACGATGCGAAGGAGGGCCCCGCGTTTCGGCTTCGACGTCTTTTCGGCGATTATGGTCGGGCGTGCACGTATCGCTCGTGGAGGCATTTCCGCATACGGGACGATTTCATCAAGTACGCAGGCACATGAAGCATATTCATCACCCGCTGATCGGCGACGCGAATTACGGCAAAGGAGCGTTGAATCGAGCTTATCGGGATGAATTTGGTTTGTCGCGACTTGCGCTGCATGCCGCGGGCCTTTCGTTCGACCATCCGGGAACGGGAGAACGAATCACCTTGACGTCGGTTTTACCGGACGATTTGCGCTTGCCGTTCGACCGCCTCGGCGTCGTCATTGGATGATTTGATCGCACCCGAAGACGATATCAATTTTCCCGGGCTTGTCCGGGCCGACCATGGCTTGAGCGTCGTCGCAGGATTGTTGGCACAGGATGACTTTTGTCGGCATGGCCGGATCATCGTAATACCAGCCGCCGCCGGCGCCGCACGCGGCGGCATTGGCGACACGGGGCAAATACGTGGAAACTCCGCCGCTCACGAGCGCGACATTGACGCGATTGTAGTCGATGGTGCCTTGAGGCGGCACGGGAATCGCCAATTCGCAGTTGAGTTTGACGTTGGCGAAAACGGCTTGCGCCACGGCATCGAAGAACGGGCCCCACGCGACGCTGCCGTCGCAGATTTTCGCTCGCACGCCTTTGGTTTTTTGCACGAGCGTCGTGTACGTCGTCCCGGATGCGGGCCATCCGAATAGGTGCAAATGACGGACGGATCGACGGCACTATCCCAGCCGTAAATACCGCTGAAAATATAGCCGCTGAAGAGGCCGTTCCAGCTCGGGTCCAAGATGCCGGGAGGAAGTTGCGTCGAATTGAATGGGTTTTTCCCGCCTGCAAATGTCTCGAATTGCGTTGCGGACAAGCGAGCATTGTCATCGGTCACGATGACGATGGTTTTTGAAGCATTCGGGCGAAGCTCTTGTTTCCACGGGTCGCAACCTTTGGCGTCGCCCGGTTGATAACCCGTAGTT
>CAYSYX010000184.1:0-1402 GCA_964435055.1 uncultured Polyangium sp. | reverse complement strand
GGCGTAAGGCGCGAGTTGTCGTCCGTGACAACGACGATTGTTTTCGTCGCTTGCGCCCGTAGCTCTTGTTTCCAAGGCTCGCCGCCGCGCGCGTCGCCTTGCAAATAACCTGTAGTTTGTCCGAGCGTACCGAGGAATTGTTCGAGAGGCTGGGTGCTGTAAATATCGAGACTGGATTGGAAAAATCGCGGGCCATTGCCGCAATTGGCATCGCCCGCCAACGGCTCCGGAATGCAAACGGGGAAACGCGTGCCACCACCCACCGTGATTTGTTTCGCCTTGTCGCGCAAGCTGAGCATGATGACTTTGTAATCGAGGTTTTTCGCGGCAATCAAGGCGGCAAATGCGTTCAAGCCGTTCCGGACTTCGGTGACGGCCGGCTCCATGCTGCTCGAATTGTCGACCATCCAAATGATGTCGACGGGGAGTTTTTCGACGGTCGCTTCGGATGCGGTACCGACGCAAATATCGCCGTCAGCGAGAATGGGTGAGTCCGTGGATGCGTCCGGGATCTCGAAGATCGAGCCTCCCGAACCGACATCGCCGCTCGAACTGCTCGAGGTGGAAGATGCGCCACCCGCGCCCGCCATGCCTCCGGCGCCGGCCGAACCGGCATCGCCGTTTGTCGAGGAAGACGAGCGTGAACCGCCGGTCGTCGCCGAGCAAGCCCACGGAATGGCAAGAACTGGAAGAATAAGAGCCAGAGGCAGAATAGAACGCAGTTGCATAAGCCAACCGTACCACCATTCCCGGGAACTTTCAGCCGCGACGCTCGATGAATGGGCATCGTGACAAACGCGCGTCATCACGGTGGTTTTGCTGCAACGCGTTTACATCACGAGGTCGTCATTGAGGTCGTCGCGTTGTCGATGTTCCGAACGAAGCTCGCGGCCTTGAGGTGAAGCGTCGAGAATGGCCCGCAAGCGAATGCGAGCTCGATGCAATCGTGAACGTACGGCACTTTCGCTGACGAGCAATTTTTCGGCGATTTCGTGCAGGCCGAGGTCATCGTGGTAATGGGCGACGACAACGTCGCGATAATTCGTGGGCAATTCGCCGAGGGCGCGGCGGACAAACCTTTCGCGTTCGGCCAAACTCGCGGGATCATCTTCCTGCACGGGTGCGCGCATGGTGGGCAATACGCTGAGATCTTCGAGGTCGAGGCCGGCAATGAATCGAGCGCGTTGGCGACGCTGCGAACGCATGAGCATGAGCGCTTCATTGGCGGTGACGCGAAAAAGCCACGTCGTAAAACTGGAATCACCTCGAAATGAGCGAATACGCCGAATGACTTGAAGCAGGGTCGATTGGACGAGATCGAGGCGATCTTCGTCGGACACGGGATAACGAGCCAGCTGGCGCTCGACATGCGGCCGAATGACGCGCGTGAGGGCATCGAGCG
>CAYSYX010000183.1:0-16905 GCA_964435055.1 uncultured Polyangium sp. | reverse complement strand
CCCCGACTTCGGTCGTCGTGCTTTGACCCTTGACGATGCTCACGATCGCTTCCGGATCGGCCGGCGGTCGAGCGTCTTCGGCCAATTCGATGGTCACGCGTTTACCCAAGTCCACGTCGATATCTGCCGGAGCGGCACAAGCGGCGACGCCCAGGAGCATCAGAGCCGCAGCCACGACAAACGTTTTTCGCAGGCCAAACTTTTTCATTCGATACGCCTCCTCTTTCGGGTGCATTTCTTCGAACCGCTTCAGCAGCTTTTCTTCGAGCGCCGCCTTGTGCTCGGGACGCACATTCGGGGAAGGCTCCAAAATTCTCCCCAGCGACCTGCGTAGTTCAAAGTCAAACATGGGTCATGCCCTCCGTTTTCGCGTCCACCAAATCCATGACGCCGTTTTGCGACGCCAGTTTTTTCACGACATCCTCCAGCTCGCGCAGCGCCCGCGATGATCTCTGTTTCACGGCGTCCACGCGAATCCCCAACAGCTCCGCAATGTCCCCGTGCGACAAACCATCGCCATAACGCAGCAAGAGCACTTCCCGCGATGTCGCCGATACTTCGCGCAATGCTCTTCTGACGAGCACGGTTCGTTCGCCGCGAACCATCCCTTCGAACGCCGATTCCGCGCCGTCGGCGATCGATCCCGCCAGTTCATCCACGGGTAAATCTTCGCGTTTATGACGTAACCAGTCGATCACCGACGAACGCGCAATGGCCAAGACAAACACGCGCACCGTTCCGCGTTTTGCGTCGTAATCACCCAGCCGCTCGAGAAATCGCTCGAATACGATCCCGACGACGTCTTCGGTATCCTGCAAGTGCCCGATACGCCGCCCGACGAAGCTCGTCACGGGACCATACAGCTCCCGATAAAGCGTCCGGAATGCGTCACGTTTGCCGCGTAAAGCGGCTTCGAGCAAATCACGTTGCCGATCGTCTCGGCCGGGCCAGAGGATACTCATCGTTGCAAGCTCGAAAACCTGTACGGCAACGCGATGGAAAAGGTGACACGAAAAATGATCCGCTCGTGAACATCGTCGGGGACGTGGTCTCTTCCCGCGCGAGTGCTACCATGCGGCCCATTCGTTCGGCTCATCAGGGGCGCGGGTTGATTCGACATGTTGGCGATCGAAGCGAGAGGGCTGAAAAAATCGTACCGGGGGCTCTTTCGGCGCAGCGGGGGCGTCGAAGCGTTACGCGGGCTCGATTTGCAAATCCAGCGTGGTGCGGCGTTTGGCCTCATCGGCCTCAATGGGGCCGGAAAAACCACGTTCATCAAAACGCTGCTCGGAATCGTTCGTCCAACCGCCGGCGAAGTCCGCATTCTTGGGCAAAACCCCGATGATCCCAAAGCTCGCGCCCAAGTCGGTTACCTCCCCGAACGCCTGCATTTGCCGCATTCATTCACGCCCGTACAATTTCTGACCAGCGTCGCGCGCATGAAAGGTCTCGCTCGCGGCGAAGACTTGGCCACGCGGGAAATCGAACGCGTGGGCCTCGCGTCCGACGCACAAAGGCGCATCGGCGGTTTTTCCAAAGGTATGCGGCAACGTTTGGGACTTGCCGCCGCATTGCTCGGACATCCGCAATTGCTCATTTTGGACGAACCCACCGACGGCGTGGATCCTTTGGGACGAGCTGAAATTCGCAACATCTTGGCCGAAGAGCGCGCCCGCGGAGCCACGTTGTTTCTCAATTCGCATCTGCTCAGTGAAACCGAACGCGTGTGTGATCGCATCGGCATTCTATCCGCCGGGCAGCTCGTGCGTGAAGGGACGATTGAAGCGCTTTGCGGAAGTGAATCCAAATATCGTTTGCGGTTTGCCCCGGGATATCACCCTCAATCGCTGATTGCGTTGGGATTGCAGCCTGGAGAAAGCGATGGCGTTTTTCTTTGTGAAGCAGCCGATCCGGTCTCGTTGAATGCGACGCTCGAACGTACGCGCGCGGCGGGTGCGTACCTCGTCGAATTACGCCGCGATATGCGCAACCTCGAAGAAGTGCTGGCCGAAGCATTGCAACCATTGCAACCGATGCCGAAAAACGCGGTGCAGGAGACGTCGTCATGAAAGTATTCGCCGTGGCGATGGATTTGCTTCGCGAAGCCGCATCGAGAAAATGGTTTTTGGCATTGGCTGCGGGAATCACGCTCGTGCTGGGCATTTTGGCGTTTGCGTTGCGCCTCGACGTGGTCGATGGAGCGCTCGCGGCGACACGTTTTTTTGGAAAAACGCTGCGTACGGACATTCGTTCCGCGGATATCGCCTTGCGTCCGGTGTTTCAAGGAACCGCGTACATGATCTTTTACGGAGGTTTGTCCTTCGGGATCGTCGCTTGCGCGGACTTCGGCCCGAGTTTGCTTGCGCCGGGTCGCATCGAGCATTTGTTGGCGCTGCCGTTACGACGGTCGGAGCTCTTGGCGGGGACCTTTTTGGGCGTATTGATTCTCTCGGTGTTGGGTGCGTTGTATGGCGCCGGAGGGCTCGCGTTGATTTTGGGCGTCAAGACGGGGGTGTACACCATTCGACCCGTCATTGCCGCGCTGTTGGCGAGCGTCACGTTCGCGGCCATTTACGGCGCCATGCTGGCCGTCGCCGTCGTTATTCGAAGCGCCGCGATTTCTGCGGCGACGGGTGTGCTGTTGCTCATTGCCGGAACGATCGCCGGATATCGCGATCAATTTGATGCGTTCTTCGAATCGGGAGTGGCTCGTTCGGTGTTTCGCGGGATCACACTGTTTTTGCCCCGCGTTTCGACGTTGGCGAATGCTTCGTCGGATTACGCCGGTTCGCTCCCGATTGACGGAGGGGCATTGGCCAGTCAAATCGCCGGACTGGGCATTTTCGGGTTTGCCGCGTTGGCGCTGGGAATTCATCTTTTCGAGCAAAAGGATTTCTGATGAGACGGTTCGCCTGGTTGCTCGTTGCGGTGGTTCTTTTGGGGTTGGCCGCGTTTTTCATGTCGCGAGGGGACAAACCCATCCGTGCGAAACGCGAAGGCGAAATCGAGTTCCCTCGCCATCCGCGAGACGAGGAACAATTGCGCAACCAACGTCGGCGTACGCTTGTTCCACCGCCGCAACCGATGAAAGACCAGGCGACGGAAATCATCGTCAAACGCGACCCGCTCATCATGGCCTTGCCCCGGGATCCGAAAAAAAGCCTCGTCGTTTTCGAAGTGGCGGGATTACGCGATTCGCCGGTAGGCAAAGCGTGGCTCGATTGTTTGATGAAACGCGACGGAAAACGCGGCCTCGACAACATTCAGAAAGAAATCGGCCTCAACCCGCTCGAAGATATTGAACGAGTCGCCGTCTCTTCCGCGCCGCTCATGTTGATGACCGTTCCCACGGAAAAACTCAAGTTGGACGAAAGGGGTTTTACGAAGCGATCATTTGGCAAACAGGGCGCCATTTTCGAACGACCACCGAGCAAAGAAGTGTTTGCAACGTGGGGCGATTCATTGCTCGTCACGGGTCCCGACGCTCGGACCGTCGAAGAATCGCTCGAACGGCTGGAATCGGACACCCCACAACTTCCCGTCATTCCGGATTGGTCGCAATACGGCGACATGTATGGTTCCATTTCACCCGAAGAATTGGCGAAAATGCTGCCCGAAGACCAAAGCGCGCTGGCCGAAAAAATTCGCAGTGCCGTCAATCGCGTCGACATTCACTTGGATGCTTCGGAAGACGTGGCTTTCGTCGCCGATGTGGAAGGGCCGGGAGAACAGGATATCGCCGATTTGGGCAAATCGTTTGGCGCGGCGTTATCATTGGCCCGGATACAAGCGCAGAGCAATGATAACGACAAACTCGCCGAATTCCTCGATTATGCCGCCGTTCATCCCCACGGCAAACGGTTTGCCCTCGATGTCGCCCTGCCGTTCGACCTCTTGAAGACCATGGGACCGTGCCGCAAATGGGAGGAAGACGACGCTCCGCAAGCCGAACCCAAGCCTTGAGCGGCTACAAATCGTACGGTTTGCCAAACCCGATCGCCAACGGCTTTTCCACCACGAAGCCGTCGCTATTTTCCGCGAGCCACGTGTATTCCGGCGCCTCGAGATCCCGATCGAATTCGTAAAGGACTCGCCGCGGCCCCAAAGCCCCGACCGCCAGAATCGTCACGCGTACGCCGGGCATCCGAACGACGTCCCCTTCGTGCATGCCCGAAACATCCGCTCGAAATAGGTGGTCCGGACCGCTCGAATAAATACGATCTTCCTGACGAACGATGATTTCCAATGTGCGCGGACCACGACGAAGAACGAGCGCATGCGGCGTCTGGGCGAGAATGCGCCAATGCACGGGCAACCGCCCCGCGGGATCCAAGACAAACGGCATGTAAAACGAATTGATGACCGCGCGCACGACAATCACCTCGGAATGCTCGGGCACCGTCATCCTCGCCCGCAACGACGCCGCGTGGTCGACGAACTCTTGCGCATGGTCACGTAATCGATCGGCGGAGAGCCAAGCCGCTCCGGGCGCGTGCACCAAATGCGCAAACGCCAAAAGCATCGTCACGCCGTTGGCGAGCTGCACCGAGACGCTCTTGTCACGCGGTTCCTTTTCCGCGACAAACCAGGCTCGTTCGAGCAACATCGCCACGAGCGGCGCAACGCCGAGCATGCTCGCGCCCACCACCCGCGGGGTCGGGGATACGGCCATGACCGGCACGAGCGCCAAGACCGAACCTCCGCCGAACATCCAAAACCAACGTCGCTCCGACTCGTCTAGACAAACCATTAAACGACGCAGCGTCATGACGAGGAGCGGAATGCCGACAAGAGCCAGGATGACGATCGTCCCGGACCACGTCGAAGCATCGAACGAGTCGTAATCGAGCGACATCCATTCATTGGCCAGCAGCGTGACGAATCGTCGCGGCGCGACGGTCAAGAAACGAATCGGATCGCGAAGCGGGTCGGTGTAGTAGCCGGAGCCTCGAGAGCCATAACCGAGCCACGCGCGCACGCCCATGTACGCGATGGTTGGCACGACAAACGGCGCGAGACCGAGCGTTCGTCGGAGCGGTCCTTCGTTACGCCGAACAACTTCCGCGGCAAAGACAAACCCCGCGAGACTCAACGCGTATTCGCCCGATAAAAGCGCGAAGGTGAAGAGCACGGTGGCGACGAGCGCCTGGGGCACGCGCCGCGTGTCGCGATACTGAAGGTATGCGTTCAAAGCAAATGTGCCGAACGCGAGGGACATGAAGACTTCGCGATTGGCCAGCCACGCGAGCGGCATGACGTGACAGGGGGCGAGAGCAAAGATGAACGTGGCGAAGAGCGCCGGTCGTTCGGGGAGAGCGCGTCGGAAGAGCGTTCGGGCGCCGAGTACCGCGACAAACCACCAACAAAACGAGTGCAAATGAAGGGGAAAACTGTTGCGACCGAAGAGCAGGTGTTCACCCCAGCGCAAGGCACTGGCGAGGGGCCGGAAGAATTGAATTTGCAGGTGCGGATCGGCCCACCACGTGATCATGCCGCGTTCGGTGAGTACGGCGCGATCGGCATCGTTGACGAAGTCGTACAAGTCGAAAATGCCGCGTTTGCAGGGAAACGTGCCGTCGACCATCGCGGCGTGGAGGTAATCGTCGAGAAGAAAGGGCGAACGCAGCGTGGGGTAATAAATGACGAGTCCCGCGAGCAGCAGCGCGAGGATCGGCAACCACGGACGTTTTGGCCGTTCGGACATCTGACGCGTTGCATTCGTCATCGCAGCTTCCGCCATAACTCGAATCGTCGATTCAGAGTGCGTGTTTTCGAACCCAAAAGAAGTTCCAATCGGCTATGAAACGAAGGTTTGGAAGTTGTGTAGATTCGGGCATTGGTGTAGCTTCAAAACATAAAGCCGTGAAACACGCCAGCATCCTTCTACTCACCATTGGGCTCTGTGGATTCAGCTTTCTCGCTTGCGCGGAAGGAGATGATTCGACCTTCGGCAACAAACCCGGGACCGGTGGTAACGGCGGAGAAGGCGGAAAACCCGGCACAGGCAGCTCGACATCGAGCGGCACCGGTATGTCGTCGGGTACGACCAGCTCGAGCAGCAGCAGCACGGGCAGCGGCAACACCGCGTGCATGGTGAAGTGCGAGCTCGACTCGGATTGCCAGAACAGCTGCAAAGTGCCGCCGGTGGGCATCAACTGCTGCGACGTCGGAACGAACACCTGCTACGTGTCCGGCGCCGATGTTTGTCCCTCCCAAGGCGCAAGCAGCAGCGGCACGATGTACTGATCGCTTCGCCCGTTTCGACCTTCCTTCGTTTCACCTCCAATCAATTTCGAGCCCGAGCCTTTGCGGCATGGCGTGACCTTCAGCGCTCCATACGCGAACGCGAAAAAGCGTCGCGGCGCTTTTGGCCCACGCATCGAGCATCAGCTACGTTTGCGGTCCGATGCCGTGGCAAAAGCGCTCGTTCTGGATCGCGGCAGCCGTCGTTGCGTACGCCGCCGTCGCCGGTATTCGCGCCACGGGTGGTGATGTCGCGAGCTGGGTGGTGCTCGGCTTGTCGATGGCGATGTGTTTCGTCGGCTGGCTGCTGACGGAAGAATCCACGTTCACGAAGAGTTTTTCCGGACCGGACGCCTACGAAGCAACGCCCTTCCAAACCACGTCCGAGGTCCGCGCCAGCGCCCGATTGACGATCGCCGGTGTCTCGCTGTTCACCGCTTCCCTCGCCGGAACACATTCCCCGGGCTTCGTCGCCGCCGAAAACTTTGGAGCTGCCCTCACGGTCGTCGGTTCACTCTGGGCCCTGTCGCGCTTACCGCCCCTCGGAGGACTCGTTACGCCCGGACCAACCGCACGACGTGTCGACGCCGTCGTGTTCGCGACGCTGTTCTGGGTCGTCGCCGTCGCCCTACCCGCTGCAAAGTCTGTCCTTCCGGAACGCACCGAAGACCTCGAACCTCTGGTCCTCGATTACGCCACCGTCGTCGCCTCGCTCGGATCACTCGGCGTCAGCCTCTTCGTTGCTGTTCGAACGATCAGTGTTCGTCGCGCCGAACTTGGTGTCGCGGAGCGGGCAAGGGCGGCATTTTGGGTGACGTCGGTGGCGCTCGTTGCGGGCATTATGGCTGGAGCGGCGCATGTGTTGGCTCCGGAGCGCGTGCTGCCGATGGCGATCGTCGTGGCGTCGAGCGGCAGCACGTATGCGGCGGCATCGCATCAACCCGAGACGGCGTTGCGATTGTTGCGCACGATCGTCGCCGCCGCGATCATCGTGATGCCCGCGGCGCTCGGAGCGGTGTTTCTGGTTCATCAGTACCCGAGGCTGGCCGGACAAATATCGTTTGTGAGCGTAGGAATCGGCGCGCTCGCTTCACTCGTTGCTCGACGCGTATCCGGGGCGGATGGCCCCGCACGTGGGCGTCTTGCAGGTGCCTTGCGTGGGGCGACGCGGGCGGCGATGACTCCCGATCCCGAGGAAGCGCTGCGTCGCGCGCTTTTTGAACTGCGCAACGTTTTGGGTACCGATGGCGAGCCCGCAGCCTTGTACCGGTTTTTCCCTCCGGAACGGCTGACGGTCGATCGCGCGGGCTACATGCAGACGATGAAAGCCGAGATGCCCGCGCGCCTCGTTGCGCTTGCCGACGAGGAGCCGGAGCGCGTGCTTCGATATGAAGCGTTGGCATCGGTAGCCGTGCGTCGCGCTGAAGTTCGTTCGCTCATGGCGTGGATGGACGAACGAGGGCTTCTTGCCGTGAGTCTCGTGCGCGATGCGGACGGTCCGATCGCGGCGATCGTGGTGCCTCGAGGCGCGCGTACGGCGCCTTCGACGCTGGCGGAGGTGCGCGCGTTGCGCGAGCTGTCGGATCGATTGGGCGCAGTGCTCGGCGTGACGTCGATGCTTGCTCGAGCGCGCGAACGTGAGCTCGTCGCACAAAACGGCATCACGAAGGCGACGACGGATCGCACGGAAATCGCCGCGGAGTTGGCGCGTATTCAAGGTCGGTTCGTGGCCATCGCGCAGATGCTCGAGCGTCCCGCGCGCGTGGCGCTCTACAGCCCCGCATCGCGCGCCGCCGTGCAACGTTTGGAGACTCTGGCCCAGACAAACTCGCCTGTGACGTTGTTGTCGGCGCCGGGAATCGATGTCCTCGCGTGGACGGCGCTCGTGCACTTGGCTTCGCCGCGACAAACCGGCGTGATGGTCGTCGTCGATGGAGGCAACGTCCTCGATCACGACGTGGAAAAGTGGCGCGATCCGAAGACGAGTCCGCTTGCGCTCGCGGCCGGAGGAACGCTGGTGATCCTCGACGGGCATCTGTTGCCCACGGCAGTACAAATGCGCATTGCCACGACGGCGCGCGACGACTTCGGGTTGATCGCCGTTTTACCGCGAACGGTCGATTTGCTTGCCGCCAACGGCACGTTGACCGAAGCTTTAGCGGATCGATTGGGAGACCGTGCCGTCGCCTTGCCGGAGATCTCCTCGCGAGCGGAGGATCTTTCGGCGCTCATTTTGGACAAACTCACGCGCCTCGGTCCACGTATTCACGGGACGGCATTGGGCATCGAGCCGCACGCTTTGGCGGCGCTGGTCGAATACAATTTTCCGGGCAATGATTTGGAGCTCGAGGCTTTGCTCTTGCGCGCGGTCTTGGCCGTGCCGCAAGGCGCGAAAGTCGTCACCGTGCATGAATTGGAAGCCGCGGGATTTACGCCGCCTCCGGGGAGCGCCAAGCGGGTGAGAAAAGCGGCGCCGACCGAAGGACGACGCAAACGAAACGCCAAAACGACGTAATCCGGGCGAATTCAACGACAAGGACGATTTGTCCAGCCAATCGATTTCGGCGTCATTTGTCGCGCGACCATTCGACGAAGGTTTCGTAACCTTTCTCCATGAAAATCGCGCTGTGACCGCCGGGCAACGTCCGCAACTCCGTATGCCCCGGAACGGTGAATTTCTCCACGGCTCGTTGATAACCTTCGGCGGGAACGAAAGCATCGTTGTCGGCGGCGGTAAAAAGCACCTGATTGCCGGCAATGGCCTCGCGTAATGCCGAAAGCGACGGTATGGGTGTCGCGGGCGGAGGATTGGCGTCGAAACGGCGAATGAGTTCTTGGCGCCACGATCCATCCTGGCCCGTTTCCATGATCATCACGTTTTCGTCGATCATCCACGATTCAAACGGAATTTCACGGGACGTCAAAGCGGCCAGCGTGCGGTCGGTGTGTCCGGGCGAAAAGTTCACGCTCGAAAGAATGTAATTGAGCAAATTCGGAGCTTCTTGACCAGCTTCGATATCCGCCAAGATTTCTTCGCGGGTTTGTCCGAGGATCTTGTCGAGGCGCGCCATGACCCCGGGCTCCCAGACGCCGGGGACGTCTTTGCCGAGCAATACAAACATACCGTGCAATAGGCTCGGATCGACGCCGAGCGCCTTGTAATGCGCCTGAACTCGCCCCATTCGTTCGACGACCTCCGGAAAAACTTCCTTTAATTGCAAATTGAGCCGCAATTGTTCTCGTCGTCGTCCCAACGCCGATTCGACAGCGTCTTCAAAGGGCAATGCCGAGCTCGAGAAAACGATGCCATTGGCTCGTCGCCCCGAATGACCCAAAAATTGCATTCCCGGGATACCGCCATAACTCTGCGCAATGACGAAAAAGCGATCGCCCTCGGGAATGAGCGCATCAATGACCGCGCGATAATCGAGCGCGTGGCTGTCGGATGAGAAATACCGAGCAACGGCGGACGCATCGAGCTCCGGATCGTCCATGTCGAGCGGAGCGGAACAACCGTCGGTTCCTCGTTGGTCGACGATCAATACACGAAAGGATTGAGCGAGGAATTTGAATCGATCCAGACCGCCATGAGGCATTGAATTCGTCGCATAATCATAATCGAGCGGACGATAGAACGAAGCGGGAATGCCCGGACCGCCGTTGATGACGACAACGACGGGTTTGCTGCGATCGTCGGGTAAACCGCCGATGGCCGGAATGAGGCGATAAAACAGGTTGATCGTGGGACCCGAGGGATTTTGGTAATCGAGCGGAACGGAATGAAACCCGCGGCGTTCGACGGAATGATGAAGGACGTTCGGATCAATGGATTTGAATCGCATCCGTAGATGATACGGCCAGAACGTCGACGAATGAAAGGGACAAAGTGGCCCTTTCGATGTCAGACGAAGAGCCGATCCAGATACGCCGAAAATCGATGTTCGTCGGCGGGTTGACACCGATAACCCACGTATCCGTCGGGACGTATCAAATACAGACACTCGGACCGCGCCCCAAAACGCCGATGCATTTCACCGTCGCCGTCGAACAATACGGGCATATCTCCAGGCATCGACTCCGGTCGGTTGGCGGTCGGGACAACCACGAAGCATTGAATGGCTTTACCCAAACGGTGTTTCGCCAATTCGATCAATCGGCTCATTCGATGGTATCCCGCTTCCGTCGCCGTTCCTCCATCGAAACAAAGCAACGTATGCCGCGGACCACGCAAAACCTCGAATAATGTTTTCTCGGCCAACGGCAAATCGGGCACACGTGACCCCGGCGCGGGACCGTCCCCAAAATGCATCCAGTCCGACAAACCCGGATGTTCACCGGATCCTCCCATTCCCGCCGACCAAATCGAAACCTGATCCTGACCGACGATCGGGCTCTTCGGATAAGATATTTCAATCTGCGACATCGCTCGACCGGCCCGCTGTTTGACCACATCGAGGCTCGTGATGAAATTCATGAGGTTGTTACGAATGCCCACCGCAATGGGATTTTTCAGCGTAATTGCCGTCGCCAACCCCTTCGTGCTCGCATCCGTCGATCGCAAAACCGACGCTGCAATCGGTCGCCTTTCCGCTTCGTACGAATCCAAAATCGCATCTTTGCCTTTGCCGTGCTGAACGAGCGCGAGTTTCCAAGCCAAATTGTAGGCATCTTGGATACCCATGTTCATCCCCTGACCACCGGCGGGGCTGTGAATATGCGCCGCATCACCCGACAAGAAAACGCGCCCCACTCGATAACGAGCCGCCAGACGGCAATGAATCTTGAAATCAACCATCCACGCCGGTTCGGATACTTCGCCACCTTTGGGCCCCCGCTCGAGCATGAGGGATTTGAAGGTCTCGAGTTCCACGGGGCGATCGTCCCCCGGCTCGAGAATCGTCAACATGCGATAACGATGAGTACCGGGAAGCGGGAAAAACGCCAGCATTCCCTGCGATCCCAGAAAAATAGCGATCTCGTCGTCGTGCACGGCATGCGGAAAATCCACGCGCACATCCGCTTGAATGATACGTTGCTCGTACGTCGAACCTTCGAATGGCAATCCCAAGACTTTTCGCACGGTGCTATGCGATCCGTCGCAACCAAGGAGCCACGGCACCTGAAGTTCCTCGGACGAACCGTCGACGTGCAGAAGTTTGACCCGAACACCTCCGGCGTCCTGCGTAAAACCTTGCAGCGTCACGTTGCGTTCGATATTCACGCCGTGGACCGTTTCCAGGTGTTTGGCGAGAATGATCTCCGTGTTTCGCTGAGCCAAACTCAAAAAATACGGATACGGCGAATCGATATGCCCGAGCTCGATACGGGCAATGGCCTGCAAATCCGGCGTCGTAATGCGTGAACCCGAAACTGCTCGGCCTTGCGCGAGGATCTCGTCGACAACGCCGATGTCCTGAAAACATTCGAGTGTTCGAGCGTGAATGACCTGCGCTTTGGACCAAATCGAAGGAGCATCCGCCTTGTCGATGATGCGGCACGTGAGCCCGTGCCGCCGCAACTCGGAAGCCATGACGAGACCCACCGGACCCGCCCCCACGACCAATGCGTCGACCGTCATAACATTTGCCTTTCAAAAGGAGTGGTTTGTCGCCGGTGACGATGAAACCGCGAAATGCAGACGATTACCGCTGCATCGTGGCGCTTCCGGTTTGGCTCCCGGAAATCGTCAAATCATGCACGGATTTTGCCATTTCGAGTCCCCCCGACATCGTGACGCCGCTGCCGGACAAACTCAAATCGCCATACGTCATCTCGAGGCCGATCACCATGAAGTTGCCTTGAAGCTTCACGCCGTCGAAGACCTTGTCGGCCGTCGTCAGCGTTCCTTCGACGCTCATGGACGAAGTCTCCACGCATTGCGGCGCATTGAATGTGCGATTCCCACACGCAGGTTGCAACGCGGGCACCTGCACGATCGACAACGTGTACGGCGTCGCCATTTGCCCGGTCAGGGACATCGTGCCCGTCCAGGCACCGACGATCGCGTTTTGCATGTCTGTCTCGCCAAACGCATACTCGCTTTCGGCCGGCTCGGAGCCGCATCCGACGAGCAACGCGCCGACGAGAGAAACCACAACGGAGTTTCGAACGATATTGGCGTAAGACATGAACCCCTCCTCGATCGTTTCACGATCAGGCAAACGCTTCGTCGATCAATCGCTTCTGCTCGAACCCATGGCTCGCTTTCGATCCCGTCGCCGGGCTCGCGCTCGGATTACGTCCGACCACGGACAACGGGAATCGATTCGCAAGATATTGCGGCAATGTGGCATTGATGTAATACCAGCCGCCGTAATTGATGGGTTCTTCCTGGACCCAAACGAGCTTCGTTCCATCGGCATACGCCGCGAGCGCGTCCACGATCTCGTGATTGTACGGGTAAAGTTGTTCGAGACGAACGATGGCGACATCGTTGATTCCCCGCTGCTCACGGGCGATCGCGAGATCGTAATACATTTTACCCGAGCACAAGAGGATCTTCTTCACGTGCTTCGGATCCACGGAATCATCACCGATGACCCTGTGGAATCGACCATTGACCAAGTCGTCGATGGTGGAGACCGGACGCGGGCCTTTCGCCGTCGTCGCCACGCGCAAAAGGCTCTTGGGCGTGGCAATGACGAGCGGCTTGCGCCAAGGTCGATGAATTTGTCGACGCAAACAATGGAACAATTGCGCCGGCGTCGTCAGGTTACAAACCTGGATATTGTCCTCCGCGCTATTTTGGAGAAAACGCTCCATACGCGCGCTGGAATGCTCCGGGCCCTGGCCTTCGTATCCGTGCGGCAAGAAGAGCACGAGCCCGGACAAACGATGCCACTTGTCTTCGCTCGACGTGATGAATTGGTCGACGATGACCTGCGCTCCGTTCAAGAAGTCCCCGAATTGCGCCTCCCAAATCACGAGTCCGTCGGGATAATCGAGCGCATAACCGAATTCGAATCCGAGCACGCCCGCTTCACTCAAGGGGCTGTTGTACACATCGATTCGAGCCGGCGGGGCCAGCACCCGCGAGAGCGGCGCAAACGACTCTCCCGATTCCGCATCGAATACCACCGCGTGACGATGGCTGAACGTACCGCGACGAACGTCTTGTCCGGAAATACGCACCGGAACCTTTTCGGACAATAACGTCGCATACGCGAGCATTTCGCCCGTTCCCCAATCAAATGGTTCACCCTTGACCAACCGGTCGTGTCGCCCTTTGAGAATGGGCAATACCTTGGGATGAACCTTGAAGTTTTCGGGCATCTCGAGCATTCGACTCGATAACTCGATGAGTTTTTCCCGCGCAACACCCGTCGCGACTTCCGGCGTATCGGCGTCCCGCCCACCGCGATAACACGCCCAAACTCCACCCATCGTGTACGTGACCGGCGCGAATCCTTTTTGCTTCACTTCTTCGAGCGCGCCGGCCAATGCCGCGCGACGCTTCGACAACAATTCGTCCGCCTGCGCTTCACTCACCTGCCCCATTTCCACGAGGCGTTTGACGTACATTTGGCGAACCGTGGGCTTCTTGTCGATAATCGCGTACATGCGCGGCTGCGTGTAACGCGGTTCATCACCCTCGTTGTGCCCATAACGACGATAACAATACATATCAATGACGACGTCCATGCCGAACTTCTGTCGCCATTCCGTCGCCAGCTGCGCCACCTGGGCCACGGCTTCCGGATCTTCACCATTGACGTGAAATACCGGCACCTTGAGCATTCGCGTGATGTCCGAAGAATACCGCGTCGATCGCGAATCTTTCGGATCGGTCGTAAATCCAACCTGATTGTTGACGATCACGTGAATCGTCCCGCCCGTTCGATACCCTTCGAGCAAACTCATGTTGAGCGTCTCGGGGACGACGCCTTGACCGATGAACGCCGCATCGCCGTGAATCAACAGCGGCAAGACCGCGCGTTCGGCGTTCGTCGAGCCCAACCTGTCTTGTTTCGCCCGCACGCGCCCTTCGACGACCGGATTGACAAACTCGAGGTGGCTCGGATTGAACGTGAGCGTCAAATGAACCTTGCGCCCCGATTCCGTGATGCGATCGGACGAATATCCAAGGTGATACTTGACGTCCCCACCTCCGAGATACCGCTCCGGATCGGCATCCTCGAAATGCGCAAAGATCTCGCGAGGGCTCTTTTCGAGAATGTTCGCGAGCACATTGAGGCGCCCGCGATGCGCCATTCCGAGAACGATTTCTTCAACGCCGTCCGTAGCTCCGACTTCGATGAGCAAGTCGATGAGCGGGATCAGAGCTTCGCCACCTTCGAGCGAAAAACGCTTCGTCCCCGCTTCGTACGCCCGATGAATGAACTGCTCGAAGATCTCGGCGTCCGACAACTTCGTCAGGATCCGGAGCTGTTTGTCGCGGTCGAGCGGCAGCCGATTACGCGTCGACTCCATGCGTTCTCGGAGCCAATTGCGCTGAATGGGATCTTCGACGTGGGTGAATTCAACCCCGATCGCCCGGCAATACGTTTCCTCGAGATGCTGAATGATTTCCTTGAGTGACAGCGTCGGCGGCGTGCCCGCCAAATCGACCGTCGGGAACTGTTTGTCCAAATCGGACGCGTGTAACTCGAAATTCGCCAAGTCGAGCTCCGGGGGCGCCGACGGCGGAACTCCAAGCGGATCCACGTGGGCGAACAAATGCCCGCGCACTCGATACGCGTTGACCAGTTGCACCACGCGAGCTCGCGTGACGACCTTCGCCATGAGCTCCTGGTTTGTCGCCGTAACCGGAGTTTTCGTTTCAGCCGCAGTCGCGACGGTTCGTGCCGCACCATTCTTCGGATAAACAACCGTCTTCGATCCAGCATCGGACAGTTGGTTCTCGAAGAACGAACGCCAACTTGCGTCGACCTTCTCCGGGTTTTCTTGATACTGCGCGTAGAGTTCTTCGACGAACCCGGCGTTGACACCGAAATCAAACGGCTTGGCTTGCATTGGACGGAGCACCGAAATAACGCGCTTCGAGCAGACACGCCAGCAGATGCCACCACGGCGCAACTTTTGCGTGATTCGTTCGAGACCCGTCGGCAAGGCGGCCGAGGCCGACGAGTTGTGAGTCGAAAGTCCGCGCAAATAAAGGCAAGATGCCGTCCCGGAGCCCACGATGACCCAGCAGCACCTCGACAACTTCCGCACGCATCTTCTTCACAACGAACGGCTTGGTCTGTGGCTCGATACCAGCCGCATCGATTTTCCTCCCGGTCTCGCCGAATCGCTCGAACCCCGTCTGTTGCAGGCGTACGACGCGATGAAATCCCTCGAAGCCGGAAGCATTGCCAACGCCGATGAAAACCGAATGGTCGGACACTACTGGCTCCGCGCCCCCGAACTGGCGCCCACGCCCGAGATCACCCGCGCGATCGAGGACACGCTGAAGAACATCCTCGCGTTTGTCGCCGATGTACACGCCGGTCGCGTCAAACCTACGCATACAAACCAATTTCTGCACGTGCTCGTGATCGGGATCGGAGGATCGGCGCTGGGTCCGCAACTCGTCGCCGCCGCGCTCGGTTCGGTCAACGACGCGATGATCCCGTGGTTTTTCGACAACACCGATCCCGACGGGTTTGATCGGACAATCGATGCGCTCGGCGATGAACTGGCGTCGACGCTGACCGTGGTGATTTCGAAATCCGGAGGAACGAAAGAAACGCGCAATGGAATGCTGGAAGCGAAAGCCGCCTACGAAAAACGTGGACTCGACTTCGCCAAACACTCGGTCGCGGTGACGGGCGAAGGCAGCGAGCTCGATAAATACGCTGTGGAACAAGGCTTTCTCGCGCGATTTCCGATGTGGGATTGGGTCGGCGGACGAACGAGCGAGCTGTCGGCGGTGGGGCTTTTGCCGGCAGCTCTGCAAGGCATCGATGTCGAAGCGATGTTACGCGGCGCGCGATGGATGGATGAAGCCACGCGATCGCGACAGACGAAGACCAACGCGGCGGGACGTTTGGCCGCGGCGTGGTTTTCTGCGACAAACGGCAAAGGACAAAAGGACATGGTGCTTTTGCCCTACAAGGATCGGCTCGAATTGTTCAGTCGGTACGCACAGCAGCTCGTGATGGAGTCCTTGGGCAAACGTTTGGACCGCCTGGGAAATGAAGTTCGACAAGGCATCAGCGTGTACGGAAACAAAGGTTCGACCGATCAACACGCTTACGTGCAGCAGCTTCGCGATGGGATCGACAACTTCTTCGTTACGTTCATCGAAGTGCTGGAAGATCGTGATGCGTCCCGACAAAACATCGAAGTCGAACCGGGTACGACGTCGGGAGATTATCTTTCGGGGTTTTTCCAAGGCACACGGCGGGCGCTGTCGGAACAAGGTCGCGGCTCGATCACGATCACGCTCGAGAAGCTCGATGCCCAGTCCTTGGGAGCCTTGATCGCGCTGTATGAACGAGCCGTGGGGATCTACGCGGAGCTCATCGGCATCAACGCGTACCATCAGCCGGGCGTCGAAGCGGGCAAAAAGGCCGCCGCGGAAGTGATCGCGCTGATGCGACAAATCGTGCGGGTGATGCAGGAGCATCGTGGACAAACGCTGACGTTGGCGCGCGTGACGGAGCTGGTGAAGTCGACCGACATGGAAGCCGTTTTCATGATCCTGCGCTGGTTATCGTC
>CAYSYX010000182.1:9673-16929 GCA_964435055.1 uncultured Polyangium sp. | reverse complement strand
TTTTGGCCGCGCAGCGGACAAAACAATATTGGTCCAGCGCTCGCTGGTCCGGGTCGAGGGGCGGATAGCCCCTCGTCGGGTCTGGGCGGAAGCCCAGTCCGACGAAGCGCGCTCAAACCAGCGTTTTCGCGACGGTGTCGAAACGCTCCATCGCTTCGGCGACGTGCCGCGCTTCGAATACGAGCGCCGGGCGGAAACGAATGGCTCGATCGCCGGATCCGCCTGCTTCGAGGCCGATTTGACGCACTTCGTGAAGAATGCGATCCCGTGTCGCCGCATCGCGCACGTCAATGGCGGCAAACGTTGCCGCTCCGCGCGCCTGCGAGAAAAGGTTCGGATATCGAGCGGCGAGGTCCGACAAACCTTTTTGCAAAACTTCACCCGTGCGCCGCGTATGATCGACGAGGCCATCGCGAGCTACGACGTCGAGGATCACTTCGGCTTGCGCCGCGCGAAGCGGATCCCCCAAAAACGTATTGAAGATTCGATACGCTTCCGCGGGCAAAAACTCCGACCGCAAATGCAACCCGCCCAATTGAAACTTCTTCGACCACGTCACGATGTCGGGCGGCGTATCGAGGTGCCATTGGTCATGCGCCCAGAACGTGCCTGTCGCGCCAAGTCCCGTCTGCACTTCGTCCACGATGAACGCAGCTTCGTAGTGCGTCAGCAATGCGCGTAGCGCCCGGAAAAACCCTGCGCTCGCATGGCGATCCCCGCCTTCGCCTTGAATCGGCTCGACGATGAGCCCCGCAATGGTCCCGTCGGCATTACGCAATACCTGTTCGATGATTTCGAGGACCCGCGCTTCGGCCGCTCGATTTTCCTCCACGTGCGCATCGAGAGGAAACAGGTTTGTCGGAAACGGAACCACCGGCCAATCGAATGCGGGAAAGTCCAGCTTGTGAATGCTCTTGCTTCGCGTCGCGGACAACGCCCCGAGCGATCGACCGTGAAATGCTCCTTCGAACGAAATAATCTTCAAATCGTTGATCCCCGGTTGCCGATTCAGCATCACCGCGGCAATTTCTTCCGGCGTCCACGCTCGACCTCCGCGCCGACGACGAGCCTTCCAAGCAAACGCCGCTTTTAATGCATTCTCCACCGCTTCCGCGCCCGTCGTCATCGTCAACACGCGGTCGAGACCTTTCGGAGCGCATTTCATGAAAGGTCCTTCAATGAGATCGACCCATTCCGGTGCAGGCGCAACCCCAAGGGCCGGGCGCCATCCGGCGAGCCAGGAAAAACGTTCACTTCGAAACGCTTCCATCAGCGCCGGATGATTGTACCCAATCGGCACACACGCGATATGGCCGTACACATCGAGCAGCGTATTGCCGTCGACATCTACCGCATAATTGCCCAAACTTCGCCGAGCATCCTGATAATAATGAATCGTCCGAGCGTCTTGGTATTGTTGATGCCGCGCGCGAAGCGCCTCCGTCCGCGGCCCCGGGACCTGAGTGACCATGCACGCGCCCGCAGGTTCGGCGGGAAATACCTTTTCATTGGCCGTCTCCGCGAGCCATTTCGATGGATAAAGGTGCGTCAGTCCGTCACGCGATATCAACCGCAGCGACGTCATATCGGTATCCGTAGGCGTCGGGTCAATCAATGCAATGGGCGGACAGCGCGGATCCAGCCGATACGAAACATTCTTATGCATCGCATCGATTTGCTCGTGGTCCACCGTCACGCGGTGAATGGCCGCCAAATGATCGAGCAACGTTCGTGCTCGCCGCGGCTCGATGGTTTTGCTCGATTCTTCGCCCACTTGGCGCACGAGGAGCATCATCGGCACCGGTTGAGCTTCGACCTGAAGCGCCGCCAAATCGCGAAAATCCGGCTGCGCATAAGGCACATGCCATGGAGGCACCACACGAAACCCAGCTCGGCCATAAGAAGACAAACGGACGAGCGTTTCATTACGATGCGCTTCGAACATCTCCATTTCGGCCAAAAGCATCACGGCGGTGGGTTTGACCCCGAGCGCGCGAGCGTCGTGTCGCGCGTGAGGCGCCGGGAGCGATCGAATCAGCGCGGCAACGCCGGATCGACGGTACGGCGGAAGCACCAGGCTATGCGACAGAAACGCCACCACACTTCCCGTCGTGCGATCGACGGTGCCGAAATCGTCGCGCACGGCGGCCAACGTTTGTCCTTCCCACACGAGGCTCATGTGATAAAAGGCGCGTATATTTTGCTCGACGGGCGTGAGCGATCCTTTTTCGAACCACGCCCAAAGCACTTCGCGCCGCTCGATTTCGTTGATCGGACCGAACTGCACTTCGAGCGCGTCATAACCAAGCTGAAACGACGCTTCGGTCCGTACCTCTTCGAGCTGAAAACGCTCGAGCGCTGCGCGTACTTTGTCGGGGTTCTCGCCTGAAGGAATGTCCCCGTCGACGAACGGCCAGGGCTCGATTGTAGGGTTCACCATCGCGGCGGACGATACCAGAACCCGGCGCGGGGGAAAATGCCGCAATTGCCGAATTTATCGAGCCGATTCGGCGACAGCCGCTCAAGCCACGTCTTTGCCGCTCGCCTTACCCTTGACTTTCTGAATGAACGACGCGGTATCGCCGGGTCCGCGCAAGGTCAAAAGTCGAATGCTCGGTTTGGACATGAACGACGGAGCATTCGTCAGCGCATCGGTCGGCGGCAGCGGCGGAGCCAATAACGCCATCAGCGGAATGCTGCGCGATCGTTCCTGACTGGCTTTGAATCGTTGCAAGAGCTGTTGGTCGTAGGCTTCGAGCGGCAAAATCTTCTCGACGAAATGAGCGAAAAGCACATGCGTCGAATGCCCGGAATTCGCCGATCCCACGAAGACCTTCAATTCAATGGGATTGGCCAATTTGGCCAGGTTGGTGATGAGCGGCTGGAAGAGGCGGCGCGCTTCCTGTTCGATTTGCGCCGGTGTTCCGGGGATCAGATCGCTCTTGTTGATGAACAGAACGATGGTTTTACACGACGACATCAATTTGGGCACAAAGAAATACCGCAATGATTCCGGCTGAAATTCATTCAGCTGCGCTTGAACTCGCTCCGGCTCGACCGCCTTGGCGTCTTTGCCCCCCAAGTCCACGACGAAGAGCAATCCGTGCACGTCCGAGGTGCTCATTTCTTGGACGGCATTGACGATATGGTCGCCGCCCCAATCGAGCACCTCGAAAACGTGTTCGATCACCTCTTTGCCCGATTGCACTCGGCTTACATTACGCTCGTATTGCTCGCTCTTCGTTCCATCGATGGACGTGAGGTCCGCCAATGGGTTCGCCCATTTCAACGTGAGCGACGTTTTTCCCGTCCCTTTCGCGCCGAGCGTCACGATGCGATAGGTTTTACGTGTACTCTCGGGCCGCTGTTCGAGTTTTTCCTGGTAATGCTGCGCTTCTTTGCGCGCTTCTTCGAGCTGCACGCCGAGCGTCCGCGTTGATTCCTCGAGCTCCCGCACCCTGGATTCCGATTGCTCGAGGGCCGTACCGAGCTTGGACGCTTTCATCCCCAACACGACGAGCGCCGCGACCATGGCCGTCAGAAGAATCACCACCAGCAGAAGCACGAAAATCGCCGACATACACGCCTCGCAACAAACCAGGTTGAACGGCAGTCGAGTACATACCTGATCACAAGTGACGTGAACAGGTCAAGTTTCGCGCGAACGTGTCGACTGCGAGAACGACAAAAAAGTCGACTCGCCACACTTCAAAAACGCATTCCCACGGAAAACATTCCGCCCCCCACAACCGGCGTCACGGAAAAACTCGCCACAGGAGATCCCCCCTCGCTCCGAGGTTGGGAGAAATCAAACCAATACGTTACGGCGGCGACGGAACCGATTGCGAAGGTGGCCAGGAAAGAACCGACCGATCCGGCGATGAGCGTGTTTCGCGTATCAAGCGCGTCCACATACGCGTCGAGCGTCTTGGCGTCGATGTTCCCAGCACCCGCTTTAGCGTAAATACCCTCCGCTTTCAAATTATTTTGCCGAGCACCGAAGGCCATTCCCGTTCCAAGCCCCAGCGCGAGAATGGACGTTCCGAAGAGGGCATAAGAAATCTTGCGCTGCGCCGTCGCCGACAAGGCAATGTCGACCTGAGTCCCCTGCGCTCGTTCGAGCGAAATACGTTCGTCATAAGAAACATGCCCGCGTTGCGAGACGACGACATGATGTATCCCGGAAGCTAATTCGACGGGCGTGAGCAATGGCGCCGCCCCCAAAATACGCCCGTCCACCGTAATGGCCGCTCCCTTCGGGGCTTTGATCGTCAACGAAGACGGTTTTTCTTTCAAATTGATCTCGAGCGGAAAGATCGTGCCTTCGACCGCCATGATTTCTCGGGTTTCCGTAAAAAACCCCGGGGCCTCGAAAGAGACGTCGTGTTTGCCGGGAGGCAGTTCTTCGATGACCGGAATTTGGTCTCGTTTTTTCCCGTCGACGCTGATGATTGCTCCAGGTGTTTCCGTTGTAATGAAGACCCGAGCCTGTTTTTTCGCCGGCGCCTCGGCACCGACCCGTAATGCCTCGAGCTCCCCGAGCGCAACGACGACATCGCCGCGACGTCCACCTTCGGTGACGACTTCGAGATACCGGCGAAAATGCGCAATAGCGGCTTCGAGCATTTCCGGTTCGGGTTTGACCGTGTATTGACGCCGCTCGGCTTGAGCCAGCGAAAAAAGCACGGTGGGCCGATCGGGAGCAAGCTTGAAGGCTTCGCGAAATGCGACGACGGCGTCGGCATAAAGGCCCGCCGCGTACGCTTTGGCGCCCGCATCGAATAAAACCCGCGCCGATTCTTCCGTTTTATCCGCCTCCTTCGGCTTGTCCAGCTCTTTTGGTTTGTCCTGGGCCCCGACGAAGCTCGATGAAAGCAGCGAAGCCATCAAACAGAAGGACAAACATCGATGCAGATGGCGCATGTTCATTTCGGAAGGGAGCGAAATAACTCCAATCCGTCCTCCGTTTGCGCGGCGATGTCTTCGACGCCATCGAGATCGAAATCCACGGCCGCAAAAGCTCGCGCAGATGGGATGGCCGCAATTTTCTCAAACGTACACGAACGATTCGGCGCAAACTTGATCAACTGCGTCCCATCGGGCGAGGATGCGAGCAGCATTTTGCCGATACCTTCGGACGATCGTAACGCAACGATGGCGGTCGCACGAAAATCGGCGAGTTGCGGGCAAGTTTGTTCGGCACCCTTCGAGGGCACGCGACCAAGACCTTCCCCCCACCGAATGACGAGGGGCAATGGAGCATCGTGCGTTCCCGTGGTCAACACCATATCCTCGATACTGTCGCCATCGAGATCGGCCGCGAACATGGTCGAATCGATCGAGACTCGACCCGGCAATGGGACAGCCTCGACCAATACGAATGAATGCGATTGTTCGTCGTATCGCGCCGAGGCAAATGCGCCTTGCGTTTGATCCGCATGCAATGCGGCGACGAGGGCTTCGTCTTCGCCATCGTCATCCAAATCCATTGCAATCACAATGGCCCCATGCCGCGGGCCGACACTACCCAGCACCTCCGACGGGGCGAAAATAGGCGGTAGCAGGCCACTGGCCACTGGAACGCCCAAACCTTCGTCCTCGAATGCTTCGATTCGGAACAAACTAAGTCGGCTATCCGCATCCGTCGCCAAGGCGACGACATCGGACGTTGAATCTCCGAAATCTCCAAATGCGAGCGACACGGGAATGTTCCGGGTCGCGCCCGTTACCAATGGCAATGCCGAATAAATCGCTCGCGATTCTCGGCCGGGCAACAAAGCAATTCCGTCGGGAAAATCGCCCTCGCCCTCCACCACCGCGCCGACCTCCATCATCGAATCCAGGCCCAAGTGCGTGGCGAGATTTCCCGTCACCAATTGTTCGAGTTTCCCAACTTCTCCCGTGGCCATGGGCGGCGAAGGCGCACCGAACGCGTCACCAAATGAAAATGACAGATGATCCGACGCCTCACCATGTTCGAGGATGGATTCGCTCAGGACCAAATCATTGATCAAGTCGCCATCGAAATCGCCGATCCTCAGGTGTCGCGGAATTCCCTCGGTAGGCAGGGTCGCCCGCGCGAAAAAGCCGTTGCCCGCATTGTTGAAGAAATCGATGTCGAGCTCTCCACCGGTCACGGCGACGACATCGAGCAAATTGTTGGCATTCAAATTCCCAACCAAGGCTTCCGACCAAGGATCCCCGACTTTTTCATGCGCGACCTGATACATCGACCCCGCGGAAATGAAGATGCCATTCTCCATGACGAAATCGACTTTGCCGTCACCATTGAGTTCCGCGACGGCCAAAGGAAACCCATGGTTTTCCCCCGTGACCAGGGTAAACGAATACGGAACGGCCACGTTGGGAACCCCATTGACTTTTTGCGATGTGAATTGACCATTCCCCTGGCCATAAGCCACATACGTGATGTCGTCGGCTCCGATGACCAAATCCAAATCACCATCCACATCGATGTCCGCAGCCATCGCGCCTTTATCGATTTTCGCCGGCGGCTCCAGCTTTACGGTGGTGAATCCCCCATTGATGTTCCAAGAAAAACTACCGCTCACATTCGCGCACGGCGCATAAAGGTCGACCGCTGCCGCATCTTCATGAGCAAATATCATTTGCGAACATGGACTGATTTCATCGAATTTGCCGAGCTCGAAGCCGTGATCCTCAGCCAAAGATTCAACGCCTGCGGGAACATCGGCGAGCCACACCTGCTCACCACCGGCATCAATACCTTTGAGCACGCTCGAGCCGTCGCCGGCCGTCATCAAAGCGACGATTTCATCCCCCGCGTGGGTCAATTCCTTATCGGGCAACGTGGGACGTACGTCGGTCAAAACCACACGCACCTGCGTTTTTGGCGCCAATTCGACCGTCGGAAATACGGCGAAGTCCGCCGTACGATCCCGATAACCGCGAAGAAGCGCCACGCCCTCGAAATCCGCAAATGCAATCTCGTTCAAGGCGCTCGTACCGTCCCCGCTGCCGACCGCCGGATTGGCAATCTTGGACGGCAATGCGCCAAGTCCCGGCTGCAAAGAATATCCGTCGGAAAAAAGCGCGCGAGCCGAACGATATCCCGCAGCGTCCGGCTCTCCCAGCACCAATAAATCACCGCGACCGTCGGAATCGAACTCGCCGGCGACCAACGCTACGGGCCACGCATAACCATCCAAAACGTCTTTGAACTCGAACGTACCCGACGAACGCCGACACACGCCGTCCAAACTGCAACCATATCC
>CAYSYX010000182.1:0-9663 GCA_964435055.1 uncultured Polyangium sp. | reverse complement strand
ATCCGTCGGGACAAGCGACATCTATCGACGGGCACACATAATGACAAGCGTGCTCTTCGCCCGGTTTGGCGCACTTATTGCCATCATTGGCGTACGTATCGCAGTCTTCACCTTTGTCGGTATCGATGACGAAATTGCCGCACTCACCGGCCTTCAATTCGGGCAATGGCGAACACCCCAACGCCACCGCGAGCGCAATTGTCCCAAGACCACCCGAAAGGATCCGACCAATACGCAAACACCTCATCAAAATGGCTCCAAATCCCCCGGAAGGCGACCACCATTCTTCGTCGAACGTACCGCCCCCGCGGGCGTCAATTCAATCGACATCACCCGATCCGTCTCCGGTACGATCGTCACTTCCTGCGAGCGATATCCCCACGCATTGAAGACCAACTTGATGCTGGTTCGACCGCGATCGAATTCCAACGCCAAAGGCGTCGTCCCCAAAAGCTGATTGTCTCGAAAAACCTGCACCTTCTCGGGTTTGGATGAAAATTCGAATTTGACCTTCGCAGATGCGGCAACAGCCGAAGGAGCTGGTTCCGCCGAACGAATCAGGGGCGCAGAAGGAACGGATTCGGCCACGGCGAGCGCCGACGCGGTACCCGACAAACCCACGCTCGTCACGGGCGAACTTTGCACCGCGGCCGGCGCAATGACTCGGCCGCGTACCGCGGCAAACCCGATCCCCGCGACGATCAAAGCGACGAGGCCCCCGAGCAGCAGTCGCGGAGGTTTGGCGGCGACCGTTGCGGGAGCGACGGAATCGACACGCGGCACGCTCGCCCGCGAACCTTTTTCCACCGCAATCATGTTCGGCGTGAACTGCTTGTCCATCGAACTGATGCGTGACGAAGAATTGGGCTCCAACCCGCCGGGACGCGATGCCCCCGCAAGACGCATGGGCACCGCCCGTTTGACGCGATGAACCAGCGCCTGTTTCTCCGGGGACGCAAACGGAACCAGCGCTTGGATCAATTCGACGACGTCGGCAAATCGATCCCCGGGCTCCTTTTCCAGACAACGATCAATGACCGCGGCGAGCCCCGGTGGCACGCTTGGACAAACCACGGACAAAAGCTCCGGAGTATCTCGCACCACGGCGGCGAGAACATCCGCCATCGATGTCCCGGCAAAGGGTAGTTTTCCCGAAACCAGTTCGTAAAACACCACGCCGAGCGCCCAGATGTCCGTACGCCCATCCACACCCGTCGCGCTCCGCAACTGCTCCGGCGACATGTAGCTGGGCGAGCCGAAGATTTGTCCTGTCTGCGTGAGTTCGCTCGATGCAGGGGTTTGTCCCGACTTCGGGACAATCTTGGACACGCCGAAGTCGAGCACTTTGATGGTCGAACTTCCGTCCGGCATTTGCGCCACGAAGAGATTCGCGGGCTTCAAGTCACGGTGAATGATCCCCGCACCGTGCGCCGCGGCGACGGCGTCACACGCCTCGATTAAAATATCGACCGCATCGACAAACTCGAAGGGCCCGTGTTCGCGCAAGATATCCGCCAGATCGCGCCCTTCGAGCAGCTCCATGGCGATGTATGCGCCGCCATCGGACAGCGCCCCGACGTCCATCACCCGCACGACGTGATTGCTCGCAATTTTTGCCGCCGCCCGCGCTTCGCGAAGCAGCCGCGCGACCGCCGCCTGATCGTACGCCGCATAGTCGTGAAGAATCTTCACCGCAACGGGCTGATCCAAGTCGACATGCAGCGCGGCAAAAACAACCCCCATGCCTCCGCGGCCAATTTCGCGCTCGATTTTATACTTTCCTGCAATAACAACGCCCGGCGCGATTGTTTCCATAATCGTTCAGCCCGCCGTCAAAATGGGCTCGGCTTGGCGAGAATACACGAATCGCGCAAAGAAAACGCAAATCTTGCGTCCGGAAAAGATGCGCTCGTCGCGTGTGTTTTGGCCCTAAATTCGTTGGATAAACGCCAATTCAGTGACCCAACGACAACGCAGCAAACCAATCGACACTCCGAAAACCTGCCGTCCAATGCGTTTTGCGGTTGCACCTCGAAAATCTTGCGTTTCATCCCCCGCGACGCTTGGGCGTATCCTGCAACGCGTGTTTCACCTCGCGCGTCGTCCCCTCTTTCACTCCCTCCTCGGATTACTCGTCGTCGGAGGTTGCAGCGGCCCGGCACAACCGATCAGCTCACGACCATCAACAGCGCCCACGGCGACGCCCAAAGTTGCGTCGACCCCAAAGGCCGGCACCGTGCCCCTCCCGAGTTTGTCCGGGGCATCTTGCCCCGATGCGGCTGCGGAACCGGTCCTCGATCCCTCGGCCAAGTTTGTCTTACAGAACGGCCATGAACAAAGCATCACGCGGATCGCGGTCAGCGCAGACGGTAAAACCCTCGTGTCCGCGGGCATGGAGGGGACCATTCGTGTCTGGGATCTGAATGCCGGCATCATTTTGCGGAAATTCGGAACTGCCGGCTTTTTCATCGTGAACATGTCCCTGACGGCCGATGGCAAACGCCTTGCCTATTACGCGCCGGACGGCACGCCCGAGGGCCTGGCCATACGCATCGTGGACCTCGACCGCCCCTCGTCGATACGCACGATCACCCCGTACTACGGCACGTTTCAACTCTCGAGCGACGGCAAGAGACTCGCCATCGCCGTGGACAAACTCATGCTCTTCGACGTCGACACGGGCAAACAGCTCCTCGAGCTGCCCTTGGGAACGAAGACGCCCATGGTGCTCGATGTGCAGTGGGATGAAGCCGATGCGCGCATCGCCCTCGCCGCTCCCGGAGAAGTCGTCATCGTCGACGCGAACAAGGGCGCGATTACACATCGTTTGAACGCAAAGTATTCGTCGCTCAGCGACACGCCGGCAAGTATTCTCTTCGCGAAGGATCGCGTGCTCGTGCGGTCGACCGTGGGAGCCATCACGCGGTACGATCTCGCCTCGACGACACCTCCAACGACACTTCCGGGCGAATACCGCGAGATGGCGATCACGAAGGATCGCCTTTGGGTGTCGGACCTCAGAACGAAGCAGGTGAGTGCGTTTTCTTTTCCAAACCTAACACCCGTCAAGTTGCCCGCAACGTCCCTGCCCCTCACGGATTGCATGGCGACGAGCCGGGATCAGAGGATGATCGTGTTCGCCGGAAACGACTTCCTCCACTCGACGCGGATCGACGCCCGCGATGCCGAAACGCTGCGACCTCTGCGCACGATCGAAGGGCGCAACTCGAACGTCGAAGCGCTCGCGATCGATCGCACCGGCAAGTCGCTCATCACCAAATCCTTCATCGGCGAGATCTACAAATGGAACCTCGACGACGGCTCGCGCGCCCTTCCCATGGCCGGCCGGGAACCCTCGCGCACCGGGCTCGTCGAGCTCGATTATGCGCCCGACGGCAAAACGTTCGTCGAGACAACCCATAGCTGGGAGATTCAAATTCACGACGCCGACACGGGACGCACGCTGCACGCGTGGCACCCCGAGGATGGCCACTTCCTCACGTTCGCGCGCTTCATCCCCAATACCTCCGACCTCATCACCGTCGCCTGGGAGAACTATTACCGCGAGCCGCTCCCTGAAAAGCGCCCGCAACCGGCACCGCGGACTTCACCTCCCAAGGTCACGCCCCCCAAGGTTTCACCAACCAAACCTGGGCCCCGCAAACCCGCAGTTCCCAAAGTCGCCCCTCCGAAACCCGCTCCTCCGAAAGTTGCACCTCCAACGATTCCGCCGAAGCAGGTCATCGCCAAACCGAACCCGCATGTCGTGATCGATCGCTGGGATCTGTCGGGATCCGCCGCACCCGCGACGCCTGCCAAACCCGGTAAACCGTGGAAACCCCCGGGCAAACGCATTGCTGAAGTTCGGCACGAAGCGCATGAGGTCGCCATGTCACCGCAAGGTGATCGAATGGCGCTCGAAGGGGAGACCGAAATCACGATGATTCGTCTCGATACGGGAGCTGTGACGTGGACATCGCCGCTGCTCGTCATGGACCCTTCCGATCCCAAGCAACGCGAAGGACAGTTCGATCCCGGCTCTCGTTGGCTCGCATTTTCACCCGATGGAAAGTCGCTGCTGCTCTCCGCACGCCGTCTCGAAAAGAACAGTCAGGGCGGCCTGACGTTTGTCTCGCGCTTGTTCGTGTACGACGTGGCCACCGGACGCATCACCGCCACGCATCGTGTGAACACGTTTGGTCCGGTGGTGTGGCATCACGATAAGGTGCTGATCGGCGGCCTTCGCCCCGTCGTGCTCCAAGCGCCGGCCATGACCGAGAGAGGCCGTATTGAAGCGCTCGACAACAGCATCAAGGCGGTCGCGGTCCACCCGACGCGTGACTTGTTCATCATCGGTGGCGACGGCGGCGCCGTGTCGTTTGTCAATGAAAACGGCACGCTCACGGCGAGCCTCGTCTCCACAGGCAACGGCGAATGGATCTCAACGGCATCGGACGGCACGTACCGTTCGAGCCTCGATGGTGCGCGAGCTTTGGCGTGGAGCTTCGCGGGTCCTCTGGAAGGATTTTCATTCGAGCGTTTTGCGGCCCGATTCGACAATCCCAAAGGGCTCGGCGAACGCCTGCTGGGAGACCTCACGCAATCCACATTGGCCCTGAGTCGACCGCCGCAATTGACGTTCAAAGAAGATGTTCGGCACATCATCGAAACACCGGAGCGTTATTTGCCGGTGACGATGAACGTCACCAGCGCCAATCGAGTGGATCGCGTTCGCGCGTTCGTCGATGGCCGTCCGCTCGCGGAACAACTCGTCTGCGAGCGACAAGGCCAAGCCAAACTCATGATTCCACTGCATACGGGCCAAAATCGCGTCGCTCTCGTCGCGTACGATGCGTCGGGACAATCGAGCAACGCTCAGAATCTCGACGTCATCTCCACATCGGTGGAGACGGAACGGCCGAATTTGCACGTCGTTGCGATCGGCGTGAGTCAATACCCGAACATGACGCCCGAGCAGCAGCTCGACTTCGCCGACGACGACGCCCGCTCCGTCGCCGAAGCGTTTCAGCATCAGGTCGGTCCGGGCAAACCCTTCGCCAAGATGTTCACGACCTTGCTGCTCGACGAAAAAGTCACGGTGAATTCCATCGAAAATGCGCTTTCCGATTTGCGTTCCGTAGGTCCGAACGATCTGGTCGCCGTATTTTTCGCCGGCCATGGCGCACGCCTTGGCGAAGGCGAAATGGTGTTCATGACGCACCAGGCCAAGTTCACGCGCGAATCCGCACAAGCTCACGGGCTCGGTTGGAAGAAGATTCAAACGAGTTTGTCGCAGGTGCGCGGCCGCGTGCTCATGATGCTCGACGCTTGCCATTCCGGGCATTTGACGACGGAGATTGTCGCGCCAAACGAAGACTTGGCCCGGCAGCTCGCCGCCGGAGATCGAGCCGGTGTTTTCGTATTT
Organism: uncultured Polyangium sp.; assembly: GCA_964435055.1. GTDB lineage: Bacteria > Myxococcota_A > Polyangia > Polyangiales > Polyangiaceae > Polyangium. Next base: position 4,238 of record CAYSYX010000182.1, on the reverse strand, counting down.
TCAGCGGCGCGAGGATCGCAATTCAGTTACGAGGTGCCACCGGTGGGACAAACCGGAACGAGTCGCGGTTTGGAATTGGCGTGGGGAGATCAAAAACCACCGCCGATGAATCGCGAATTGGCCGGCGGGCACGGCCTTTTTACGAGCGCGCTGCTCGAAGCCTTGACCGGAGACGCTCCCGATCGGGATCGCAGCGGAGCGACGGAGGTCGGCGAATTGGTTGATTATGTGACCGAACGGGTTCGTTCGGCATCGAATGGCAAACAAACGCCATGGGTCGCGCGGCGCGAAATGTTCGGCGAGTTTTTCGTCGTTCCGGCAAAGAAGTAAATTCGCGCCTCAGGGAACCGGAACGATGCTCATCCAATTGAGCATGGTGTATTCGTTTGTCTGGCCAACCTCGAGCGTGACGTTGCCGTCCGCGATATCCACCGTGACTTTCCCGGTCTTGTACGGTTCGGCAGGCGTCGTCGCGACGTTGTCGAAAAGCACCTGGCCTTCCACGACGACCCGGTTTTTCTCGTACGTTTTCCCGTCCCACCCAATCGATACGGTGACTTCGTATTTCCCCGGCTCGATGTCCCAGTTGAACGTATCCGTACGCCCGTAATCATTGTAGATGATGCTCTTTTGCAGTTCATCCACGGACGAACCCGCCAAGTATTGATAAAGCATGATGTTCGAATCGCCGATATAAGGTCCGGCCCAGCCCAAACCTTTCTTCGCGTCATACGCATCCCAGCCGATTTTGATCCATTCGTGCCCGTTCACGACGAGCGGATTGGCGCTTGGTTCGCCCATGGGGTCCTGGAAATTGATGTAATACTCGGCGCGGGGATGCGCCCCTTCGGGCTTCGACATCAAGGTCGGACAACCATTGACCTTGCCTTCGAGGTATTTGCCGAGTTCATCCCGCAAATGGGCCAGCGCGGCCGAATCGTGCGTAAAGGACGTCGTCGACGAAACGGCGCTCGCCACGGACACGTCGCATCCCGCGCCTTCCGCGGGTGTCTTGGGCATCGTGCCGCCGGCGGCTTTCAAGAGGTATTCAAAATCTTCGGAGCCCTCGCGCAAAAGCTCCCACCGAATGCTCGTGACGATTTCGCCATTTTCCGGCGGATACAGGAGAAACCCGTCGCCATTTTGATTCGTGCCTTGCGGCTTCGGGTCATTGTACGGGTCGTTGCCCCATCCCGTGACGGAATAATACGCAAACCCTCGAATGCGGTATTTCCACGCCGCCCAATGGGCGATGCGACTTTCGATACCGGGATGATCGATCGTAATCGGATTGAAGTGCGGTGGCAAGTCGCCATACAAGAAATACCACCACACCGATTCTCCCAAGGTTTGCCGCTTGACCGCATAATCGGGATCGAAATGCGACAAATCGGCCCACCACATATCGTAATATCCGCCTCCGATCGACGGATGCTCGGCGATTTCCGCTTTGGGTTCTTCGCTCACGACGATGCGCAGGTTCGGCGCGGCTTCTTTCGAGAGTTTGGCCAAAAATGCCGCGACATCGTAATCATCGGGACCTTGAGGTTCGTTTTGCACATAATAATACCCCTTGTCCTGCCAATTATGCGCGACGAGGTACGCGTCGATCGCCGTCAGGAGTTTTTGCCAAGCCGCATTGTATTCGGTCGTCCCGTAATGATCCGGCCCGCGATCCACTCCGCAAAACGTCTGCGGCCTGGGCGTTGAATTGTTGACGAATTGCATGATCTGAAACGAAGGAAACCCGGTTCCATTCCAACCTTGACCGTCGATGTATTCCGGACCGAGTTGCGAAAAGTCATACGGATTGTTGACCTCGACAAACTTGCTCGTCGCGCAATCGTATTCGATACCGCCGTTGTAATTCAAACCGGCCGGCCACGCGACGCCTGAAGGCACGAGACGATGTTCATAGAAAAAGTCTTTGATCTCGCGAACTTTGTCCAGGCTTTGCCCACCCCCGAGCGCCTCGAAGCTGGAATTCCAATTGCCATCGAAACCAATTTTTTGCGGCAATTCGAAATCGTACACGTGCAAGGAGACGGGAATCTCGGTTGATTCACCGCCCACGGTGATCGTGAGTTTGGCGGAGTAATCGCCCGCGGGGCTTGCTGCGGGAACGTGGACAGTGATCCAAAATGGCTGATTCGCTCCTCCGTTCACATCGTGGGCAACGCCGGACTTCGTCGGATGAAGTGGATCCGGCATTTGAGGAGAAACAATCGCCGAAGGATCCGAGGGCTTGGTGATGTTGACGTATCCCACGCGGTGAATTTTGATGTCGTCAATGGTGCCGGGCCCAACGAACGACGAAATGGTCACGCTCGCGGTGGATTGTGCGTCCGGACGAACGATCACCTGAAACGGCTCGAATTCGTTTTTCGCGGCGGAAATCCGAATGGTATCGCCCGAACGCGTCGGGACCGCGGCTTCGCGCAATACTTTGTCCATGGGCGACGCGGTCCATAACGTCGCTCCCGCAGGGGAGGGCAAGACAAACGCCAGATCCCCGGCGGGCGTGCAATCGGTACACGGTGGGAGGGGATTGCCGCCCGTGGATCCGGGCGGAGTTTCCGGAGAACCGCAACAGAGCCACACGAATGGCAAGAGCCCGAAAGAAAAGCGCAATCGTTTCATGGGATGACCCTCCGTCAGCCAATGTATCGCATTCGGTCGGCGCGCGAAATGCAAAACAATGGATCCATTCAGGCCAAAATCGTACTGCCCGTCAATGCCTGGGTATCATCGACCATCGCCGTCGCTGCATCGACGATGGAACCGTGATCGGATTGACTCGACGCGAGCAGCATTTGCCCGACGAGATGCACGATTTCCGCAACATTACGCGCCGTCCACTCGGGATGCTCGGCCGATTCGAGGTGCGGGTAATGGCCGCCCGTTGCCAAATGGACAATTTGGCCCGGAGAAAGCTTCAAGTCTGCAAGCGCGTCCGCCAACGCCTGTTCGTCAATGAGCGGATCATTTTTGCCCAGCAAAAGCGTCAATCGTCTTTGGGATCGACTGTTGAAACGCGGCGTCTCCAAAATGGTATGGAACATCGTCCGAAACAAGGCCGGGTGCGCGTCCATAGCCACGACCGCCATGGATTCTCGCACATCTTTGCGGAGTTCCTGGACGGAAGGTGATTCATGCGCAAGTTTTCGCAGGAGCCATTTGTGCCCGAACGATACCCGGCCAATCGTCTCCGCGATGTAAATACCATATCGGACACGCTTTCGATATGCTTCACTGTACGGCGGGAGCACGGGACTGATGGCAATACGACTCGTCATTGCCCCCATGACATCGTCATTTGCGAGCAGCAATGCCGTTGCGGAAAGAGAGTGCCCGACGAGAACTTTTGGCAACCCTTCGAGACCAAGGAGCGTGAGCCATTGTTGCCACAAAGCACATGCAAACTCCAATGAGAGCTGCGCGGCCTTTGGAGCATCGGCATAAGGTGATTCACCAAAACCCCAGAAATCCGGTACGATCACCACCGCCTGCGCATTGTCCCGACAAATGGCCGGAGCGAAGTGTTCCCAGGATTGGCGGATAACACCCCACCCATGAATCAATACGACGACTTCGGTTGCTCGTGCCAAACAGGTCGGATCCGTGATCGGCCCCAAACGCGCTGTGGATGCATAAACGGAAAACCCGAGGTCGACCAATCCGGTTCGCGCAAAAAACGCAGCCGCCTCGTCTTGTGGAACGAGTCCTTCCGCCATCAAATCCTGCAAACGATAATCCGCCCGGACAATTTCCGGTGATACCATCACGGTTTTCGCGGGCTTGGTCCAAAAATGATATTTTTGCCGCGGATGCAGGACGGGCGCCAACTGAACCGGCGTCGGATATTCGGAGACATCGACTCCGGCCAAAGCGTTACCAAACGCAACCATGGAAGGAAATCGTTTTTCCGGCACAACCTCGAGGGCTCGAGCGATTGTCTCGACGAGCGCCTTCGGTAAGTGTGGCGGGAGCAGTTCGCGAGTTTTGGGCCAATCATTCGGCAAACTTGCCCCCACGAGCATTTCGGCGAGAATTCGCCCCACGGCGTATTGATCGACCGCTCCCGTGACGGCTTTGCCGGTCCATTGCTCGGGCGCCGCATACGCGGGTGTCCCCGCGCTCGCTTCGGGCAATTCGCCTTCGGCCACGGCCAAGCCAAAATCGGCCAGATACGCATTGCCTAGTTTATCGAGCAACACATTTGCGGGTTTTACATCGCG
>CAYSYX010000181.1:15011-17003 GCA_964435055.1 uncultured Polyangium sp. | reverse complement strand
CATGGGTGGTGGCGGCATGGGCGGCGGCGGCATGGGCGGCGGCGGAATGGGCGGCACCGGTGGTGCGTCGTCCAGCTCGTCCACGTCTTCGTCCAGCTCGACCAGCTCGTCTTCCGGCGTAGCGGGCATGGGCGGCGAAGGCGGCGCGGGTGAAGAAGGCCCGATTCCATCCGGCGGCGGTTGCGCTTGCTCGGTGCCGGGCACCGACGCGCCGGGACAAACCCGGGACATCGGCGGTTCGATCCTTGCGCTCTTCGGCGCTTGGCTCGTCCGTCGCCGTCGTCAGAACAAAGCGTCCTGATCCTGGGATAACGACGAGAGCGGCCCATCGACCGTTCTCGTTTTCTCTGCCAAACCCCGCACCGGCGTCTCGCGTGCGGGGTTTTTCTTTGCCCCACAACGAAGGGCGAAGGATGACGCGGCCCATTACGCTCGACGCATCACGAACGCGCTTGGTGCCGTGAGCACGCTGATTTACGATTCAATCGCTGGTTTTTCCGGCAACACCAATAACGGCCCGAGCATGGATGTACGGCGCTCCCCTTCCCCATCGGCTCATGCGCATCAACGCGGCCTTGGTGCGTCCTGAAGTTTTTCTTGGAGTCCTTGGAATAACCGGCGGAGCCTTGGTGTTTGTCGCGCCTGAGGAAAAGCAGCTTGGCCCTGACGAACGTTTGTCTTTGCAAGCCGGCGGAAGGGCCATCATGAGGACAGGAAGAATGAGGAACCCCAAATGCTTGATTCGCGCACGAAACGACATTTGCCCCATTTGCCAAAGGCGGGTCGGAATCGCCGCCGACATGGATTTCTTCGTGGAGGGCGCAAGTTCGTCCCGGTGATCCGGGCCCGGCGTTCCAAGAGGAAAAACTTTTCCCTTGACACATCCCCTTCACCTCGCTATGGGTGGTTCATGGCCGAGCACATCTCCGAAGTCCCTCCGCCTCCGCGGCGTCGTCTTCGACGAGAGCGACCAATCCCGTCGAAACTCATCTCCGCCAAACCCGCGTCCGCGTTGTTGCCAACCCCGCACCTCGTTTTTCGCGAACAAGAATCCTTCGAGGAAAGCGTGTCCGAAAGCAAGCGCCACTTGGAAGCTCGCACCACGCTGTACTTGGTGCTTCGCAAAGCCTACGAAATCGTGGCCCAACGGCGCCGGGAACGTCGCAACGTCGCCATCGGCTCCGAGCAATTCGTCTATTACGATTCCACCGACCCCAAAAAGTGTTTTTCCCCCGATGTGTTTGTCAAGGTCAACTCCGATGCCCGAGACTTCAACACATGGAACGTTTGGGAGCACGGAAATCCCGACCTCGTCGTTGAAATCGTGAGCGACTCCGACCGCAACGCCTCCATCTGGTCCGACAAGTTTTCCCGTTATCAAGACGGCGGCGTACAAGAAGTCGTCCGTTTCGATGCCGCCGCCCAAAACCCCATCACCATCTGGGACCGCGTCGAAGACCGCTTTGTCGAACGCAAACAGGGCGGCTCGTTGCCGCAATGCAAAACCCTCGGCCTGTATTGGGTCGTCGTCCCGGATGAAGTCTACGGGCCGCAACTGCGCTTGGCGAAAGATCGCACCGGCAAACACGTTCTGCCCACCCCCATCGAAAACGAACTGAGGCTCGAACAAGAACTCGCGGAAGAACGTCGCGCCCGAGCGCAAGCCGAACACGACAAACGACTCGCCGAACACGACAAACGACTCGCCGAACAAAGGCAGCATGAAGAAGCCCAAGCTCGTCGACTCGCCGAACAAAGGCAGCATGAAGAAGCCGAAGCCCGTCGACTCGCCGAAATGAGGCAGCACGAAGAAGCCGAAGCCCGCGCGCGTCTCGAAGAAGAAGTCGTCCGTCTCCGCGCCGAACTCGACCGGTTACGCGGACAAACTCCCTGACCGCGCGTCCGTCTCCGCGGGATGTTACGTTACGACCAACCCGAACGACGTACTCGTCGCAAAACACCGCGATTCGTACATCGTCTCGATTCGAGCCG
>CAYSYX010000181.1:12050-14911 GCA_964435055.1 uncultured Polyangium sp. | reverse complement strand
AACGACGTACTCGTCGCAAAACACCGCGATTCGTACATCGTCTCGATTCGAGCCGGCATGGCGGTAAATCGCCCCGCCAAAATCGCCTCGATGTCGTAACTCACTTCGTGCCATTCCGTGCCCAACACGTCAAAAAAGATAGCCGTACGATCGGCGCGTAACTCCACATGCGCGCAATGCCCCCGACAAACATCTCGACCGCTCTTTTTCGCCACCGGTTCACACCCGGCCACTTTGAAATCCTCGAGCAGCAGATAATTTCGACGCTTCGCCGCCTTTGCCTTCAGAACGACGCGCACGAATTGCCCGACGTCGATTTGATCACCGGAGCGTAATTGCTTTTTGGGTTGCTTCTTTTCATCGAGCAACCAATACGTCCGCTCGACCTCCAAGCCTTCGCCCGTCGCCGAAATATTCGATTCCTGCGTATACCATTCGATCTCCGCGCTGAAATGGCGATGAAACACCGGCGCTTTTGCAGGCAGGTCGCTCAGGACAAACGAAAGCTCATTCGTTCCCGTCCGCAAATCCTGATCGCGGAATTGCATCGTGATCGGATCCGTTCCCAATCGTTCGAGCTTGGCCGAGCCTTTCTTCGCGTCGTTGATGTGCACGTCCACTGTTTGTCCGGACCCCAGCGTCCGCAGCGCGTCTTCGTACGCCAGCAATGCCAGCACCGCGAGCGCCGTATCGCGCGTGTTGTGCCAACGTTTGCCCTGACGATGCTGCAACAAAAAGGCAACCAGCACCGCCAAATCCGCATCATCACACGTCATGCGTTTGTCTCTGCGCAACGACGTGGACGCCTCCGCATCCCGATCGCGCATCAGCCCCAACACGAAAAACGCAATCGCTTCCGTGCTGCCCGGATGGAACCATTGCAGCTCTCGAGCATCGGTGTCGCCGGCCGCTTTCTTCAAATAACGTTTGGCCGGACCGACCAATGCGGATTTCACTTCGTCCACATAAGCCGCTGCCGACGCATGCCCGCGGACGGAAAGAACCCAACAGAGCTTGGCCTTTTCGCTCAACGACAAACCTTCCCAACGCGACACGAGCACCTCGATCACGCGATCGGTCACGGATTGGCCCACCCAACACCGGGCAAACGCCGCAAACGCGTCGGCATCGTCGGAATGATCCCGTTCCAGCAAATGTTGCCCCAGGTATTCCCGCGCGTGCTCCATCTTCGACGTTACGGGCTGATCGGCCATGGCAAACGTGAAAACCACATACGCCGTCATCCATAGGTCCGACTTTCCCCCGGGCCACCAGCCGAATCCACCATCGCCGTTCTGCATGGCCAAGATCCGCTCGAGGGTCTCCTGCACGACGCCGGCGGGAAATTTATGCGCCTGGCGGTACGAGTTTGTCTCGGCATCATCACGCCGTGAAATGTCTTCCCACACCAAATGCGGAAGCAGCCGCGAACACGTCTGCTCGACACAACCATAAGGATACTCGCGCAGATAAATCAGCGCTTGAAGGACGGCGTCCAGCGGACCACGATCCAATTGCACGGACAGCTTCGTCGACGCTTCGAGGCGCTCTTTGGGCAGGACAAACGACACGCTCGTCCGGCTTTCTTCGATCATCCCCGAAATGGTTCTTCGCAGCAATACGCCGTAAGGTCGATACGGCACCGTGCGTTCCTCGGCATCCGAGGCTCCGTCGACGTTCGTCGCCACCGCCTGCCCGCGCACCACGACCTCGGCCGACGAGCATACGGGCACCGTCAGGTTCACGCCGAAACGCGTTTGCCCCCGCGCTTGCAGCTCGACCGTCGCCTCCGTTTTTCCGGACAGTTCGAATCCTCGCACCTCCAATTTCATTTGTACGTCAAGCTGTTGGTCATGGCGCGAATCCACGAGCGCCGGCAGCTCGAATTGATCCCGTTCCTGGAAAAACCGCGGTGCTTGCAAACGAATCATCAGCGGCTTTTGCGTCCGAATTCGGGCTTGCGCCTCGAGCAAGTATTCATGCCCGAGCGAAATCAACAGGGCCGAAGCTTTCCAGCTCGTCAACGAATCGGGGAGCTTGATGGGCAACGTCAGCGAGGTATTTCGCGTAAAACGCGCCGCTGGAATCCAAGCCGCTTCCGACGAAAAATCACTTCGCAATTGAACTTGAACCGCCGCTCCTCCGCCGCCCGCCTCTTGTTGCTCCGCCAATGCCGGCTCATCGCTTGCGGATTGCCGCCGGCGCACCGCATCTGCAGCGAGCTCGACACCGGCTCCGACAAGCGCCACGGGTGCTGCTGCAATCGCCGCCGCCGCTCGCAAAGGACTCGCCGACTTCGGCGCTGGAGCGGCCATCATCATCACCGGCGCCCCCATCGGCATCGATCTGGCCGCGGACTCACCTCTTGAAACTCCGCCGGCGAGCGTTTGCAATTGCAACACGTCATTGTCATCGTCATCTTCATCGCGTCCGTATGCATTGCGGCCGCGTTGCGCCTGAGCACTCACCGCTCCCCAAGCCGCGAACGATTCGGGCTTCGGTGGCGATTCTTCAAAAAATTGTCGCGGATTTTTCGGCGGCGCCACAATCGAGAAGATCGCTTCATCCACCACCGTCACGGCCAATTCGCTGGGTTTGTCCTGAGGCGCGTCCAATTTCGCCTCCAACGATGTTTCCGCCCCGGGACGTGCCGTCGCGCCGGCAAACGCCAATTCCAGCTTCACCGGAGGTTCATCGAGTAAAACGATCGGCTCGACCTCGGCCAAACCAAACTCCCGCTCCAGCTCTTCTTTGCGGGTATCGAAATGCCACCATTGCAGATGGATCTTGTCTTCCTTGCCCGCCATATACGGCAAGTCGATCCATGTCGTGGGACTCGAACGTTCAATCACCTTCGTCCC
>CAYSYX010000181.1:0-12040 GCA_964435055.1 uncultured Polyangium sp. | reverse complement strand
CGTCCCCAAGCGCGAGCCTCGATTCCATACCAGCAATTCTTGGGACGCAAACGTTTTGGGCCCCATCAAGGCCACGCGAATCGTCCCTTGGTTGTCCGAAGGATCATTCGAAACCACCATTTCTCGGGACTTTTGTTCGATATCCGAACCGAGCAACGTGAAGGCGTGCGTCTCGCGGGCTCGCGTCGGTTGCCCCTCGACATGCGTCGTAATGTCCCAGCGGCCCGGAGGCAATTCGATCGGCAACGCAAATTCCGCTTCGGAGCGACGGACGTCGTGGACAAACGTTTTTCGAGTCGAACCTTTCTTGCAGATCACGACCATCTTGCGCGGCGTCTCGTCCGCGGTGTCTGCGGGTTCCCAGGACAAACGCAGCGGCAGAGTTTCTCCCGGTACACGTAGGTTTCGCACCGGTTTGGCCGAAACGATCACCGCGGTACGGGGCACAGAAACATGCAACGTCGCCTGGCAGCTTTTCCCCGAAGCATCGCGTACCGTAGCCACGTAGGAAAAATCGCACCCATCGAGACGCCCAAACAAGCTCCATGCCCCGCGCCAGGAAACGTCAATGTTCGCCCGCCCCTGCGCGTCGGTTCGGAAGGGCAAACTAGCCGCGAGTTTCGTTTGGCGAAACCATTTCGTATACGACGTCGTATGGAACTTGCGATATTGCCAATTCGTTCGCGTGATATCGAGCGTTCCGGAGGCATTCGCCACAGGACCGCCGAAAAAGTATTGGGCCTCGAACTCGAGCGTGCTCGCGCGACCCCACGCGGGTTTGTCTTTGCTCCGAAGCTCGGCCTTGAATTCAGGTGCGACGAACTCTTCGACGTGAAACTGGCCTTCGAGCGCCACAAACGAATGCGCAACCCGGAACGAATATTTGCCCAGCGGAGCGCCTTTTGGCACCGGAAATTCAAACACCGCCGTACCGAATTCCGAGAGCTTACAGGAAACCGACGTCAATTTCGCGCCTTGCGGCGTATGTACCTCGAGCTGAAATACCAGGCCGTTTCCCAGTTTCGTGCTCGGTCCTTCCGGTCCTTTTTGCCGCGCGATGAGCTTCCCCCGCACCACTTCCCCCGGGCGATACAACGGGCGTGCGAGCAGCACATAAAATCGCCGCACCGGCGATGGAGCATTGCTTGTCGAAATGTCCGAGTTGTTTGTCAAGAAAATCTGTTCGGGCCGCCCATCGGCGTTTCGGCGTTCGAGCAATACTCCAAATTGCCACGTCGGTTTTCCGTTCCATGTAAAGAGTCCGTGTTCATCGGTCGATACCGCTTGTGCGTGGAACGTCCCGCTCGAATCGCGACGCATCAGCGTAAACGCAAGGTTCGGCTGAGGTTTCTGTGTTTTCTTGTCGACCACCCAAACGCTCAAATTATTTTCCGTGAGCGACAGGACCGCATCCATCGTGGATTTATTGACGCGTGTATACACCTTGGCAATCGGCATGCTCTCTTCGCCCATGCAATCGGACCACTGGGGCGGTTTGTCGAACTGTGCCGATACTGAAATTTGCAGCGGCCCGGCGAAGTTGGGTATGCCAAACCGCCGCTTCGATTTCGAAAAAAGAGCCGGTGGCGGCAATTCCTCTTTCCACAAGCGGTCGCCCAGCTCCGCTCGTGACAACAACACACCGGGATCGTCGAGCAAACTGGATTCCGGCGGCCATGGTCGCAACGCATGCACAAAGGCGACCAATTTGGCGTCACCCGCGCCTGAAACGGTCCAGAAAGATGATTTCTCTTCCCGGGGTTCGTCGAGATCCGGCGTAAAAATTTGCCTTAGGTTTGTCCTAATGGACTGCTCGAGGTGCGCGTTGGGGTGCTCGATGTGTCGCTTGGCGTATTCGATGGCTTTCGAGCGCGTCTCGACGTGCGCGTAATGTATGAACAGGTCGTACAGCGCGCGGGCGCCGACTTCGTCATCGCGCCGGCCGAGTTCCTCCATGATACGCAGAGCGGTTCGTCGCCGAAACGTCCCCAGATTTGCTCGGGCCCAGCTCAACTTGTGCGCGGGTTTGTCTTGCTCATCGTAAAGCGCGAGCCATAAATCGAGGTCGCCGGTGCTCAATTGGTCGAGTCGCTCATCGGCCTCACGGCGTGCGTACGCGAGCGACTTTTTGCGAGCGGCGGGCGATCCTTGCGTGGCCAACTTTTGCCATCCGCGCCATTCTTGCCAGTAAATCCACCTCTGCCGAACGAAATAGGCATGTCCACGCAAGCGGTCGGCCGCATTGAGTTTCGCAATGGACAGGCCGGGGCGATAAAATAATTTCCAAATCGCGTCGATTCGAGCTTGTTCTTCTTCGAGCGTCCCCTTTTTTTTGGGTACGACGAGCGCCGGATCCTTGTCCTCGGCGTCATTGTCGGCGAGTTTCCGCATGCTCCAGCGAAAACGCAGAAGTTGTACGCCTTGGCGCAGGAAAATCATCGCCACGGCAAACGCTGCCGCGACGAGGATCGCGACGACAATGTGCAAAACGATACGCAACACGACGTTGACTCCACGTGTATCGCAGATTCGCGGATCGAACCAGATTTTTCGTGTGGCGCAGGGCTCGTCTTGCGCTACACTCGCGCCCGCTTTACAGCATCACGCGGAAAATGCAGGAGTTTCTAGGCACATGAAGATGTTCGTCACCGGCTCTGCAGGCTTCATCGGCAGCCACCTCGTCGAGGCTCTCTTGAACGCCGGGCACGACGTAAAAGCCCTCGTTCGGTACAACAGCCGCGGCGCCGTCGGACATCTATCATTCATCCCGGAAAAACTGCGTTCGCGATTGAAGATCGTCTCCGGCGACGTGCGCGACAGTGAATTCATCGAACGCCACATCGATCCCGGCGATACCGTGTTTCACCTGGCCGCACTCATCGGCATCCCTTATTCGTATCACGCACCGCGATCGTACGTCCAGACGAACATCGAAGGCACCTTGGCGATGCTCGAAGCTTGTCGCAAAAAGAACGTCAAACGGCTCGTCGTGACCAGCACGAGCGAAGTGTACGGCACGGCGATTTACTCGCCGATTGACGAGAACCATCCGCTTCAAGGCCAATCGCCTTATTCCGCATCGAAGATCGGCGCCGACAAACTCGCCGAATCGTATTATCGTTCCTTTGATTTGCCGGTGGTCACTTTTCGCCCCTTCAACACCTACGGCCCGCGGCAATCTTCGCGGGCGATTTTGCCGACGATCATCAGCCAGGTCCTTGGCGGGAAAAACCCGATTCGCTTGGGATCGCTGGCGCCCAAACGCGATTTGACGTTTGTCACGGATACCGTGGATGGATTCATTCGCGCTTCGCAGGTTCCGGGCGTCGAAGGTGAAGTGCTCCATATCGGTCAGGGGCACGCCGTAACGATGAAGCAGCTTGCGGAAACGGTGTTTTCGGTACTTGGAAAAACCGTGGAGATTCAAACGGACGATGACCGTGTTCGTCCGGAAAAAAGCGAAGTCGGCCTGCTCTTGTGCAACCCGGAGAAGTCGACTCGATTGCTCGGTTGGAAGCCGCAGGTTTCGCTGGAAGAGGGTATTCGTCGCACGGCCGAGTTCATCCGCGCCAACCTTGGTGATTACGCCTTGGAGACGTATTCGATATGAAGGCCGTCATTTTGGCGGGAGGCCGTGGCACACGCCTGCATCCATTCACCGTGAGTTTCCCCAAACCGCTCATGCCGTTGGGAGAAACGCCGGTGCTCGAAGTTTTGATGCAGCGGCTCATCCAACAAGGCGTCACCGACATGACCTTGTGCCTGGGGCACCTGGCGGGCCTCATCCAAGCGTACATGGACCAGCGCAAGAGCCTGACATCGCAGGTGAAATTGAGTTACGTGCTCGAGGACGAACCGACGGGAACGGCCGGATCGTTGTCGCTCGTGCCGGGGCTCGACGAGACTTTTTTGGCTTTGAACGGCGACTTGCTGACGAACATCGATGTTCGCGACTTGGTGCGCTTTCACAAGGAAAAGGGGGCGGTTTTGACGATCGCCACGCATCAACGGCGCGTCAAGATCGACCTCGGCGTCCTGCAATTCGACGAAAACGCGGTCATTACCAATTACTTGGAAAAACCCGAAACGACATACCACGTGAGCATGGGCATCTACGTGTATGAACCGCGCGTTCTCGAGTACATCCCGAAGGGCGCGTATTTGGACTTTCCCAACCTCGTGATGAAATTGATAAAGGCCAACGAAAAGGTCGTGTCGTACGTGACCGATTGTTTGTGGCTGGACATTGGGCGGCCCGACGATTATGCGCGGGCGCAGGAGCTTTTCGGCAACCGCCGGGAGGAATTCGATCGTGTCTAATTGGAACATTCCGCTTTCCGATATTGATTTCGACAATCGAGAAACCGAGGCGGTTCTCGCGGTTTTACGGGACAAATGGCTTTCGATGGGGCCGAAGGTCGAAGCGTTCGAGGCCTCATTTCGAGCAATGTCGGAATCGCCGCATGCGCTGGCGGTGTCGAACGGAACCGCGGCGCTGCACTTGGCGCTGCTTGGATTGGGAATCGGCCCTGGAGACGAAGTAATTCAGCCGGCGCTGAACTTCGTGGCTTCGGCGAACGTGACCGTGGCAGCGGGGGCGACCCCGGTCTTTGCGGATATCGTTTCGAATACCGAACCGGTGATTGATCCCAAGGCCGTCGAAGCTTTGTGCACGTCGCGCACCCGAGCCGTCATTTGCATGCATTACGGCGGGTTTCCCGCGCCGATGATCGCGCTGAAGGAGCTTTGCCAAAAACGCGGCATAACACTGATTGAAGACGCGTGCCACGCTGTCGGAGGTACGTACGACGCTCCGGGAAACGACGGAGCGGTGGTTCGTCGTCCGGTCGGATCCATTGCGGACGTGGCGTGTTACTCGTTTTTCAGCAATAAGAACATTGCCATTGGTGAAGGCGGCATGGTCACCACGCCGCACGAAGACGTGGCCAAACGCGTTCGACAATTGCGATCGCACGGCATGACGACGCTCACGTGGGACAGGCATCGCGGCCATGCGAATACGTACGACGTGATTCACCATGGATACAATTATCGATTGGATGAAATTCGTGCGGCGTTGGGTGCGGTTCAGCTGGACAAACTTCCCGCGAACAACCGGCGGCGCATGGAGAAGTTTTACGGGTACAAGACGCGCCTTGCGTCGTTGAAGGACTGGATCGTGCCCTTTGCGGAGCGCGTGAATTCGCTCGATTCGGACGCGGGAACGGCGCATCTGGTGGTGCTCGTGGCCCCGACAAACGAGCTTCGAGATGGTTTGCGCGAACATTTGAAGGCGCAGAAAATACAGACGAGTCTTCATTATCCTGCGATTACGACCTTCAGTGCATTTTCGGCGTACGCGGGGTCGAACGTCCCCAAAACGCTCGACTTTGCCTCGCGCGCGCTCACGTTGCCGATGTACCCCACGTTATCGGACGACGGAATCGACGAGGTTTGCCGGCAGATTGAAGGGTTTGTCCGAAAAGCTGCCTCGTAGGCGGCAATCGTTGGGATCTTCGCCCCGGCGCGACCCCGAATTTTCCGCAGTAACCGAAGAGCCAGGCCGTGAAACTGCTGATCATTTCTTATTATTACCCACCACAAAAGGGAATTGGCGGAAAGCGGCTTTTTCGCTTCGCATCACGACTTCCCGCGCTGGGCATCGACCCCGTCGTCCTCACAAGTCCGTGGCCACCTCCAGGCGAATGTGATGCCGGACAACCCTACGAAGCGCCCGGAGTCGTCGTTGATCGCGGTTATGTACCGGAATGGGTTTGGCGCCGTTATCATCACACGGACGGCACCAAAAGCGGACCGGGGCCGATTGCGCGGCTCATCTCACGAATCGATCGAATCAAGGGACCTTCCATAGATGCGATGGCGTGGTTTGTCCCGTTCGCAGTCCGCCGAGCACGCGAATTGGCCAAGCAGCACCGGTTCGACGCGATACTCTCGACATCGGCGCCATATTCTTCGCATATTGTGGCGATGCGGCTGGCCGAACAATTGCGGATCCCTTTTTATGCGGATCTGCGCGATCCTTGGACCTTCAACTTCATCTTCAGAAAGCGAAGCGCGCGTTGGCGTGAACGCGATCGTCATGCGGAGGCATCGGTCTTTGGTGCCGCGCGCAAGGTGATTTTTGCTTCGAAAGCGACCGAAAACAAATATGCCGAGCTCTACCCGGCCTACCGTGACAAACTCCTCACGATCTACAGCGGATTTGATACCGATGACGGAGCGTCGAGCGTCGCGGATTGGCCTTTCCAGCCGCGACCGCGCGTTGCAATCGCCCATTTCGGGCGATTTTATGGTGATCGACGCCTGGAAGCTACCCTGTCATCAATACGCTCCGCCATTCAAATGAAACAATTGACTCCCGCCGACTTGCAATTGTTGATCCTCGGTGAAGTCGCCAAAGCCGATGTCACACAATTGCAAACAATGGGATTGGAGTCGTTCATCAAAATCGCGCCCATGATGCCCTACGAACAGGGTCTTGCTGTTTTGCGAGGCGCGGATGCCCGATTTATTTGCGATTACGGTTTGGAACCATATTTAATTACCGGCAATACGTTCGATTACTTTCGCATTCGCCGACCTATTTTCGCGCTCAGCGCGAACGCGGAGCTTTGTTCGTTGATCCAAAGCACCCGTACCGGTCGGGCGATACACCCGGATGACGAAGCTGCGCCGACCGAAACATGGCTCGACCTGACCACGAGGAATCCGGCGCAAGTGCTCGAATTCGAGCCGAATGAGGAGGCGCTCGCGCGGTTGTCAGCCGACGACAGTGCTCGCCAACTTGCTCATGCGCTCACGTCCGGCTGACGCATGCATTGCCCGTTCACCTACGTTTTACGCGATCGAACAGCGAAATATGGGCGATGATTCCTTGCGCCGCGACCATGACGCGGCGCGCGACTTCCTTGTCGAAGGTCAGTTTGCCTTGTGGTTTGAATGCGGATCGACGTTCGAGTCGATAGGCTTGATATTCCGCGTCGTCCGGCAAGACTGAATCGGCGATGTTTCGGTATTTCCGGCTCTTCCAAATGAATTCGCGAACCGATCGGCAATAATCGTGGAGCATCACCATTTTGGGAGCATAAACGGAACGTTTGCCCGGGAACGCTTTTGATAAGCGAAAACCGAGGACCAAGCCTTCACTCCCATAAACATCGTCGGGAAATCCACCCACGTGCATATAACATTGGCGGCGAATCATCATATTGCCTTCGAGTGACAAGGAGCCTTCATCCCAGATTTCATCGCCGCGATCATAATGGGCGACCCAGGCATTGTAGTAAGGATGTTTGTGCGCGAAAATGCGCCCTCTGGCTGCGACGATCGATGGATCTTCAAATATCGCCAACGCTTGTTAGACCCAATCTGGCGCAACGAGTCCGTCATCATCGATGTAGTCGACGAATTCTCCCCGTGCGTACGCCATTGCCGCATTTCGGGCGACGTTCAGGGGCAAACCATATTTGAGACGCAAATCGACATCGACGAGGTTCCCGTATCGCTCGCGTAAATGCTCCAAACCGCCGCTATCGGCCACGAGGATTTCATAAGGGACATCGACGGCGGCGGTCTGTGCGCGCAGGTGTCGCAAACAATCCAGCAGATAGTCGCCGGCTCGAAAGGAAACAACCACCAGAGTCACGCGCGGATTTGGTATTTCACGACGAACGACCAATCCTTCGACTTGGGATGCATATCGTTCACGAAACGATCGCTCGAGCGCTCGTTCTTCGTCGCTCATGCCGCTCCGCTCGGGAAGCGGCTTGATTTCAACGGGAGCCGAAGCACTCGTCGATTCGGTGGACGGTGATGAGGAATCTGCGTTCATGATTTCGATTTCGAGCGGAGGGGTTCGAGGGTCACCCAGCGACGAAGAAATGCGCGGTCATCGGCGGTCAAAACGTCGAAGATGTTCGCAAGCATCACATAGGTGGGAATAAAAGTCAACAAGCTGATTACCAGCTGCACAACGAGCGACGATTGCTGCAAGATTCGAAGGACACCCATGACGACAATCGCAGCCGTCCCCGCGGCCAGAAGCGCTCGAAACCAATGCGACCAAGGAAAGATATCACGCAGACCCATCCGCGCATGATCGTTCACGCGCACAAGAATCATGATAATCATGGATAGCTGGGTAATGACGGCGCTTATCGGTGCGGCGATCATTCCGATTCGCGGCAACAAGAAGTACGATCCGACAATATTCAAAACCATCCCCGAGAGTTGCACGCGCATGAGTACGTTGGTCTGGCCAAACACCATGAGCATCGTGCCGTATCCCGTGAGCCGCACGAGCATCAAGGCGCTGTAAATACGAAATGGCAAAGCTGCCGCGCGATATCTTTCACCATACAATACAACCAAAAAGGGTTCGGCCATGAGCAACAGAAAAACCGCGACGGGGACCATGACAATCGTCGCCTTGCGCATCCCCGCATGCCAGACGGCAATCGCCTCCCGCGCACCTTGCAATCGCGTCGTTCCTTGCTCGTAAAGCTCCACGAGCCGCGGCATCATCGTCGACGCGATGGTATACGGAAGAATGTTGACGAGCGGCAATTCCTGTGACCCAATGGTGAACTCGGCAAATGATTCGACCCCGAAAAACATGCCGACAATGAATCGATCCAATCTTTGATTAAAAAGCCCGGCAAAACGGGTGAGCGTCAACGGTAAAACGTATCGAAGCTGCGCTCGAACGCCACCTGGAAATGGTTGTGGTTCTACTCCGGCAAACATCTGCTTCATCAAGCGTTCGCTGAGCACCACTCGCACGACGGCCGACAAGACCACCGACCACAACAAAACCCACACGGGCCAACCAAGGGCCGCCGGCACGAGGTTTCCCACCGCTCCAAACATGGTCAGGAACAATGAAATTCCAGCCGCTCGACGATGATTGTTCGTCGCTATGAATACGGCGCCATAAATACCGGCCGGAAAACCGACAATGCTCGCAATTCCGGCGATCACGAGCAATCCGCCCAAATCGGTTCGGCCCTTCAAAAACAAGTCGGGCGCCAGTCCCATGACGATGAAGACCAGCGCGACAATCGTTCCCAACGTGACCAGAAGCCATTTGCTCTGCCGAACAAGACCCAACAATTCTCCTTGGCTGGTCTTGGGCGCAAAATAATAAACAGACTCGGGCAAATACAGCATGCCCAAGTCACGTCCCGTCGCGAGCCAAAAAAGTACCAATGAAATGGTGCCATACGCACGCTTGTCCAATAAACGAACGAGCAAAATGCCCTGAATCATGCCGATAATGGCCGAGACAAACTGTCCGCCGACGACGAGCCCCACGCGGTCGGCAAACGATGTGGTTTGAGCCGCTTTCGCTTCCTGCGAATTATCGACTTTCTCGGCCGAATCCATCTTCCTGAAGGCGCCTAGGCCCGAACGTAGGCGAAAGAGGCTTCCATATTGAATAGCCCAATGGCTTGTAACCACTCGGCCCAAGTAATTCCGTATCGTTGGGTCCAACGCTCCGCATAAGATGATTTCAATAGATCCCGCCGATACCACTTGGCCTTTCGGCCACGAAGATATCCTTCCATCTCTTCATACATGAGCATCTTGTAATCGCCGTTGGTCTGATGCTCGCGCAGACACATCACGTCATAAAAAAAGAATACTCCTCCCGGTTTTAGGAGAGAAAAACACCGATCCACGATTTTCTGTTTCAACGGGGCATACGTGACCGATGTCAAAACAGCCAACAACATGACAAAGTCAAAAGAACCCGCCACATCCGTCGTCGTCACGTCCCCCTGCAACCACGTTACATTCGGAATGCGCGCCCGCGCCGTGGCCACTCGATTCGGCAAAAGATCAATTCCAATACAATTCGCCGGACTCGCCCCCATTTCAATCATCCAAGCAATGTTTGTCCCGCCACCCGACCCGACATCGAGCACCCGAAGCTGCGAAAGTTTTTCCGGTGTGTCAAAACCGCATTCGAGCAACGTCTCACGAATTCGACGTTGACGCTGACGAAGGTAAAGATATGCCCGCGGAGCCAGCGTCGTCCAAGCGTTCGCAGGAAGAAAATCCTGGTTGTAGAAACGCTCGATTCGCTTGTGCTCGGCAGACACAGCTTCGTCAATGGATCGCTCGGACACGTCGGACGACATTGCGCGCTACTCTGCTCCATGCCGCCGCGCCTCGCCAGTTCGAAGATCAATCGTTCGATTCACGCGCTCCCGTCGGTACGTTGCATGTCGAGCGATCTCGTCTATCTTCGTCGCCTCCCATGCCTCCCAACGCGGTTCAAACAGACAATCCCGCCTTCTACGATCGCCACTGGGAAAACACCACGACGTCCACCGATCCGAACATCATCTCCAAAGCACAATTGCTCGTTTCCATGGTCCCCGACGATGTTCGCTCCATCGTCGACATCGGATGCGGCGATGGATTCATCACGCACAAGCTCGCGGAACGATGGGATGTTACCGGCGTCGATCGCAGCCCCGTCGCCGTATCCAAACTCCGCTGCAAGGCCATCGAAGCCGGCGCCGATGCTTTGCCGCTGAAGGATCGTTCCGTCGACCTCGTGCACTCGAGCCAAATGCTCGAACACTTGCCCGACGGCATCTACGAAAAAGCCCTCGCCGAGATGAACCGCGTCGCGTCGAAATGGCTGCTTTTGAGCGTTCCCTGCCGCGAACAGCTCGTGCGCCGTCACGCCTTGTGCCCGTCGTGCAACCTCGAATTTCACGTCGACGGACACTTGCGTTCCATCGACGAAACCACGTTCGACGCGGCGTTTACCGACTTCGAGCGCATCCGGACCGAACATATCGGTCCCCCGGTCACACCAACGTTCGCCGCGCTCGAACACCTTCGCCATCATGCCGCCAGGCGGTGGTACATGTGGGAAAACGCTGATATCTGTTGCCCAAGGTGCGGCGAGACAAACTTTCGCCGGCTCGATCGCAACTACTTGCACAGGCAGGCCGAAAGAGCGGTCGAAGCCTTCACGTGGCTTGGCAACTTCGTCCTGCGCCGAAAACCCGAGCCCTATTGGGTCATCGTCCTCATGCGGCGCAGGTCCGCATGACGTTGGACCTCAAAACGTTCGTCATTCCCAACCTCGCAAACGCCCCCGCAATCGGTCCACAATCGCCCATGCTCGCTCCTTGAAGAGCGTGATCATGATCATCAGGCCGAGGATCAACAGCCCCGAGACGGACAACAAGACAAACCCGAGGCGATGATCACGCAGACCTGCGTACACGAGGTTCGCGATCACATCGAGCGTCAGCGCTAGCGTCGCCAGCGCCAAGTACGCGCGGATGCGCAACACGACGCCCGCGAGCACTCCGACGAGACAAACCACGCCGAAGATCACGGAATACGTGGGATCCTCGGCGGCTCCGAGGCGCAACGCGAGCTTGAGTCCCGAAGGTACGTAAAGAAGAACCCCGCCGATGATGCGTAACGCCGCTCGAGCCGAAACATCCAGCTTCGACGCGAAAATCTGCGCCAACGCCATCACGAGCAGCCCCAGCGGACCGACGTAGATCTCGATCCCATCGAGCCCTTGAGCGAGCGCAAACACGAGCAACGCAAGGTTGCCCGCGACGGCCGCGAGAGAACCAAACACGCGCGAACGCTCCGCCACCGCGATCGTTCCATAAAGAACGCTCGAACCAAGCGCGAACAACGCCGCGGAATTCGTCGAGTCGTTGATCGTCAAGAGCGCGACGAGCAGCGGCAACACCACCAGAAAACGCCGTGTCGCATCCGCAACGGTCGTCAGCTTCTTTCGCCGCGCGATCACCGCAACGCCAAGGAGCGTGAACCCGTACGCCAAGCCGAGCAGCGCATCGATTTCCGGACGCACGTTCATCGATTGCGTCAAGAACGCGTACATCGCCACGACGAGCGTTTGGGCCAAGTAAACGTGACGTGCCGTGCCAAACCGCTGAATCGAGTCCACACAGACGACGAGCGGCAACGCGAGCGCAACCAGACCCCACTTGTTCGGCTCCACGCAGCCGGGATC
>CAYSYX010000180.1:0-17064 GCA_964435055.1 uncultured Polyangium sp. | reverse complement strand
ACGTTGCCCCACGAACGGATACGAAGTGGCGTCCCCCGAATAAAACCCGTCCGGAAGCGGATTGACGTAATACGCGAGCCTGGCATTGGTCGCCCACACGGCCAAGTTGTTATCGGTGCCGTTCAGCAACCACCCGACCTCGCCTTCGTGATTGCCATTGACCAGAAGCAGCGGAATGGTATCGGCGATCAGCCCGAAATACGCGCGTTCTTCGATGTACCGATTGACGACTTCGTCTTTGGTCATCGCGAACTTCTCGGTCATGAACGTGTCGCCGAGATCCACGTGGAAATCAGGTTTGTCGGCGCGAATGTTGGCCAGAGCCGTTTTGTACAGATCGAAATCCGAGTTTTCGTCGCGATGCGAATCGGCCTGGATCGTAAAGGTGAACGTCTGTCCCACCGGACGCTGCGTGTGAAAGTCCTTGACGTCCCCCATTTCGTAATTCAACGCG
Source organism: uncultured Polyangium sp. (assembly GCA_964435055.1). Classification (GTDB taxonomy): domain Bacteria; phylum Myxococcota_A; class Polyangia; order Polyangiales; family Polyangiaceae; genus Polyangium. The sequence continues at coordinate 16,610 of CAYSYX010000180.1, read as the reverse complement.
CCCGGAGCACGGTACCGAGCACGATAATGGTACGCGGTGTCCGCTTTCAACCCATTAAACACGAAAACCGCGGGCACGTTGGCCGTGGTCGTCACCGAGTCGGTTTTTCCCGTATACACCTCCGGCGTCTCACCATACTCGAAGTACACATCGAGCGCCGCGGTGGTCATCAAATTGGCCGTCAGCGAATTCGCCGTCGGATTGCCCAAAATGGTGGTCCCCAGCATCTCGGGTGTCGCGCTCGGCGGACAACCGGGATCGCAGCCTCCTGAAGAAGACGAACCCGTCGAAGACGAACCCGTCGAGGACGATGATGTCGTTGAGGATGTCGAAGATGATGATGTCGGCGATGTCGTCGGTGTGCCGCAGCCCGACAAGAGGATGCAGCCGATTGCGGAATATTGAACGAGGTTTGTCTTGCTCATGTTCGTCTTTCTATGTCAAGGATTGTAGACCCAGCCGCCCGGCGGAGCGGCACCGATGCAGGTATAAGCAAAGTCCTTGGCCTGGTCGTCCGTGGGTTGCGGAGGAATGCTGTAGGAGAAGGCGATTTCGCCATTTTTCTCGTTGCCGGTGAAGATCTTGTTCGGGTTTGTCTGCAAGTCGATCGCGCGATACGTTCGAATGTAATCGACGCGCACCGAGTCCGCGGAGACCGTCACATCGAGAAACCCGGTATTCGGCATCCGCACGCTGTAATCGGCTTCGTACACGCCATACCCGGCCGGACCTTGCCAATCGATGGTCGCCGGCGCGTACGCGTCGCAATTGTAGGCAAAGTAGCTGTGGTCGCCGGGATTCGGCACTTCTTGATAGACGACCCCGTCGACTCGCTCCCGCGCATACATGTGATCGTGGCCCTGGAAGAAAATGGTGACCTTCGTATCGGCGAAGAGCTGATGAATGGGTTTGTCCCATCCCGGTCGATTCGCGGCAAACCCCTGTCCTCCGCCCCATTCTTGCCGCCCCACGATCGCCGCCGCCCCGCGGTTGTTGCCATTGACGTGATGTGCAAAGACGAACTTCCACTTCGCGGTGCTCGTTTCCAACGTCTTTTTCAGCCAAGCGTATTGTTCGTCGCCGAGCGTCGCGCCCCACGGCGGTTCGGGATCGGCAAACAGCGTACTGTCGGGAGAAACCTCGGCCGAATGCCAATAGGGGTCTATCGTGACAAACAACGCGTCACCCCAGGTAAACGCGTAATAATCGCGCAGCAATCCATCCGCCGCGGCAATGGTCGGATAACCGTTCATGGGCGTCATTTTGCCTTCATCGCCGGTATAGAATCCGCCCGGTGCGGGGAGCGGATAATACTTCAATCGACCGTCAGCGGCCCAAATCGAAGCATTGTTGAAGATGCCGCCCAAATTCGCCAAGTGCGCTTGTTCGTGGTTGCCGTTCACCAGCATCAACGACGTTGCATTCGCCATGATGCCCAGGTATTTCTGACGCATCTCCAAATACGCCGCATTGGTTTGCGGAGCCATCTTCCCATCGGTGATCATCTGTTGGGAAAATGGTTTGGCCAAACCTTGGTACGTCGCATACGGAGCCGCGCCTTCAACCGCTCGTTGAAATGCATAACCTGCGCCGTAGTTGGCGTCTTTGAAGTTCTGAATGATTTTTTCGATGCTGAAATCATCACCCAGCAGGAAATACATATCCGGTTGGCGATCCCGAACTTGCTCCATCGTGAGCGTAAACAGCTCGGCATGAAACATCTTGCCCGTGCGCTCGGGATGCGTGTCGCCTTGTACGCCGAAATGGAAGGTTCGTCCGGGGGCGCGTTGCGTGCGGAAACTGTGCAAATTGTCCGGCGTGTCTCCCTGACCTCCGGCTTGGAAATGCACGCGATAATAATACTTGGTGTCCTTGGTCAAACCTTGCACGTCGATGACCATCGGCTCGCCGTTGACGGAAGCCATCGGCTGCGTCGTTTGTCCCCCGACGATATTCATCGAGGTTTCATCCAGCTGCGTCCCGTATTCGACAAACGCTTTGTCCCCCGCGGCATTCGCCAACACGCTGATCGCAATGGAGGAATCCGTCGGTCGCCCAAGGACCGTATTGAATTGCGACGGATTGACCAAAGGCGGCCCCTCGACCATACCGCCGGCACTTCCGCCGACGCCACCGGCTCCTGCGGATCCGCCGACACCACCACCACCACCGCCACCATTTCCGGCAATTCCGGTGCTCCCGCTGCTGCTCGTCTGCGTATTGGAACCGCCCGTGCAGCCCGCCTGAAGCGCAAGTATCGAAAATAAGCCGATGCAAACCAACGTATCTCGCATGGAACCTCCGTCCCCGTCGATCGAAAGAATCGCGGTGCCTTCATCCGCTCGCTGGCGCCTCGACCTTCAAAACAAAATGCGATTTGGGGAGGAAATTTTCGTACGGTCGGGATAACACGGCCCCGCTTCGAAGTGCCGCAATAGAACAAAAGTCGCGTGTCGACAAAATGCCGTCATTGCAATGACGTCATCGACATTTCAACACGCAACGGTTCGAAACTACGACTTGAACCCTGCGCCACTTACCTTACCATCGACGTCTCGAGGTCTATTCTCTCGAAAGGAGTTTTTATGTATCGACGGTTTGTCCTCGCCTCCGCAATGGCGCTGGCCACGTTCGCCGCGCAAGATGCTCACGCGGTGAGCCGCATGTTTCCCAGCGGAAGCTTGATCATTCCCATGGATCAGGAATACCAGGCCGACGGAATGTACCAATCTTATGGGCTGCTGTTTCACCTTTTGCGTGAAGGCGTGCCGGTTCATTGGGTCATCGAGCCTAAAAAAATCTGGCACGATGCGCCTTGCAACACGGCCGGCGATCTGTGCACCTGGGATTGCGGCGAAGAAGGTTCCGGCGTGAAATGTGCCTACCCCACGGCGAGCCCGGACTTTTTTGCGGGTGGTCAAGTGCTTTGGGGCAGCCCGTCCAAAGGCGCGACGATCAAAACGCACGGTTATCGGGGCGGTCCGTTTGTCGTGGACGCAGCATTTCACGACAAGGCGATCGCGATCATCAACGCCTGGAACGATCAAACCTTGTGGGCGCAAAATCCGTGGGCCAATCGCAGCGTTTTCAAAGTCGTGACCGTCCACGAAGCAACTGCACCGTTCACCGCCGATTCGAAAAAGGAGCTGCTCGCGGCCCCCACGATCGCCGTTTTTGCCGACGGCAATGAAGACATCGCGACGGCGTATCTACGAGCCGCGGGAATCAAGCAATCAAATGGAGCGGAATTTCCAGCAGCCAAGTGCGCCGCGGGCACGTGCGGTCCGGGTACGGCAAATCCGGATTTGCTCACGGTACCGAGCATCATGGGCAATATGGGCACGTGCGATGCTCCGAATCTGGACCACAAAAACGGGGCCTTGTTCACGTCCGATGGTTTGCCCGCGTATTGCCAGATCATGAGCATGCATTGGAATGTGAACGATCGCGAAACCGTGGAATGCGGCGGAGCGAGTTGCCCGGCGACTCAAGCCGAATGCACCGGCAAACCCATTACGTACCACGGCCACGAGGTCGTCGCCGAAGTGCGGTCGTTTCTTCAATACCCGACGCATTTCTTCGCCGAATGCCAAGCCGTCAATGCGTACGAAAATACGGTGCCCAATGCCGCATGGCCTTACCTCGACGATTCCAATCGTATCGGCCATTTCCTGACGACGATGGGAACTCCGCCCGCTTGCCCCTGCACACCCGGCCCCAATGAAGGCACGTTTCAATGCGTGGTGGACGGTTGTGGTGCCGGGAAAGATTGTTGTCTGCCGAAAGACGTCAAAGAACGAGGCGCCGGTTTTCTGATTGCGCCTTCGCCGAGCCCCTTCAAGGTGTTACGCCCGGACGTACCATATATGCAATTTGATGGCTTGTTTGCACCGGAAGGCGGCAGCGAACCGGCCTATAACCTGAGCACGTACCTCGGAACGACCTACAAGAACGATCGCGACGTGACGTTTATCACGGCATTGGACGGACCCGGCAAAGAAGACGTCTGGATGTCCGGGTATATGGATGGCGCTTGTGACGTGGATCCGCCGCCCGTTCCCAAGGTTCGAGCCGACAATGCGCCGCCGCGAGACTTCAACCCCGACGAATCCTGCGGCGGGAAAGTGAGTTATTTGGGCGGCCACTCGTATACCGGCAAAGCCGGCCAGCGCCTCTTCCTGAATGCGTTATTCGAGGCCGATTGCACGAGCGCCGCGGGACAACCACGCATGAGTTTGTCACTCCAAGGTGAGCTCATCGTCGCGGCGCAAACCTTGCCCGTCGAGCGTGGTTACGTGATCGGTTATCAAAACGACGGCAGCGGCCCGGCGCTCGACACCGTTCTTCGGGCCCTCAATGCGGCAAGCGGGCTCGAAGTCGTCGACGCAAAAATGGGGATGGTGTCAATGGTCGGCGGAAGCTGGGATCTCGGATCCGTCAGCGGATTGATTTCGCAACCGAGCGATCCTGCAAAAGCCGGCTCACGCGATGCGACGTTGAAGTTTACGCAATTCGGCGATCACGTGCTCAACCTGGACATCGGATATCGGGTTGGCGTGTCAAACCTTTCGAGCGCCAAAACGTACACGATTCGCGTGCTCTTGGATACCGACGCGGACGGCGTGCCGGACGAGACGGATCCCGCGCCGAACGATCCCGTAGCCTGCGGAGACTCGGATATGGACGGATGCGACGATTGCAAGAGCGGTTCATTTGATCCAGCCAACGACGGGTGTGAACCTTCCGGCAATGGTGGCAATGGTGGCCAAACCGGAAGCGGTGGAAATGGTTCGTCGAGCGACGGTTCGTCGGATCCTTCCGGTTGCGGCTGCCGTATCGGTCCGACAAACGCCGGCTCCGGCATGCTGCTCGCGTTTTCGCTGCTGGGGCTGGGCCTCAGCCGAAGGAATCGACGTCGCTCACGCTGAAGACGCGAGATACGTTTTTCAATCCAAACATACTCTTCAATCGACGTCTATGACGTCAAGTACGCCTCGAGCGCCGCAATCAGCCCGTCCATGGTGCTCGTCTGCGCCGTCAACGTCACGTTGAGGCCTCGTTTGCGCGCCGTCGCCGTCGTCACGTCGCCAATGCTCGCCACGATGACTCCTTCGAGCAGCTCCGCCGCCCGTGCGCCCAATGCATCCGCCAAAACGTCCGCAATGCTGGAAGCCGAGAGCAAGACCACGTCGACACGTTTTTCCTCGAACAGCCGCACAAGCTCGGCGTGTTTTTCCGGACCGACCTTTTGAGTCTCGTACGCCGTGACCAAATGAACGTCGCATCCCGCCGCACGAAGTTTTTCCGGAAGCACCTCCCGCGCCACGAGCGCTCGCGGAAACGCAATGCGCACGGGCTGCGCGGCGGATAATTGTTGCTGCACGAACGATTGTCGCAAGATCGCCTCGGCCAAACCATCTCCGTGAAATTCGTCGGGCACGATGTCCGCGCGAATACCGAAACGCGTCAAGGTGGCCATCGTGCTCGTTCCGACCGCCGCGACTTTTGCCCGGCCAAACGCTCGCGCATCCAGTCCTTCGTTCGCGATGACCTCGAATAACTGTTCCGCGCTGTTTTCGCTGGTCAAAACCACGATGTCGTAATCGCCGAGATGCCGCACGAGCTCGCGCATGGGCTCCGGATTGGCCGGAGAAACGATTTCAATCGCCGGCCAAAGAATCGCTTGCCCGCCTTTTTCCCGAATACGCTTCGCCACTTCGCGCGTCTGCGCACGCGGGCGCATCACGAGCACGTGTTTTCCAAACAAGGGCCGCGTATCGAACCAGCGCAAATGTTCGCGCCGCTCCGCCGCCGCCCCGACGATGATGATGCCCGGACTGCCCAATTTCGCCTCGCGAGCCAACGAAACGATTTCACCCAGTTTGCCCGAGACGACGCGTTGTTCGGCGTGAGTTCCCCATTGAATGACGGCGGCGGGTGTTTCCGGACTTCGCCCTCCGGCATCCAAAAGCCCCCTTACCATGACGTCGATGTTGTGCATGCCCATGAGGATGCAAACCGTGCCTCGAATCAGCGCCAATTCGCCGAAATCAAATGGTTTGCCCGCGCGCGTCGTGCCGCTGATGAACACGACACTCGATGCATGATCCCGGTGCGTCAGGGAAAACCCGGCGTACGCCGTCGCCCCAAGCGGCGAACAGACGCCCGGAACCACTTCGAAAGCAATCCCCGCATTGGCCAAAGCCTCCGCTTCTTCCGACCCGCGACCGAATAAATACGGATCACCGCCCTTGAGACGCACGACGCGTTTGCCCATTTGCGCGAGCGCCACGAGCTCCACTTCAATGGCGTCTTGTTTGGCTTGTTTGGATGAACGATCCGCGCCGCGTTTACCCACGAAACGCACTTCGGCCTCGGGTTTGACCAGCTCGAGCAACGCGGGATGCACGAGTTCGTCATGAAGCACCACATCGGCCGTAGCGAGCAATTCGGCGCCGCGCACGGTGATGAGCCCGGGATCACCAGGCCCACCACCGACAAGAAAAACCATTCCGTTTTTCGTGGACGTACTCACGACCCGTTCAAGACCTCGACGAACGGCGCCTGCGACGCATCGCGAACAACAATCCGAGACCCACCCAAGCATACTTGCGTTCCGGTGAATCTTCAATGCTGCATCCGCATCCGCCGTCATCCGTAATCACGAGCGGCGGACGTCCGCCACCGCCGGCTCCGCCCGTTTCGCCGATTCCGCCCGTGTTCATTCCACCCATTCCGCCGTTGCCGCCATTTCCGCTGGAGCCGCTGCTCGAACTGCTGCTCGGCGATGCAATGCAAATACCAGCTTCGCAGATACCTTTGGAGCACATCGAGCCGTCGGGTTTGGCGGGATTGGAACAAGCGCCCGTCATCGGATCGCACGTGCCCGAGTCGTGGCATTCATCGGAAGGAGCGCAATCGAAGGGGACGCTGGCTTGACAAACCCCGGATACGCAAACGTCGTTGACCGTGCAAGCATTGCCATCGTCGCAAGGTGTACCGGTCGGTTTTTCCGGATTAACGCATGCGCCCGTCGCCGGATCGCACTTGCCCGCATCGTGGCAATTATCGGGTGCCAAGCAATCGACGATGCCGCCCGCGGTGCACGTGCCCGCAATGCAAACATCGCTCAACGTGCAGAGATTACCATCGTCGCACGCCGTGCCTTCGGGTTTTTCCGGATTGGAACACAAGCCCGTCACTTTATCGCAAACGCCCGCATCATGACACGCATCGAGCGCCGCGCAGGTCACCGTCGAAACGGGCATACACGCCCCGGCAATGCAGCGATCGCTCAATGTGCAACGATCGCCGTCGTCACACAACGAGCCTTCGGGTTTGACCGGATTCGAACACGCGCCCGTCATGGGATCGCACGTGCCCGCGTCGTGACACGTATCCATGGCCGCGCACGTGACCGGACTCGCGCCTACGCATACGCCCGCATTGCATGCATCCATTTGCGTACACGCATTGCCGTCGTCGCACGCATTGCCCGTCAAGGACCGACACATACCGTCTTGCAACGCCCCCGCGGCAACGGAACACGCGTCGCAAACGCCTCCGTTGCAGGGCGAATTGCAGCAGACTCCATCCACGCAAAAGCCCGATCCGCAATCGGTCGCCGTAACACAAGCCGCCCCTTGACCGCCCGCCGTCGTCAAATCCCCCGTCACCACGAGCGCGAACGGTTGCGGACCATTGGGAATATTGAACGATCGCACCGTCACCGTGTATTCGCCGGCCATCGGAGCATTCAAGACCACCTGCTCCACTGTATTGATCCGATCCGCCATTCCACCCGTCGTCGATTGACCGGCGGTGAACACATTGCCGAGATAGGTTCCACCAGGACCAACCACTTCGAGGTCCAGGTCGTTGTTGATGTGCGGCATCGCCGCCGGCGTCGAAGGATAATCGGTCCAAGCGAGCGTCGCTTTGAACGGGGTTACGGCCGCGCCGACGTTGAACTTGAAGACTTGCGTTTCATTCGTCGAACCTTGGGCAAAACCCGTCGTTTCGTCCTTCACCCAGAGTTTGCGCACGTCATTGGGGAAGTATAGCGTATCATCGAGCGTCACGCGTCCCCAGCCTTGACAAATGCCGGGAATGGGCGTGGCGTTCGTCACGCGAGCGCCGGAGTTGATCATCGTGGCGCGAATCAAGGCCGAGGTGGGCGTAAAACCATTGATCGCCGTCAGAATGCCGGACGGGTAAAACCCATCCATGTAATATTGGCGAATCAAAGCGGCAAAACCAGCGGCCCCCGGCGTGGCCATGCTCGTGCCGCTCATCGTGCGCGTATTGCAATTGAGCGACGTCGTGTTGTTGTCGCTGTTTGCGGAGACGATGTTCGACCCGGGTACAACGATTTCGGGTTTGATCCGTCCGTCATCCGTCGGTCCGCAGCTCGAAAACGTGGACATCGAATTGGCGCTCGTACCTCGTTGCGTCGATCCCACGGAAAGAACGCTTTTGCCGGTGGACGGAGTGGAAACCGTGGCATCGGCCGGACCGGAATTACCCGCGGCGAAGACAATGAGAAAGTCCTTGTGGTTCCACGAAAATTCGTCGGCATCCTGCGTCGCCGCCGAGTAATCATTCTGAATGGCGGCGTTTTCGTTGTCGCCCCAGGAATTGGAATGAATCCGAGCGCCTTGATCGTACGTTTGCTGGAAAATCGGATTCAAGTCGACGACCGGACAACCAATCCCCGGAAGGTCCGCGCAATTGTTGACCGCATACCCACCGTCTTGAATGACGAGTTTCGCGGCCGGAGCCATACCGTCGCCCGGATCGTGCCCGAGCAGATTGGCAAAGTTATCCCCCGCCACCGTCCCCGCCACGTGCGTGCCGTGATCCTGATTGTCCCATTCATTGTTTCCGATCCCGCCGTTGCATTCGTTCTGATACAGAAAATCCACGGCGATGACTTTGCGCTGGTTCGTATCGACCGTGGTCCCGCCATTGCATTCGTTTCGCGGGGGCAAACCCAAGTTTGGATCGCGGAAATAACACATATCCGGATCAATGCCCGTATCGAGCACCGCGACGATCTGCCCTTGCCCCTGAATTCCATTCGCAAAGACGGGCGTCGTTTGCCCTCCGGCCAAACCGGATTGACCCACCCAAATGGTCGTATCGTTGAGCAACACGCGGCGGCTCTCGATATCGAGCCAAAATACATTCGGGATTTGGGCCAGCGATTCACGAAGCTCGACGATTTCCGCATCCGTCAAGAGCAAGCGAATCTTGGAAAACAGGTTGCCTTGCCCCTGCCCCGCGATCTCTTGGACCCCCAACGATCGAATCTGCGCCGCGACATCCTCCAAAGGTGCGTCCGGAAATACATGCACCATCACGATCCGCGCCTCGGGTTGCGTCGCGGATTCGCCGGCTGATATCGCCGCCATCGCTTTGGATATCTTGTATTGCGGATGATACGGACCAACCCACATCGCCCCGGTGGCTCGTTGCAGTTCAACCGCGTTCGACCCCGGGGGCATTTGCACGAGGTACGTGAATTCAGGCAAATACGTGTACACCCGTGGAACCACGCTCCGCAACACCCGATCCTGTTCGGCATCGATCGGCGCCGGATACTTTACCAGGACGAACCGTTCGGCGGCGAGATCGCCCGGACGAACTCGCAAAGACGCGGGAAGGTCGCTGTCCGGCGAACGAATGTCGATGTTTTTCGATTCGAGCGAAATCACGGTGGACATTTCCGTGGATGCCGTTCGTTCCGCGGATGTCACGCCGCAACTCATGAGCGCAACCGGTATCAAACACAGGGGCAATGCAGTCAAGAAACGAATACGCATGAAGAACCTCGAGGTTGAATCATTCGTTGGCGGACGAGCCTCTTTAGGCGAAGGCGGCGGCGGACGCAAGCACGTCGAGCACGGTTGATGCGAATCACTGAAAAATACTCGGCGACAACACGTCGCTTCTGGTTGACCGGCGCATTTTGTTTTACGATGGCCGTTCGACGACGAACAACCTTGGAGGTATCGATGCGAACGCGTTCCGTGCTTGGTTATTGGGCAATCATCTCGACCATCACAATCAGCTTCGCCGGCTGTCTGGAACTCGGTACGACAACTCCGCCGGAAGAAACGTGGTCCTCGAGTTCGACATCGTCGGGAGACGTCGGCTCCAGCTCGACTTCCTCCTCGAGCACCACAACATCCTCGTCGAGTTCGTCCGCGTCGAGTTCGTCCGCGTCGAGTTCGTCCGCGTCGAGTTCGAGCGGAATGCCTGCTGGAATCATTGCCAAGTCAAACTTTGGCTCGACATTGCTCAACAACTTTGGCGCCGTCGCCTGTGGCACGGACATGCAGGAACTTCCCATCGGCGGCACGGGTGAAGTTTTCGAATGCACGCACATTTCGCAAGCGAAGGGCGACTTTCATCAGGGTCTCACGGCGACCTTGCAACCCGGCCAAACCTATACGTTCACGTTTTTCTTCAAAGGCGGGACGTTCGCGATGCCATTTGATCAACCGTACACGAAAATCGGCATTGGGTATCAAGTCGAAATTGCCGTCGATGGCGGCCCGCTGGTCACGACAACGCCCTACCTCAACGGTTGGTATCGACAGAAAATCACCTTTTCTCCGGGCAACGCACCAAGCGTCGATGTCTTCTTCACCCAATCCATCGACCAGATGCCCGGCGGCAGCTATTGGCTTTACGGATTTCAGCTCGAAGAAGGATTCACGCCGTCGGACTACGTGCCGTAATTCGGAGCGTCAGGTAAAACCATTTACCCCGTCCCGTGTCGCTCGACATAAAATGACGCACGGCTATCGCGGACACGAACTTGCCGGCGCGAAACACGCGACGGAATTTCGCCGAATACAACAAACCATCCCAACGTAAAAGTACGCGGAATGCCGCGTCACCGTGACGATGCGCACGCGCTTGCGCATGATTCCGTTGCGTAGTCTTTTTTGCATATTTTCAACGCTGATAAATCTTCGTCACATCGCTGCTATCGACTTGACACACTGCGTTCATCGTCTAGATTCCCGCCGCTTACCATTTCTTAGCTGTTCCTATTTTTGGGGGTTGCTCGTCGATGCGTTCATTCAAAATGCTTGTAGAAAGCGCCGGTTCTGGAAACGATCGCTGGTATGTATCCGATGGCGCAACCGCCGTGGGGCCGGTGGGACTCGACCTCATCACTCGGGGCGTTCGCGAGGGCAAAGTCCCATTGGAAAGTTACGTGCGTCATGAAGCCTGGCGTGTCTGGCGACCGGTATGCGAAGTCGCGGAAATGACAGGGCCGAGAGCCCTCGATTCCGCCGCGCCCACGCCTCCTTATCAGCCGCGTCGGCGCCCGCAGGATGATCACGGTTCGTATGAAACGGTGTCGGCCGCCGATTCCTTTACACCCACCGACGACATTACGCTCCCCGGGCGACCTCTGTTACCCGAAGAAATCGCCCCCGCCGATGCTCTCGAAGGAGCCGCGGATCTCTCCGACGCTCTACATTTGTTGCTCAATGCCGCCGTGATGCATTTGCGAGCCGACGCGGCATTGCTGCATCGAATTCATGATTCTCACGCCGTCGTGCATTTTGCACACGGACCTTTCTCCCGCGTGATGATCGGCATTGAAACGGAATTGTCGGACGCCGCAATGGTCGCCGCTCGAACGGGCGAAATCGTCGTCGCCGAACCCAGCCCCGGCCCGGCGGGAATGGCCGTCTGCACACGCCTCTTGCACCTCGGGGTCCAATGCGAAGGCGCGGTGATGCAACCGATTTCGATCTCCGGCCGCCTCGTCGCTATCCTCGATTTGGGACGTCAAGCATCGCGATTTCGCGTCGCCGAGCTGGTTGTTTTGGAGAAACTCGTCGAAACCTTCGTCACCCGAACGGAAGCGGGACATTGGCATTGAAGGTTTGTCCTTCGTTCATGACCATCGACGATTGATCCCGACGGTCATGAACGAATTTTCATTGGACAAACAGGTTTTTCACGGCACGAGCGAGAAGCAGAAAAACCCGCCGTAACCACCGCCGGAACCGACCGTCACTTCACCCGGAATCGGGCCGCCCATTTCAATCAAATTGATACCCGGAGCGCATCCGGATTCATCGAGCGATGACATCCAATTCGCGCCGCTCCCTCCACCGGGTCCGCCGAATCGCGGCCAGGAATGGCCCACGCGAGGTCGCCCCTCCGAAGCGAGATCCCCGATCGCGCTCGTCCAATCTTTGCACGTCGCGGTTTGACTGTAGAGCGTTCCTTGCGTGTTTGTCCCCGTCAACATATCATGGTTGTCGACTTGCGGCTGATTGGGATCGGGTTGATGATTCGGCACGCCGTCTTCATTGGGAAAATCGTTGATGATCGCCGGATCCGCGTCGAGGGGTCGTTGATTGAGCAAATTCGCCTTGTTCGCAGACAGCAATCGGCCCAGGCGATCGTACCACGGGCCTTCGCCGATACGATCCCGCGCGTCGACCTGCTTTCCATTTTCATCCGCCACCGCACTGAGAAAAGCCCGCCAAGGTTTGGCGCCTGCACCGGGCATACTCTTTTCGGCGATCGTCGCGCAAATCTTGTCCGCACCACGAAGCCCGGATCCAGGACCCGTTTCGCCAAACCGTAAATCGCCCCCGAATCCATCCGGACTGCCGGACAAATCTTGCAATGCTTTGAGGCTCGTCACGAAAAAGCTGAATTTCTCCGCCGGCGCGCCCGAACTGCTACTGGTTGAACTGCTCGAGCTGCCGCCGCTGCTCGAACTGCTGCTCGTGTCACCGCTCGATGTGCTGGTGCTCGACGCACTGCTGCTGCTCGACGTCGAACCCCCCGAACCGCCGGTGCCGAGATTGATTTGGCTGTCGCTCCCACACCCCGTGATGGCGAAAAGAACCCCACCACTCACCAAGAAAAATCCCAACCGAAGCATATTCATACCAACCACCTTTCCACGATTTCAAGCGGCTCGATTTCACCGAATGCCGATGCGAAATTTACATCTTTGCGCGATGGAACGACGACCTCGGAACACCTTGCCCGGAAACGACGCCAGCCTTCGCACATTTTTTCGGAAAGCTTCTTTTTTCGAAAAAGTCCGCTCAGGCTCGTACAATTCCGATTGTCTCGGCCGATCGACGTGATGACCTCAAGGGAGAACCCTGCGAAACTCGACCCGACGATTGGCTTGTCGATCCGCTTCCGAATGCGGAACTCGCAGCGGTTGCGTCGAACCGTAATCTATCGGGACCAGCCGATTCGGATCGATCCCGTGCTCCACGAACCATTTTTTCACCGCTTCAGCGCGGGCGAGCCCGACGGTTTTCGCTCCATGCCCCTCTTCACTCGCATCAATATGTCCGCGAATTTCAATCCGCACGTCCGGATGCTCGAGCAACACGTCGCGCGCCGCTTCGAGAATGGGCACGGAAGGCTTCAGGATCTTGGATTGCCGATGATCGAATTGAACATACGGAATCATTGTCGGCATATTGCAATCCGCGCACACGATGACCCGCGGTGCCGGCGGCGTTTCCGCAATGGCCGACGCACTGGGAATGGGCATGGGCGATGCGGATGCCGACGAACTCGGTAGGGGCGCGGGAGGCTCGGACGCTGCCGCGGAAGGCGTTTGTCGCGCCGGGTTTGTCGCAGGCGATAACGTGACGAGCGGCTGCGGAGGCGCAGGCGAAGTACACCCCGCCAAACTGAAAACAACCGCTGCAATGAACCATCGCCCGCAAGATTTCATGATGTTCCCTCGGATAAAAACACGCTTTCGGGATCGTCGACGCATATCTTGAGATTCCGGTGTCCCAGCTCGTCGATTTGATAAAATACGCCGTCGGAAAGTTCCTGATGCAACAGATTTGCGCTGGACAAACCATCCAGTAAACAGGCGCGTTTTTCTTCCAGATTCGACGCCTTGTTGCGTAATGCTTCCAAGTATTCCGTAGCCGATGTTTCGAGCTTCCGCAGAAGGCTCGGACGCAATCCCGTGCTCGCCGCCCAACCAAAACGCTCGTCCCACTCGTCCTCCGACAAAACGTTCACCCCTTCGCGCGCGAGAGAATTTCTCGCCATCGCCCCTTCGTTGTCCAAACTCTCGGGCATAACCAATACCCCCAAAATGAGGCCGCGCGTGATACCGATGAGCTTTTCGACGCTGCTTTTCGGGAGATTCCTTGCCGCCCCGCGCCACGAACCACTGCTCACGGAAATGTGCCAAATCGGCTCCTCGGGCGTTTTTCCTGTACGCTGCTCGTAACGCTTCAGTTCGGCGACGAAATCCGGGTCGCACAACCATTGCGTATATTCTTCGGGTTTGACGAGGTGCCCATAAAACGTCCCCTCCCCTTCCGCCCACCCCTCTTCCGTAACAAAACCCCGGTGCAATTTGTAATTGATATCGTCCGCATAATCTTGGGGCCGCTCCAGCCATTCTTTGGCCGATCCGGCAATGGCCAGCACAAACTCCACGACCTGTCGGTAATGTCCCTCGGACACACAAATACGATCGTCGCCTCGCTCCAAGACCAACAGCGGAAGCTCGTCGACCAACAAACGATGCCGAATGGTCCAACCGGGATATTCAGGATGCTCCATAACGCGCTCGACGCCCTCGATATAATTGAAAAACGCACCTCCGTCGACGAGAAACTCGCGCGAATCTTCACGCCCGTCCGTTGACTTTGCCGCGTCGGTCCATTATGCCGTAAGAACAATCCGTGAGAACTCCCGTTCAGCATGATCCGCGCTCCGGAACACCCGCCGGACGTGCGTTCCTTTATTCGTGTTCGACGTGCGGCATGGACGTTCAATCGCAGCCGTCGCCTCATGAACCTTGGACGTGCGTTTGCGGAAACGTTCGCGTGGATCCCGATGCGGGAAGACTTTCTTTACGCGATGAAACGCAATTCGAGATTTCAAAAATCGTCGATGTTCGTGCGGGATTTTCTTCGAAGGTCGTCACCCTGCCGAGTCCCCTCGGCAATTTACTCCTCGGGGTCGTCGATCCGGCCGTCGAAGGCGTCGCGGATTCAGTCTCGTGGTTGCTTTTTCGATCCATTCGTGACGCGCTGGGTTCCACGGGTGGCCATTTGCCCGATTGGCTCGTCGATGATATTCGTCGCAATTACATCTCGCCGGACCGAGTGCGCACGTTATGGGCGGCGCGCGGATATCGTTTCGCCCTCGTTCATGCGAATACGGGCGAAATGGTCGGCACGATTCACATCGCGCGTTCGCATCACACCATTTTGACGGTCAATCGCGAAATCAACAATGTCCGCGCCGAAGATTATCCCGGATTCAAACCCGAAGGCGCGCACCACGTCGTCAATATCAGCGTCCAGCACGAATGGCGACGAGCCCACTTGGGCCGTTTGATGGTCAATGGTATTCTCGAACATTTTTTGGACCTCTTCGACGGCGGGGCATTGTGGGTTCGCGCCGATCCTCCTTGGCATGCCGGTCTCTCGGGCCTTGGTTTTTCTCATGATCCTTCGATGGATATCTTCTTGCCCGCATCGGTCGAAAAAACGCGTGACTTGTCCCATGCGGATTTCAATGCGTTGTACGCCTGTGATTGCGTGAGTCCCACCCCCGCCAAACCGGATTTTTTGAAGCAGCGTCCCGGATTGATGCTGACGGAAAAACTCCAATACGTGTCGATGCTGCGCCCGTTTGTCTCGGATACCACCTCCGTGGTTCTTCCAGGCGAAACAGCGAACACGACCGCATCTTCCGCAGCCGGCGTCGAAGGCACGTATACGCGTGATTTCGGCGGCGTTTTCGTTCGTTCCCCGCAAACCGTCATCGCGCCGCAAAACGCCGACGACGCAGCGGAATTTTTGGCGCGAGCCCATGTTGCCCGTACACCCGTGACCGTACGCGGGCTCGGGCAAAGCGCCGGAGGTCAAGCGCTCGCGGACGGTGGATGGTTGTTATTGACGCACCATTTCGAGGGCGTCGTCGTGGAATCATCGCGGGTGACCGTCGGTGGAGGCGTTCGTTGGGACCAACTGCTCGAATCGACGCTTTCGCAGGGTCTCGTGCCGCCCGTTGTGCCGGGGTATTTGTCGACCACCATCGGCGGCACTTTGTCGAGCGGCGGATTTTCCAAAGGCTCCATTTCCAACGGAATGCTGATCGACCACGTGCTCGAATTGGAAGTCATCACGGGCGACGGCCGGCGAGTTCTTTGCGGACCCAAACAAGCGGCTTGGTTATTTCATTCGGTGCTCGGCGGGCTCGGTCGATTCGGCGTCATCGCCCGCGCAACTTTGTCCCTCGTTCCCGCGCCCCGGTCCATCGTGACGCAAACGGTGCAATGCGGAAACGATATTTCGGATTTGCTCGAACGTTTTGCGCAGTTTTCTCGAGACTCGGATGCGTATCACGCGACCGTCTTCGTCGAAGCGGACGTTCACGGCGGTTTGAACCATAAAGCCGTTTTTGCCCGAAAGTCATCCGAGACAAACGGTGTTCCGATCGCCCGCTACCTGATGCCCCTTCGTCCGCCGACGCCTCCCGCGCGTACGACGTGGGCGCATGTCTTCGCGCCGCCGCATGCGGTCGCGCCATTGCTCGATCGAGCGCGCGAGCTTGTATCG